>NZ_CANMXD010000012.1:0-182600 GCF_947501725.1 uncultured Planococcus sp. | reverse complement strand
TATACCGGGGTCAGAAAACAGAAAAAACCCCAAATGGGTCACTTTTTTAAAGTGTCTACCATTTGGGGTGCGGTTCAGACTCAGCCGGGTTCGTTTACTTTCATTTTCTTTTCTGCGTAGTCCATGAATTGCAGTGAATAGTTTGTTTGAATAAGGGTGATGCCTCGGTCTATAAACCAGCCCCAGCCTTTATCGGGATCTAAAAGGGAAAGGGAATCCGAGCGCCGGGCATTTTCAGCGAAATCAAGTGCATTGCCCCATAAATTCGTTTGGTCTTTTAGTTTGGAGATGATCTTGTCGGATACCACCACGTCGTCCTCTGTATAAAAAAGGAGTTCAATCGCCGTTGGGGAGACGGTCTCCAGCAGCAGGTCAAGTTGGTGAAGGTTTTTATCGCTCAACTTATGCATATAAGACATGTTTCGCGGTTTGGAATCAAAAAAGGCAGTTAGTTGTTCAACGGGTTTATCGCTTTTCAACATGAAATAATCAAACAAATCATGCTGTTCGACCAAAGCATAAAGTTCATGCCGTAAATCCCAAGCCTTATCTGCATTGATCATGGCTTTTCCTTTGATCAATGGAAGAACTTCGAGAAGTGTGGGCACTTGTTCTTTGGTATTTTTTGCGTTGGGTCCGCCATTCAATTCTTTTAAAGATAATTGTTTTATTTCTTTTAATGTCAGTTGCTCTATTTCTCCCGAGCCATTCGTCGTCCGGTCAACGGTGCTGTCATGCATGAGAACAATCTGACCGTCTTTGGTCAATTGCATGTCCAATTCGATTAAATAAATATTATGGTTTATACAGTTTTGAATAGCGGGAAGTGAGTTTTCAGGAGCCGGATTCCACAGGCCGCGGTGGGCGACGGGAGTCAGGGGATGCTGCTTTTTCTGTAAAGCTTTAAAGAAATCATCGTAACTGTTTAATTGCCATCCGAGTGTCTGTCGATTAACCGCCATAAGCTTCCTCCTTCTCTTCACTTTTAAGTATACAAGGTTCGGGTGAATAAGTTTATCGGAAAGCTCGGCAGGGTAATTTTGGAATATTCATGTCAGATGCATTAGGAAGAGGAGCATCTCAAGTTATTGCGCTAGAGGGAAAGAATAGGGAATTACGATACAGAGGAGGAAATGCCGATGTCCATGATTCGAAAAGTAGTTACGGAAAATGCTCCTTACTACGTGGATCAAAAAGAAATTGTCAATGTGGTCCGGAATTTATTCGGCGGCCATTACACAGACATTGAAAGGCTTTTAAAGGTATTTGGCAACGGCCAGATTGAAGGCCGCTACTTTGCTGCTCCTTTAGTCTGGTTTGAAGAAGAGCGGGGATTGGAAGAAAAGAATCGGCTTTATGTAGAGGAGGCAGTGAAAATGGGCAGCCTCGCTGTATCCCGCTGTCTGGAAGAAGCACAGGTGGATAAAGAGGACGTAGATGCTTTCATTTTTGTATCAAGTTCGGGAATGTCCACGCCGACTATTGATGCCCGGATTATGAATATCCTGCAGATGCCGCAGCACGTGAAGCGCATTCCCTTATGGGGGCTTGGCTGTGCAGGGGGCGCGTCAGGCATCAGCCGTGCGGACGACTATTGCCGTGCTTACCCGAAAGCGGTCGTGGTGGTACTTTGTCTGGAACTCTGCAGTTTAACCTTTCAGCGCTCTGATACCTCAAAAAGCAATTTGATCGGAACTTCCCTGTTTGCAGACGGTGCCGCCTGTGCCTTGGTTACAGGAGACAGCGTACGTTTGCCGGGAGAAGGATTTCATATTAAAGAAACACAATCAACGTTGATGCGGGACTCTGAAGACGTCATGGGATGGGATGTCAAAGATGAAGGGCTTCATGTAGTTTTTTCACGTGATATCCCAAAAATCATCGAAAAATGGCTGAAGCCCAATGTAGATCTCTTTTTAGGGGGGATTTCAAGAACGTCTGCAGATATTACCCACTTCATTGCTCATCCCGGGGGCAAGAAGGTGTTGGCAGCCTATGAGAAATCACTTGGCTTATCAACTGGAAAAACGGCTATCTCAAGAGCGGTGCTCGCGAAGTACGGCAATATGTCTTCGCCCACAGTGCTTTATGTACTGAAGGATTTCATGGAAAAGAAACCGCGGCAGGGGGAAGAGGGCTTGCTTACCGCTTTAGGCCCGGGTTTCAGTTCGGAAATGCTGTGGCTTGAGTGGGGAGAATCCGTGTTATGACATTCTTCTATCTGTTGACGGGCTTTGTCATCTTGCAGCGCCTGTTGGAAGTAGCCTATGCGCGTTCCAACGAAAAAGCCATGAGAAGACAAGGGGCAATCGAAGTTGGTGCCCGGCATTATAAATGGATCGTTTTGCTTCATGTGCTTTTCTTTCTGTCCCTGGTAGTGGAAGTATGGTCATCAGAAGGCGGTCTTGGAGACGGTTGGCAAGTTTTTTTGGTGATTTTCGCCATTGCACAGGGGTTGCGAATTTGGGCTTTATCGTCACTTGGCCGCTTTTGGAACACTAAAATCCTGGTCCTTCCTGGAGCCGAAAAAGTGAAGAAGGGGCCTTATCGCTGGCTGCCACATCCCAATTACCTTGTAGTGGCTTTAGAGATAGGCGCATTGCCGCTTGTCTTCGGAGCGTGGCGAACAGCTTTGATCTTCAGTATTGCAAATGCGCTCCTGCTTCTCCTTGTTCGTATTCCGGCGGAAGAAAAAGCCTTACAGCAATTAAAATCCTGAAACATAAAAAAAATGAGCAGACCTAGTTAAAAAATCATATAGAGGGTATACAAAGAAGAGTGAAAGAAAACCATGTAATTTTTGGAGGGATTCGGATGAAAAAATCAACGATGAATACGCTTATTGGCAGCGCGCTCGCAGCAGCCTCAGGAATTTTTGTTTATAAAGCGTATCAGGAAAAAAACACAGTAAGTGTAAAAGAAGATACGGATATGCGCAACAGTAAAAAAGTGGACGAACGTGAAAGCGTTGAAGCTCTGGAGGATTCTGCGGAGCAAGGCTTGTCTCAGTTGGATTCTGCTTACCGGGATGAATGGCAGGCAAACGCATTCCCACAAACCCATAAAGAAATGAAGGAACTTGAAGAAGATAAATAAAAGGATGACAGCAAGCGAAAGCAAAGCTCCTATTTGCTTTCGCTTTTTTTGTGCGCTGGAATTATTTTAGGAATAAGAAAGGTGGAATAACTTTGTGGATTAAAAAACCGTTTTTTGAATATACAACGGCAGTTTTGCTTGTTGCAGTCACTTTGTTTTTCCTGGGGAAAATCGATTACCTATTTGAACCCCTGCAGGTCGTCATTGCTACTATTTTTGCACCGATACTACTGGGTGGCCTTCTCTATTATCTGTTGCGGCCACTTGTGAAATGGCTGATGCGCTATGTACCCAAAATTGCTGGAATCGGAATCGTCTTTACTGTCATTATCTTACTTTTATCCATTTTGATTTATTTTTTCGGACCGGTTATCACCAATCAAGTTGAGAGCTTAGCGAACCTGGCTCCAGAAACGGTTGAAGAAGTGACCGAGGAATCAAACAATTTCCTGTCTGATTTTCAATTGGGAGGAGTAACAGGGCCGGAAATAAGGGATTGGGCTTTGAACTATCTGAAAAAACTTTCAGAAGATTTGCTGAATAATGTGATGAACATTTTAGGGATGGTTGTGAATATCGCCATTGTGCTGATTGTCGTCCCTTTTGTTTTGTTCTTTCTATTGAAGGATGATGAAAAGTTCATTCCTCATTTAATGAAGTATTTACCGGAAGAACACAAGCCTGAGGGCAAAAAATTATTGAAGGATGTCGACCAGACACTTTCTTCGTTCATTGTGGGCCAGGCAATTGTCGCGGCTGTAGTGGGCGTGCTGATGTACATCGGGTATCTGATCATCGGACTGGATTATGCCTTAAGCTTAGCTATCTTTGCCATGTTCTTGATCATTGTGCCTTTTTTAGGTCCGCTCATCGGAATTATTCCAGCTCTTTTTGTCGCGTTGATGAGTGGAGACATGTGGATGGCGGTAAAAGTGGTTCTGGTATTGCTGGTCGTCCAGCAGCTTGAAGGAAACTTAGTCACTCCCAACATCATGGGCAACCGCTTGAATATCCATCCACTGACGATTATCCTGTTGCTGATGATAGCAGGTGCTTTATACGGCTTTATCGGGATTTTAATTGCGATTCCAACATATGCGGTAGTTAAAACATTGGTTCATAATTTCCGTTTGTTCATCCGCCTTCGCAAAAAAAGGGAAGTGGCCAGAAAAGAGGTTAATTAGTACTGGTCCATTTCGCAGAATGTTGGTTATTTTCTATCAAAGGTTCTGGAATTGAGAAAATTATGATATATTATTACTTAGATTGACTGATGAAAGAAAACAAGGGGGAAATAAAATGAAGAAGTGGAGTCTTTTAGCACTATTGATTGCCATGATGCTCGTGATTGCTGCCTGTGGATCCGACGAAAGTGAAGAAGGAACGACAAGCGGTGACGGCGGCACTGAAGGGGAAACATATACGGTAGGAATCGATACCACCTATCCACCTTTCGAATTTGAAGTGGACGGCGAATATACAGGAATCGATATTGATTTGATCAAAGCGATTGCTGAAAATCAAGGGTTCGAAATTGAATTCAGCCCGATGGATTTTGGTGGAATCATCCCAGCTTTGCAGGCAGGCCAATTGGACGTTGCAATTGCGGGTATGAGTATTACAGAAGAACGCAAAGAAGTGGTTGATTTTTCCGATCCTTATTTTGATGCAGGATTGTCTCTGGTAGTAGCTGAAAGCAATAATGACATCACGGCTCTGGAAGATCTCGAAGGCAAGACGGTAGCTGTTAAGAGCGGAACGACAGGAGCGCAATTTGCTCGCGACAATGAAGCTGAATATGGTTATACGATTGCTCAATTTGAAGACAGCCCATCGATGTTCCAGGAAGTATCAAACGGAAATGCTGATGTATTGCTGGAAGATTATCCGGTCATCGCCTATGCAATTGCGGAAAGTGGACTTGATTTGAAAACAGTGGGTGAACGTTTAACTGGAGATCAGTACGGAATTGCCGTGTTGAAAGGTGAAAACGCAGAACTTCTTGAAAAAATCAATGCAGGCCTTGAGGAATTGCGTGCCAGCGGAGAATATGATGAAATTTTGGCGAAGTATATCGCAGCTGAATAAAAATGGATGCAGCGCGCAGAAGCGCGCTGCATTTTTTGATGCAAAGGGGATGTGGATATGGATACAATTATCAATGCTTTACCGTACTTAATGGAAGGGCTGCAAGTCACATTATATATTTTCGCCATTGCCATCGTCATTGGTTTTCTGATTGGCTTGGTTGTCGCGCTGTTCAGGTTGGCACCGTTGAAGATCCTGAATTGGATAGCAAAAATCTTTGTTGATGCCATTCGGGGAACACCGTTCATCGTCCAGCTGTTCTTCATCTATTTCGGCTTGAATTCATTGGATTTCATCTCTTTGGATAATACTACTGCTGGAATTGTGACAGTGGCGATCAACGCGGGGGCCTATTTCTCGGAAATTATCCGTGCGGGTATTCAGTCGATCGATAAAGGGCAGACGGAAGCGGCGCGTTCACTGGGGTTGAATTCAACGCAGAATATGCGCTATATCATTTTACCGCAGGCTTTCAGAAGAATGTTGCCGACCATCACCAATCAGGCGATCATTTCATTGAAGGATACGTCTCTGCTATCGGTCATCGGAGTTGCGGATTTGACACAGGAAGGCCGGATACAGGCCAGCGCCACATTTGATGCTTTTAATGTGTACTTGATTTTAGGGATCATTTACTTTGTCGTCATATACTTGCTCTCCATGCTGGCGAGCTTTGTAGAAAGGAAGTTTGTCTTAAGATGACTATGATCAGAGTGGAAAACTTAAAAAAATCGTTCGGCGATTTGGAAGTTATCAAAGATATGAGCACTGTCGTGGAAGAAAAAGAAGTTATTTGCGTCATCGGGCCATCCGGATCAGGTAAAAGCACCTTTCTTCGCTGCTTGAACCGCTTGGAAGAAATTACGGGAGGGCATGTCTATATCGAAGGAGTCGACATCACAAATCCTAAAATAGACATCAACAAAATTCGCCAGGACGTCGGCATGGTGTTCCAGCAATTCAATTTGTTTCCTCATAAATCGGTGTTGGAAAACGTTATCCTCGCGCCGATGAAAGTAAAGAAAAGCGACAGAAAAGCCAGCGAGAAAAAGGCGTACGAACTATTGGATAAAGTCGGATTGCGGGAGAAGGCGAAAGCTTATCCGGGTGAGCTTTCCGGAGGCCAGAAACAGCGCGTCGCCATTGCGCGCGCGCTTGCGATGGATCCGAAAATCATGCTTTTCGATGAGCCGACTTCTGCGCTCGATCCCGAGATGGTGGGGGATGTACTGGATGTCATGAAACAACTGGCGCGTGAAGGCATGACCATGGTCGTCGTAACGCATGAGATGGGGTTCGCTGCTGAAATGGGTGACCGTGTCCTGTTTATCGATGGTGGGTATATTGTAGAAGAAAATGTGCCGAAGGAATTGTTCGGTAATCCACAGCATGAGCGGACAAAAGCGTTTTTGAGCAAAGTCTTATAGAAAATGCGCCTGCGGGCGTATTTTTTTTTGGCTTTTTTCTGGTGGATCGTATTTGGCTTGTTGTGGATCGTATTTCAAGGCCAATGGATCGTATTTAATCTGCTACTGATCGTATTTCCCGATCTGTGGATCGCGGCGCTTGAAAGACGCCGCGCGAAACCCGTCCCGAAGATAAATTCAGGGCGGGTTCAGTTGGTTTTCCAGAATCTATTTTCAAGGAATATAGTACTTATTAAGTATTTCGTCGTATTCACCGTTGTCGCGCAGTTCCTGAAGGCCAGCGTTGATTTGTTCAAGCAATTCGTCATTTTCTCCTTTTAGTACAGCGATGCCGTATTGTTCGGTGGTCAATCGCTCTTCCACAATTTTAATTTCCAGGTCTTTTGTGCTGATCGCATAAGCAATCACGGGATAATCTTCCACGACAGCATCTAAATAGCCATTTTCCATTTCCGCGAACATGGTAGGGCTTTCGTCGAAGCTCGATATCCGATAACCGAATTCTTCGCGGTTGTCGTAAAGAAACTTAGAGCCGGTAGTTCCATTTTTTACGCCCACTACTTCTCCTTCCAAATCCTCCAGTGAGTTGATTTCCGTATTATCTACAGGGACGGCAAGAGCTAATCCAGCATCAAAATAAGGGTCTGAGAAATCCACAACTTCTTGTCTTTCCTCTGTAATGCTCATCCCAGCAATCGCGATGTCCAAATCTCCGGCTTCCAAGGCGGGGATGATTTCATCGAAATTCATTGGGTTGAATTCAACTTCAAATCCCTGAAGTTCCGCAATTGCATTCATCAATTCAATGTCAATTCCTGTGTATTCACCGCCTGTTTGGAACTCAAAGGGTGCATACGAAGTGTCAATTCCTACGGCATACGGCTGATCCTCTGTGCTCATGGTCCCTTCCTCGTTCTCGACTGTTTGTTCTTCTCCGGCAGACCCACTTTCTTCTTCAGATTGTTCACTTTCCTGCGTGCATGCGGCGACAATAATTAACAGGGCTAAAAGCAGCAGCAAGAAACTGAATTTCTTCACTTTACCCACCCCTTATCTAATGAATTTCTCACATTTAATATATCACTTATTTGATGTAATGCTACTTAATTGACTTAATTTTCGGAATTATTTTTTGGGAAGTTTTTCACTTCTTTCATCCTTTCATTGGGTGCGGGAACTACGGATGAAATTATACCCAAATGGAATAAAAGAATCTTTATTTTTATTAATTCCAACTAAAAAACCGATCTGGAATACCATCCAGATCGGTCAAACTCAGTTAAGTTTTATTCTTCGTCAAAGACGTGGACTTTTGTCATTTTGTCGCCATTGCTCATCGCTTTGGCAGTTTCAAGTCCTGAAGTCACTTGTCCGAAGACAGTGTGTACGCCATCAAGGTGCGGTTGTGGTGCATGGACGATAAAGAATTGGCTTGAGCCAGTATCTTTACCGGCATGTGCCATTGATAAGCTTCCTGCTTGATGCTTATGCGGGTTGCCTTCAGTTTCGCATTTGATTGTTTTGCCGCTGCCGCCAGCGCCAGTGCCGGTTGGGTCGCCGCCTTGGCTTACGAAGCCAGGAATCACGCGGTGGAATGTTACGTCGTTATAGAAGCCGGAGTTTGCAAGCTCCTCAAAGTTTGCAACCGTGTTAGGTGCTTCGTTCGGGAAAAGTTCGAATTCGATGATATCGCCGTTTTCCATGTGGATGTGTCCTTTTTTCGCCATTCTAAAACATCTCCTTTATAATTGGTTCATTTCCCAGTATATCGATTTTTCGGTTGGCTGTATAATCATTTGGCACATTATAAAGCTTTTAATGAACCGCCTTCTATGACAAGGGATTGGCCGGTCATGAATGAGTTGGCAGCTGAGGCCAGGAAAACGACGATTTTGGCGAATTCTTCGGGCTCACCATACCGGCCGGCTGGAATGGTGGACTTGCTCTTTTCGGTAATCTGTTCAATCGGGACGCCTTGTTTGTCTGCTGCAATCCCATCCAGCTCTGCTACGCGGTCTGTAGCGAACCGGCCAGGGCCGACCGTGTTGACGAGGATATTGTCGCCGGCGACTTCACGCGCCAGGGTCTTCGCGAAGCCGACCATTCCTGCACGGAGCGTGTTGGAAAGGATCAGGCCGTCAATCACTTCTTTGACTGAAGAAGAGGAGACGTTGATGATGCGTCCGAACTGCTGTTTCTTCATATAGGGAAGGACGGCGCGGGAGGTGCGGACATAGCTGAGCAGATTCTGATCGAATGCTTTATACCAGTCGGCATCTTCGACTGCATCAAATCCTCCGGCTTTAGGACCGCCTGTGTTGTTGATCAAAACATCAATCCGTCCGAATTGATCGGCAACGAATTGAACAAGTTTCTGGATGTCATCCTCTTTGGAGATATCGCAAACATGGGAAAACACTTGCTGATTTCCTGAAGTCTCTTTGATTTCAGCGGCAGTTTCGTCAAGGGTCTGCTGGTTGCGGCTCGAAAGGATGACCGTAGCACCTTCTTTTGCGAATTCGAGTGCCGTCGCTTTACCAAGTCCTTTACTCGAAGCCATCACGATCACTACTTTTTCTTTGATTCCTAAATCCACTGCACTCATCCTTTCTTGTGTATACAACCTTCAGTTTAAGGATAGCAAACAGATAATTCAAACTTTTATTTTTTTAATTTCCGTCATAAGTCCAATGGCGTGAATCCAGGGTAAATATGATAGGATATAGTTACTGATTAGATTAGGAGTGTTATAAATGGAAGAACGCGAAGTTTTTGATATTACAATTATTGGCGGCGGGCCAACTGGCCTGTTTGCTTCCTTTTACGGTGGTATGCGCAAAATGAAAGTGAAGATTTTGGACAGCTTGCCACAACTTGGTGGTCAATTGACAGAGCTGTATCCGGATAAATTCATTTACGATGTAGGCGGATTTCCGAAAGTATTGGCGAAAGACCTTGTGGATAATCTCGTACAGCAGGCAAAGTATGGAGATCCAGAAATTTGCCTCGAAGAAACTGTAACAGCTGCTGAGCGACACGGGGACCATTTCGTGATCCAGACAGATAAAGGCCTGCATTACACAAAGGCCATCCTGTTGACTGCCGGCGTCGGTGCATTCCAGCCGCGTAAACTTGCAGTTGATGGCTGTGAAGTTTTCGAAGGCAAAACGCTTCATTACGGCGTTAAGGATTTGACTGTTTTCAGTGATAAAAAAGTAGTTGTGCTAGGCGGAGGCGATTCAGCAGTTGACTGGGCGATGATGCTTGAAAACGTAGCATCCCAGGTGACATTGAGCCACCGTAGAGACAAAATGACTGCCCATGAGGCGAATATCGATGTCCTGATGGATTCTAAAGTGGAAGTGAAAAAACCTTACGGCGTCAAAGAGTTGGTTGGTGAAAATGGCCAGATCAGCGAGCTTGTACTGATCGACAAAGAAGGCAATGAAGAACGTCTTGACGTGGATCATGTCATCGTCAACTATGGCAATATCACTTCTCTAGGAGCTATCAAAGAATGGGGCTTGGAGATGGATAAAAACTCGGTGATTGTAAATTCCAAAATGGAAACGAGTATTCCCGGCATTTATGCAGCAGGTGACATTGCAACATATGAAGGCAAAGTCAAACTGATTGCGGTAGGTTTCGGTGAAGCGCCGACAGCCATCAATAATGCTAAATCCTATTTGGATCCGAAATCGAAAGTTCAGCCATTGCATAGTACCAGCGTCTTTAAATAATATAAAAAAGATCCGGCACATTTTTTATGTGCCGGATCTTTTTTTAGCGTCTTCTATCCTTTTCCTTTTTCGCCAATGGATCAAGGGAGGCGGCCTTGAGGAAGGACACGCCCATCAAGATGATGACGACCGAAAAGGGCAGAGCTGCAATAATCAGCGAATTCTGCAATCCTTGTGTACCACCCGTATAGATGACGATGGCGGCAACGGCTGATTGGATAAGACCCCATGTGATTTTCACCAGATTCGGAGGATTCAACATGCCGCCAGTTGTCTGCATGCCAAGCACGAACGTAGCAGAATCGGCAGAAGTGATGAAAAAGATGGCAATTACAAACAACGTGATAATGGATAATAGAGTTCCGAGTGGATAATACTGCAGAACACCGAATGTAGCCGTCTCAAAAGTATATTCGGAAATTTTCGCGATGTTGTTTTGTTCAAGATTCAATGCGGAGACGCCAAAGACCGCAAAAAAGATGAAACATACTAATGAAGGGACCAGCAGAACCCCGAGCATGAACTCTTTGACTGTTCGTCCACGGGAAATGCGGGCAATGAAAATGCCGACAAAAGGTGCCCATGAAATCCACCAGGCCCAATAGAACACAGTCCAACCATCGACCCAGGCACGACGCTCCTCATTGATCGGTTCCAAATTAAAGCTCATGGAAAAGAAATTGGTCATATATCCGCCGATGGCATCAGCGAACGAATTGAAAATATAAAGGGTCGGTCCAACGATCAATAGGAGCACTAATAGAACAAAAGCAAGGACCATATTGATGTTACTTAAGTATTTGATGCCGCGTCCGATGCCGGATGAGGCGGAAGCGATAAAAAGGACCGTAGCTACAGCGAGAATCAGCATCTGGAAAGCAAAGTTGTTTGGTGTACCGAATAGAAAGGAGATGCCTTCATTCATTTGGGCAGAACCGAATCCAAGTGTCGAAGCAACGCCGATGACTGTTGCAAAAACAGCCAGTGTATCAATCAGTTTTCCAAGTGGACCAGCCATCAGTTTTTTGCCGAATAAAGGAATGAGAGTGGCGCTGATCAATCCAGGTGCATCGTTATGGAATTTGAAGTAAGCCAAAACCAATGCAACGATTCCATAAACAGCCCATGCATGCAGTCCCCAATGGAAAAATGAGAATTGCATCGCTTCCTGAATCGCCTGATCGGATCCCAATTCAGATTTGGGAGCATTGATGAATGCGTGGGATATCGGTTCGGCTGTTGTCCAGAAAACAAGCCCCATCCCCATTCCGGCACTGAACAGCATCGCAAACCATGAGATGAGTGAAAACTCCGGTTTGTCTCCGGGCTTCCCCAATTTTAAATTGGAGAATCTGGAGAAAATCAAGTACACACAAAAAACCAAGATCAGGAATACCGTGAGAAGATAATACCAGCCGAATGTGCTGGAGATGGCTGAAGTCAGAGCGCCGGTCTGTGACTTGAAGTTTTCTGGTGAAACCAGTCCCCAGGCTACCATTCCTATACATATTGACAATGAAGTCCAAAAAACTACCGTGACATTTTTCAAGTGGTTTCCCCCTCTATTTAATTTCTTTAAATAACATTCTAATATTCCCTGATTTACGAGAGGTAAACGGTTTAAATTCGACTTCTTTCAAGCTTGAAAAGATTCGGCGCCTAATTAACAGTTTTATTACAGCCTGTAACAAACCCTCATTATGTGTCATTAAATTGTTATCTTCCGTCTGACGTTCTGTCATGCTCCTGAAATGTGGAGGTGTTATGATCGTTCAAGTTAGTGAAAAGGAGGAATTTCAATTTATGAAAAAGCAAATCGTTACACTAACTGCTATCGCAGCTTTAAGTGTGGGAGCAGCAACTACAGCTAGTGCTTCATCATCGTATACAGTCCAATCAGGGGACACACTTTGGGGAATTTCACAAGATAAGAACGTATCAGTAGAAAGCTTAAAAGGATGGAACAACCTATCCTCAGATTTGATCTTGCCGAGCCAGGAACTTAAAGTCGATGGACAAGCAGCATCAGAAACAAAAGCAGACAACTCAACATATACAGTAAAATCAGGTGACACATTATTTAAAATTGCCAGTGCACACGGAATTTCATTGGACAGCCTAGTGAGCTGGAATGGCGTTTCCGGTCACCTTATCTATCCTGGTGAAGAACTGGTTGTTAAAGGCGGCACAGCAGTGGCAGAAAAAGCACCTGCTAAAACTGCAGCAGCACCAGCACCAGCGAAATCAACAGCACCAGCAGCACCGGCACCAGCAAGTGTTCCTGCAGAAAAAGCACCTGCAGCCGCTTCGACTCAATCCGGTAAAACAATGACTGTCTCTGCGACAGCTTATACAGCTTACTGTGCAGGATGTTCAGGAACTACAGCAACAGGAATTGACCTTCGTTCAAATCCGAACCAAAAAGTAATCGCGGTGGATCCTTCAGTAATTCCACTTGGCTCTAAAGTATGGGTCGAAGGATATGGTGAAGCAATCGCTGGCGATACTGGCGGCGCAATTAAAGGCAATAAAATTGATGTCTTCATTCCGTCACAAGGAGCAGCTCTTGATTGGGGCCGCAAAAACATCACAATTAAAGTATTAAACTAAAAGTATTTTGCTACAAAGCCGAGGTGTCCATTCCCTTGGCTTCTTTTTATGTTCATTAATAAACGAAAGAACCGGTCCCTTTTGCCAGGGATTGGTTCTTTTTTTATTTGATCATTTGTTGTCAAAAATTTCTTCAAGAAATTATGAATAAGAATCTGCTGAACGGGTATAAAACTAGTATTCTGAATTTTCTTTTAAATTACAAGGGGGCCAGTTGGATGGCGGACAAAACTAAAAATTTTTCTCGCAGGGATTTTTTGAAAACTTCAGGGATAGCCACGGGCGCATTGATTGGCGGCGGCATTATCGGCGGTTTGATCGGAGCTAATACAAATCGGCAGGACACAGCATCCACTAATGCTCCTGGAACTCCTCAAGAGTCGACAGGAGCTCCGGGGGGAGTTCGGGGACTGACATTCTTTAAAAATAATGCGGAGTTCGAAATTTTAAATCAGGCAACCGAACGGATTTTTCCGGAAGATGATTTGGGGCCGGGAGCCATTGGATTAGGTGTAGCTTATTTTATCGATCAGCAGTTGGCAGGCAGCTATGGAGAAAATTCAAAAGAATACATGCAAGGTCCTTTTTTTGAGGGGGAGCTTACTCAAGGCTATCAAAGCCGGCTAAAAAGAAATGAGATGTTCCGCCAGGGCATCCAATTGATGCAGCAGGAAGCCCAAAGCCGGTTCAACGCTAATTTTGTAGATTTGGAAGGTGGCCAGATGGATGAGATCCTGACAGCTTTCCAAGAGGATGAAATTCAGATGAGAGGAACAACTTCCCTGTTCTTTTTCCGTCTCTTGAGACAGGCAACACTCGAAGGGGCTTATGCGGATCCGATTTATGGAGGCAACCATAATATGGAGGGATGGCGGATGAAGGGCTTCCCAGGACATCAGGCTGCCTATATCAATGAAATCGACAGTGAAGATTTTGTGGAAATTGAACCTCAGTCTCTTGGAATGGAGCATTAAATGAAGAGGGGGAACTTATATGGTGACGACATTAGACAGCGTTGATGTAGTAACGGTGGGGGTAGGATGGACTGGTGGAATCATTGCCGCTGAATGTGCGAAGGAAGGGCTTAAAGTAGTAGGACTGGAACGCGGCCGTGAACGCGGTACAGAGGATTTCAGTATTGTCCATGATGAATACCGCTACGCTGTCCGCTATGAATTGATGCAGGATTTGTCAAAAGAAACCATTACTTTCCGCAATAATCGGCAACAGCGTGCATTGCCGATGCGCCAGATGGGCTCTTTCCTGTTAGGGGAGGGTTTAGGCGGTTCAGGAACTCACTGGAATGGACAGACCTGGCGTTTCCTGCCGTATGATTTTCAGATAAAAACAATGACCGATGAAAAATACGGAGCCAATAAACTTCCGGCTGAATATACCATTCAGGATTGGGGGATCACCTACGATGAACTGGAACCGTATTTTGATCGTTTTGAAAAGACTGCCGGCATTTCAGGGGAAAACAATAACCCGTTCGCGGGCGAACGTTCAAGCGATTACCCAACACCGCCGATGAAAAAGACGCCTCTCTTGCAGCGCTTTGAAACAGCAACTTCCAATTTAGGGCTGTCGCCTTTCATGTTGCCGTCTGCTAACTTATCGGAACCTTATGAAAATCCGGATGGCCAGCAGATCAATGCATGCCAATATTGCGGATTCTGTGAACGTTTTGGCTGTGAGTACGGTGCAAAAACTTCTCCGGAAATTACTGTCGTTCCGGCAGCCAGAGAAACAGGGAATTACGAAATCAAGTTTAATGCAAACGTGGTTGAAGTGATGAAAGAGGGCGATCGGGTCACGGGAGTCCGCTATTATGATACAGTGACGTTCGAAGAATTTATCCAGCCGGCGAATGTTGTCGTTCTGACAAGCTACGTCTTAAATAATGCCAAGCTGTTGATGGTGTCCGATATTGGACAGCAGTATGATCCAGAGACAGGCCAAGGGACACTTGGCAAAAATTACGCCTACCAAATTTTACCTGGAGCATCTGGTTTCTTTGATGAACAGATGAACACTTTTATGGGTGCTGGGGCTCTTGGAATGAGCGTTGATGATTTTAATGGAGATGCTTTCGATCATGGTGATTTAGATTTCATACATGGAGCCAGTTTATCCATGACACAAACCGGATCCCGGCCGATTCTCCATAATCCGATTCCGCCGGATACGCCTTCTTGGGGTGCAGATTTTAAGCGGGCTTCAATCGAAAACTATACAAGAACATTAGGTGTTGGTGGCCAAGGAGCTTCCATGCCACATAGAGAAAACTATATGGCGCTCGATGGCACCTACAAAGACGTTTACGGGGTTCCGTTGCTGCAGCTGACTTATAACTTCACTGATCAAGACCGGGCGCTCCATAGCTACATCACGGAAAGAGCAGGAGAAATCATGCAGGAAATGGGCGCGAAAACAGTGGTGGCCGGAAATCCGATTTCAGACTATGACATTGTTCCTTACCAGACTACCCACAATACAGGCGGAACCATCATGGGCGCGGATCCAGGCACCAGTGTCGTCAATAATTTCCTGCAGCATTGGGATGCTGAAAATCTATTTGTCGTAGGAGCCGGGAATTTTGCCCATAATGGCGGCTACAATCCGACGGGAACAGTCGGCGCTTTGGCTTACCGCTGTGCTGAAGGCGTAATTCGCTACAGTCGTGAAGGCGGATCACTTGTTTAATTAAAGGAGGAAACTATATGGGTGGATTAGCTTCAATTGGTGTACCGGGACTGATCATCATCTTAGTGATTGTCTTAATAATTTTCGGACCGAAGAAACTGCCGGAGATCGGTGGTGCAGTAGGAAAGACATTCTCAGAATTTAAGCGTTCGACCAAAGGCTTGATGGACGATGATGACGAAGAAACGGTGAAAAAAGAAACTGTCGAGGATAAAGACCTTAAAAAATCTGAGAAGCTATGAAGGTGGTTAAATGGATCCGTATGGAGACAGAAACTTAACAAGTCCGCTGCGTAAAAAAGCGGCACAGCCAGAAAAGCCTGCGGAAAAGGCTCCGGAAAAAATACCGGAGCCCCCTATTGAAGAGCGGGAACCACCGGTGGAAGAGTCGGCAAAGCAAGTGGAAACTTTAGTTGACCATCTAGGGGAGCTGCGGAAACAACTGATTAAAAGCGCAATTGTTTTCCTATTGTTTCTATTGCTTGTCTTCTCAACTTTGAATTTTTGGTTTCCATATATCGTCAAGGGCAATAACCTGGTTATTTTAGGTCCCTTAGAAGTGATAAAATTCTACACTTCCATTTCAGCGACATTGGCATTGGGGCTATCCCTGCCATTTCTTATTCATTTCATCTGGCAATTTGTAAAACCAGGGCTTGAGGAAAGAGAGGCGCGTTTTCTGGGGCTCTATTCCCCGGTCATGTTTTTACTGTTTGTCTTGGGAATCGCCTTTGGTTACTTTATCGTCAACCCGTTAAGTTTTCAATTTTTAATCGGGATGGGGATGGCGAATTTCGATGTCATGATTTCAGCAAATGAATATATCCATTTCCTTATCATGACGACAGTGCCGCTGGGCTTGCTTTTCGAGATGCCGATTATTGCTTTGTTTTTATCGTCTATCGGGGTTTTGACTTCAGTTTCGATGAAAAAGGTGAGGAAATGGTCGTATCTTGTGCTGGCCATCGTTTCAGCGCTGATCACCCCGCCGGATTTCTTAAGTCAGTTGCTGGTTTTGATTCCAATGGCGGGTCTTTATGAAGCCAGTATTTTCATCATCAAGAAAACAGAAGAACGAAAATCGGCAATTGAAGATACCGTCTCATAAAACAGGGAAGGCTGCAGAAGACTGCAGTTTTTCCTGTTTTATTTGTTGAAAGAAAATTCTGATATTTATTGGCAATCAGTTCTTAACTGCTATACACTGAAAGAGCAGGTGATTGTCTAGAAATCCATAAGTGGAAAGTGATTATCCATAATGAGGAGGATACGACATGACAGTAGAAATCAAAGAAATCCATGATTTAAAAGAAGTGGATGTTTCAAAGCTTTTGGAAGAAAGCGAAGCAGAAGGTTATCGTTTTTTAAGAAGACTCGTGGATCAGTATGAAGATGGCAGCAACACGTTCAATAAGACAGGTGAAGTGCTTTATGGAGTATGGGACCATCACAACCAATTGGTGGCAATTGGCGGTTTGAACCGGGATCCTTACTCTACTAAAGAAGGTGTCGGCAGGCTTCGGAGATTCTATATCTCTTCAACTGCCCGCCGAGAAGGAATCGGCACCAAATTGCTCCAGCAGATTTTGGAAGATGCGCAGGATCATTTCCGAGAGCTTGTTGTCCGCACAGATTCTTCTGGAGCGGATGCCTTTTATAGGGCAAATGGATTTTCGGGAGATCTTGGTCTGCCGGAAGCCACTCATGGCATCGTTTTAGAAAAGGAACATCGGAAGAAGGCAGAGTAAGACCCCCACTGAAACGGTTTGCTTCGGCAAACCGTTTTGTCTTGTCCAGAATTATTTGCAGAAGCCATCCCCGGTTTGCTGGAATCTGTGGTAACGTAAAAAGAACTGGCAGTCCGGTGGTTCTGGAAAACAGAAGCAGCTGCTTTAACCGAAAATAGATTTTAGGGGAGATTTTAATGGAAATGTCGAATTGGAAAGGCGCAGCGGGTGTCTGTGTAAATGAAAAGAATGAGGTATTGCTGGTGCTGCAAGGTGCTCCAGGTGAAGAAAAGAAGTGGACGGTGCCGGCGGGCGGTATGGAGGGCGATGAAACAGTGGAACAATGTTGCGTGCGGGAGTTCTTCGATGAAACTGGATTGTCCGTTCAGATTTTGGAAAAGTTGAACACCAGAACCGGCGAGTACGAGGATTCGGCAGTATCTTTTGAGCTAACTTATTTCAAAGTGGAGGTCATCGGCGGTGAAATCACTTTGTATGATGGAGATGAGTGGATTGCTGACGTGGCTTGGAAACCGATTTCTGAACTGGAGGAATTGGAGCTTGCGTATCCCGACGATGCATTATTGATTGAATCTCTGGCAGTTCAATAACCAAAGCCATCATTGGATTATAAAATAAAAAAACGGGTAAATACGGTAATAAAGACAGTCCAAGGAGGTGCTTGGAATGAGGGAAGACCGTGAAAACCAAGAAGGCGAAAAGCTGATTCCAGAAGTCGAGCCGCGCCGCAATATGCCGCCTGAAAAAGAGATGGATCCTATGCCGAACAGGGATTTGGAATACGAAGAAAATTCGAATGAAAAATACAGAGACAATACTCAGGATAAAAAGTAGGCAAGCCAAGTACTGGCTTGCTTTTTGCATCGCAGCAATTAATCGAAAGGGGATAGGGCAATGCCGCAATATGCTTTCAGGCACGCTAAATGGCATGAAGAGGACGATGTTGAAGGCGATAATTTCCGTAAATTCCTTCCTGAAAACGAAAAGATGAAAAGTTGGATCGATAAATCGAAGAATCCGGCAGTTAATATTCTCCATACGCATACCAGTGAGCGCGGGAAAGAATCCTTATGGGGGTCGTTAATTTACAGGCAGAGCGCGAAGTCGGAAGGCTCTCGCCAAGTTTTTCATTTCTATCTCTCCCATGATGTCTTCGTCACCAATAAAATCGATTTTGAAGAAGATGCGGATTTGGAAAAAAAAGAGATTCTGCGTCAAATGGAAAGTGCCAATTCTTCTATAGAAGTAATGATGATCATCCTTGGTGAAATGGTGGCTTCCATCCTACATAAAATAGATAGTTTCGAAGAACGTCTGCACGATTTGCTATGGGCCATCAAAGAAAAGAACAATAAGAAAACCTTAGCAAAAATTGAGGACGTCCGTCATGAAATTCTCTTATGGAAGCATCTGATTATGGGATTCCAAGAGATTAAAATGGCAATTGAAGAGACTTTCGGGAAAAGTGTGACAGCCGAAGTCGAATATCAGCGGACAGCTGTCCGTATTGGCCGCTGTGTCATGCTCGTCAATTCATATGAAGACGAAGTCAATAATATGGTGGATATCGAAAATGTAGTAGCCAATTACCGAGGCAACGAGATCATGAAAACCTTAACAGTCTTGACTACTTTATTCACTCCGATCATGGCCTGGGGTGCTCTATGGGGGATGAACTTCGAAAATATGCCTGAATTGAAATGGCAATTCGGCTATGTCGGTGCTTTGGGGATAATTATTGGGTCTACATTCATACTCTATATCTATTTGAAGCGTAAAGGGTGGATGGGAGATATTCTGCAATCCATCAGTCGAAGCAAATCGGATTAGCTCTGGACCGGTTGGGGTTTATGAACCAACCGCTTTTCATTGCGATTGGACTTTGTTTACAGACTTAAGCAGGGATCTCAAGGATCCCTGCTTTTCTCTACTTCGCCTTGTCGTTCTCGAGTTCCTGCAATAATTCCGTATAGCGATGCAGATCCTGGTCTCCGTGCTTTTCCACATAATTTGCAATCATTTCTTTTAAATCTCTTCGCTGGCGTTCTACAGTGACAAGTTTTTCTTTCATGGCCTGCCTTCTCCAAAGCTCTGCGTCTTCGACATCTTCCATTTTTTCAAGCATGCCTATTTCCGCAAGCAGAACCAGTGCTTCAGTTTTTTTGTCTTCGTACTTTTTCAATGCTTTCTCTACTTTTCGGGTATCGTTATCAAAAGTCAATTTAGAGTACATGGACATTTTCTGATCCCCCTTTCCGTTAAAATACCGTTACTTATCGTTACCCCGAATTGAAGGGATTTATACCTACTTTTTTAATAGGTGTGGATATAAAAAGAATATTCCAACAAAATATTGACGCTAATCTTGCGGAGTTGTATGATGTAAGAAATAGGTCAAGGAGGTGGGTAAGATGAATCGAACTGGTAAGCGCATGACAGAGTGTCAGGAATATCTATACATTCTTCATGGCGTTACTTTCACTGCAGCAGCTGGACGGGAGAAGTCTGTCCTTTTTCAACTAACTGCATCAAGTGGAAATTACCAGTAAGAGACATCTGCCTGCAAACGGATTGTAGCAAAGGCATGCCTCTTGGTGTGCCTTTTTTTGCTGTGCATGCGTCTCTTCATCAGAGAGGAAGAGAGTCATGATCATTAGCCAATTTCAACAAGTCATGTGTCATTTTGCGACACAGAAACTATTCAACCAAATAAAAGGAGAAGTGATGCAAGACCAGCGAATCGGTCTTGTTGGAAGAAATGGAGAAGGGAAAACCACTCTATTGAATGTACTGGCTGGAACTTTACAGCCGACTGAAGGGGGGGTGACCTGGAAAAAAGGCTGTACCATTGGGTTGCTGGAACAGTCGCCTGATGAACAGGAAGAGCAGACTGTCGAGCAGCTGATGATTGCTGTATTTTCGGAATTGACTCTGTTGCAAGATGAGTTGACAAGATTGGAGCGGCAAATGGAAAATACTTCTCCAGAGGAGATGGAACGTCTGCTGCTGCGCTATGGCATGGTACAGGATGATTTTATTCAACGCGGCGGCTATGATATGGATATGAAAATCGATCAAGTACTGAATGGGTTGAAGATCAAGCAACTCAAATTTGAACAATGGGGACATTTAAGCGGGGGTGAAAAAACAAAGGTGGGCTTGGCGAAATTACTTTTGCAGAAACCCGATTTGCTGCTGTTGGATGAACCGACAAATCACCTGGATCTGGAAGCGATTGAATGGTTAAGTTCATTCATCAGCCATTACAAAGGAACGATAGTCCTTGTTTCCCACGATCGTTATTTTCTGGACGAAACGGTGACACATATTTGGGAACTGGATCAAGGAGACTTGATTCAATACACTGGCAACTATTCAAGCTATGTCAAAGAACGGGAAACTCGCCTGCTGATCGAGTTCCAGCAGTACCAGGACCAGCAGAAGAAAATTCAAAAGATGAAAGAAACCATTAAAAGGTTGAAGGAATGGGCCAACCGGGCCAATCCACCGAACGCAGGAATGCATCGGCAGGCGAAAAGTATAGAAAAAGCCCTAAACCGTATCGAACTTCTCGACCGCCCAATATTATCCAAAAAGCAGATGGCACTGGATTTTAAAATAGATGGGCGCAGCGGAAAAGACGTCATCGTCTTGGACGGCGTCTGGAAAGGATTCGGAGATCGGATTTTGTTCCATGATGCCTCGATGCATATCCGTTATGGAGAACGAGTTGCGATTGTAGGATCGAATGGTGCAGGAAAAACAACACTGCTCAATATGATGATGGGAAAAGTGGAGGCAGATGCAGGCAGCGTGAAAATGGGCAGCGGCTTATCCATCGGTTATCTATCCCAGCATACATTGGAGATGGACAACGATAGAACTATTATCGAAGAATTCCGCGATGCTGTTGCCGTTTCTGAATATGATGCGCGACCGATGCTGGCGAAGTTCCTGTTTTTCGGCAATATGGTTTTCCAGCCGGTTCGGCAGCTCAGCGGTGGTGAACGGATGAGGCTTCGGCTGGCTCAGTTGATGCACCAAAATCATAATTTGTTGATTTTAGATGAGCCCACCAACCACCTCGACTTGGAAGCGAAGGAAGTGATGGAAGAGGCTTTAAGTGAATTTCCGGGAACCATGATCGTCGTTTCCCATGATCGTTATTTCCTGGATAAGCTGTTTCCGGTAACGTATTGGTTGAGAAATGAAACCCTTGAACGATTTGATGGAAACTATTCCTCTGCACGGGAAAAAGCCATGGCCGCTATAAAATAATTTTTTTGAAAGAACGGCAATCCTTGTACGGCTGTGGCATAATATATGAACACGAGTCAGTGGAAAATCAGAGGATAAGGTGGAAACACATGCCAGCCATAGGAAAGATCCCGGAAAATATATTCTTACTCAATGCCCTGGATGTCATTGGGGAAACCATCATCATCGCAGATAGTTCCTATACCATCAGATGGATGAACACCGAAGCTTGCCGGCTAATGGGTGAAGTTGCTCCTTTGTACGGCATGGCAGACTGCGATGAAATGATTGGCATGAGTATGGACGCATTCCATGAACGCCCACAGCACCAGAAGCAAATTATGCAGAAATTGACTGGAGTCCACCGGACGCGCATAACAATCCGTAACCAAGTGATGACCGATATCGTGATAACCCCGATCATGGGCAATGGAAGTGAAGCCGAAGGGTACATCGTCATGCTGATGGACGTTACGATGCAAGCTGAAGAACAGAAACGAAGTGCTCAATTGATCAAGGAATTATCGATTCCCATCTTGAATATATGGGATAAAACGATTGCTTTGCCCCTAATTGGCGAGTTTGACCGGAGCCGGACAGATCAGTTGATTGCTACAGTTCTACTGGAATGTTCCGAGAAGAAAATCGAATACGTCTTAATCGACTTAAGCGGCATCAAAGAGTTTGAAAACCAGATCCGCTATCAAATCCAGATGATGACAGATACACTGAGTTTGATCGGTGCCACATGCATTCTTGTGGGCATCAGTCCAAGGCTGGCCATGTCTATTGTGGAATTGGACAGTAAGACACGGACCTTCAGTTCAGCCCATGAAGGCTTAAAGCACATCATGCAGTTACAAGTAAAATAAATAAGAGCTTATCCAGTAAGTTGGATAAGCTCTTATTTATTTTAGAGAATTATGATTCAAACAACTTTAGTGCCTGTCAGAGCTATGCGGGCGCTTATGCATTTCCTGTCGTCCAGACTTCAACAGCCAGGCCCTCGAGTCGCTTCAGCCTTACCAGCAATGGCAAAGACCGCCATTACCGCTAAGGCTTCCAGCGCTTGTCGAGCCTAAACGGCTGTCTACGCTTTTCATGTTTCAGTTGGTTCCACCCATACTTGTGACCAGTTTTGGATTTCATCCATAACCGGTTTTAGGGAAAGGCCTTTGTCGGTCAATGCGTATTCAATCCGGACGGGTGTTTCGGGATAGACGGTCCGTGTAACGAGGCCTTGCGCCTCAAGATTTTTCAGGCGCTCAGACAATAGACGGCCACTGATGCCAATCACTTCAGTTAAATGGCTGAAGCGTTGGGGTCCCGATAATAATTGATAAATAATCAGTCCAGTCCAGCGTTGGCTGAGAAGGGAAATAGCTGTCTCAAAACGGGGGCAAATGACGGAAGTATCCATACTTCTCACTCCTTTCCTATTATAATACCATATATACTAACTACTTTAAAAGAATTAAGTTACTTGACATAGCTTTGTTTTATAAATATAATTGGTTACATAAAGTAACTAAATGAAAAGAGGGATATAAATGAATTTTCATAAGAAACCTGTCACTTATGTAGGCGAAGTAGGATTAAAAGTAATGGACCTTAAAAGAATGAAGCAATTTTATCAGGAGATAATTGGTTTTGATGTTATTTCAGAAGAACAAAATTATGTGGAGTTGGGTTCAGGTGGTAAAGTCCTGGTCAAGCTGGAAGCGGTTGAAGGAGTCACGTCAAAACAAGGCCGCTACGCAGGGCTATATCATTTTGCGATTTTATTGCCAACGAGAGAAGATTTAGGGAAAATTCTTGTTCATCTTCATCAGCAGGGAATCCAGTTGGGTTCTTCAGATCATTTGGTCAGCGAAGCCTTGTATCTGTCAGATCCGGAAGGCAATGGCATCGAAATCTATCGGGACCGTGAACCCGAACAATGGAACTGGAGCAATGATGAAGTTTCTATGACTGTAGATCCAATTGATGCGCAAGGGTTAGTGGAAGCTGCCCAAAGTTCGTCAGAACCATGGAAAGGAATGCCTGAAACTACTGTAATGGGCCATATTCATCTTCATGTTTCAAATTTAGTGGAGGCAAGAGATTTCTATGTGGAGGCACTTGGTTTTGAAGTTGTTTCAAGTCTAGGCGGTCAGGCTCTATTCTTAGCTGATCAGAAGTATCATCATCATATCGGGATGAATGTCTGGAATGGCGCCGGCATTCCGGCGTTGCCTGAGAAAGAAGCAGGCCTGCACTACTACACATTGATTATGGACGAAGAAAAGCGCAAAGAGTTGGGCAAGAAGCTCCAAACGATGGGAACCGAAATTGTAGAACGGGACAATTATTGGGAAGTCAAAGACCCATCTGGAAATGCTATCCGCCTGCTTGTTTGATAAGTATGACAAAAGCCGACTCGCAATTCGAGTCGGCTTTTTTTCATTCCAAGGCTGCTCTGTCACAGCTGTTATCCATGGAGGTAAATGCTGTAGTTGTAAAAGCGGCCTGTGCAGGAATCTCTGCAGTCACTTGGTTTTGTTCCGGTATTTCCGGGAGGTCGTTCTGGCGTGTTTCAATATATGCGTACAGTCTTTCCTGGCTGATCGCTTTTTCCAAAGGATTGCCGTAAAAAGATAAGAGGATCAATCCGAATGCTCCAACAATTAAAGTGATGCCTAAAAGTGAAAGGAATCCCTTCATAGTAAATCCCGCCTTCTCATGTTTACTTACTATACAGAACGATGCGTTCTGCAGAAAAGTTCCCTATTGCTGTATATTACCGTTTACGGGATACTGAAGGCAACAGCAAAATTCAAACAAATCAAGGACAGGGGGATTATACATGATTTCATTGAAAACAGGTATCTGTCAGTTATTCGAAATTGAACATCCGATTATTCAAGCCGGTATGGCCGGGGGACCAACGACTGTCGAACTGGTGGTGGAAGTCAGCAATGCAGGTGCACTTGGAACTTTAGGCGCTGCCTATATGGCGCCGGATGCGTTACGGAAAGCAATTAAAGAAATTCAGTCAAAAACTCAAAAACCGTTTGGTGTCAATATTTTTGCCGCTCCGGTAAATGATGATTTTAGCCGTTTATCAGAAGTGCAGAATGCATTAAGCCCTTTTCGTTCGCAATTGGATATTCAGGAAATACAGTCTTCGTATCAATCACCGGATTGGAGTGAAGAGCAGTTCGCTATTTGCATTGAAGAAGGCGTGCCGATCATCAGCACAGCTTTCGGCTGTTTATCGGAAGAGCAGATGAAAGCAGCCAAAGAGCACCAGGTCAAAGTCATAGCCATGGTCACTACAGTAGAAGAAGCAAAGGAAGCGGAAGCTTCGGGAGCAGATGCTGTCGTAGCTCAAGGGAGTGAAGCAGGAGGGCACCGCAGCACGTTTTCACTCGATAACCACCCATCAGGTGCCCAGATTGGTGCGATGGCATTGGTGCCGCAGACGGTGGATGTCGTCAAAATCCCGGTCATTGCGGCTGGAGGCATTACTGACGGACGTGGTCTCGCTGCTTCTCTGGTTCTTGGTGCACAAGGCGTCCAAATCGGCACCCGTTTTGTCGGTGCTAAAGAATCTGGAGCACATGATGCTTACAAGCAGGCAATATTCGAAAGCAACGAAGAAAGTACGGTAGTGACCAAAAGCTTTTCCGGACGCCCGGCGCGCGGCATCAAAAATCGATTTATTCAGGAATTTGAAGAAACCGGCATTGTCCCTTTGCCATTTCCTTCTCAAAACACCATCACCAAAGATATTCGGGCAGCTGCCGCACAAGCCGATAATCCAGAGTTCATGTCGTTGTGGGCAGGTCAATCCACACGCGGCTTGACTGAGGAAATAGGGGCGGCTGAAATAGTGAAGACGATTATAGAAGAGGCAAAGAGGATCATAAACTAGTTTTGGCTACCAGGGAAATGGTTAATGTGAAGCTCGAGTTTCCATTTCACACATGCTATACTAGTTAAAGTGATTTTAAGACGAGGAGATTAGACGAATGGAATGGAAGAATATATACCGCGGTATCCTTATGGGAATCAGTGACTTGATCCCAGGAGTAAGCGGGGGGACGATAGCGTTTATTTTAGGGATTTATGACCGTTTATTAGAATCCATCAGCGGATTTTTCAGCCGTGATTGGAAAAAATATCTTGGATTTTTAGTGCCGCTTGGAATCGGGATTGTTATTACATTGCTGTTATTCAGTCGGGTCATTGAATATTTATTGGAACAGCATTACGAAGCGACTCAGTTTTTCTTCATGGGGCTGATCATCGGCGTTGTCCCATACATTATGAAGCAAGCGGAAGTCAAAAAGAACTTTACTGCCCGTCACTTGGTTATTTTATTGGTCATTGGCGCAGCGCTAGCGGTCACTGCCTTTATCCCGACTGAGGAAGATTTAGCGCCGATTACATCACTCACATTACCGATTTTCTTTTTGCTGTTTTTCTCTGGCTGGCTGGCCAGTATGGCGATGTTATTGCCAGGAATCAGCGGATCGTTTATCCTGTTGTTATTGGGTGTCTATTCGACAGCCATCAATGCGCTATCGACTTTGAACATTCCGGTTGCCTTGGCTATCGGTGCCGGCGTTATCGTTGGATTCATTGTCAGCAGTAAAGCGATTCAATATTTATTGGAGCACTTTACCTATGTTACTTATGCAGCGATCATCGGTTTGATTTTGGGATCTCTGTTCGTGGTATTCCCTGGCTTTTCGGCTGATCCAACCACGCTTATCACAAGCGTGGTGACATTCGCGCTCGGTCTACTATTTACATTGCTTTTCAGTTCACCTAAAAAGACAGCTATTACAGAAGAATACAATTAAGTAAAAGGCGGTGCCATCACTTGGATGGTATCGCTTTTTTCGTTTGTTGCAGCTGAACGGCTGTTTCCGCTTTTCAGTTTGTCCAGCTCCCGCAGCCAGCCGCTCGAGTCATAAGCCACTCTGACTATGCGGCAAAGGACGCCGCTTCGTCAGATCGTCTTATGCCTTTCGGAGCTGAACGGCCGTTTCCGCTTTTCTCGCACAAAGGCTTTTTGCTTTATGGATGATGCGTTTGCGATTAAACTGTAGGGTAAGAGGTGATGCGTGTGCGGAAACTGTTTTGGTTGATGGTTTTGTTGCTGGCCGTTTTTTTTGCGCGCCCGATTTGGGAGGAACCGGTTGGTGAATATGTCGATTTAAGTTTTTTGGATTCTGTTGATCGCACAATTGAGAACATCACCGAAGATCCGGAGGTGTCCCAGGCTTTGGATGGGGCACGCGACTTCACTTCGAGGATTGGCTCTCAACTGCAGTCTTTGGTTGCGTCCAATTCGCTCGAGTTGCCGGAAGCTGTAGCGAAACCGGAACTGGTTGAAACAGATTCCTTGTTTGCCATCCACAACGTTACGCTTGGTATGGATAAGGACGAAGCTCAAGGGAAACTGGGTATGCCGCTCCGCTTGATGCTTAACGAGTATGGCACTGATTGGCATAGCTATCATCAGGATTATCAAAACTATGTATTATTATCGTATGATCAAGAAGGCAAAGTGAATGGAATGTTCACCAATCAGGATTTGATTTCCTCGACAGAAGGCATTACGATGAATTCCACAAAGTCTGAAGTCCGTTCCTTGCTTGGCGTTCCACTGAAAAGCCTTCAAAAAGGAAATGTTCAATATATACTCGATACCCGCGAAGAATATGATGTTTTTAAGATCGATAATACGTATACGACTATCTTTTATGATATCCACGAAGAGGATACTGTGACAGCGGTGCAAGTGATCCATGAAGATTTGGAAAAAGAACGTTCTGAGATTTACGCAGAATCGAATGAAGAGTTAAGGGAAGGCTATGAGTATCTGCTTTTCGAATTGACTAATTCAGCGCGTATCCAGCGCGACCTCCCATTATTGAAGTGGGACGGACAAACAACGCTGACAGCCCGAAAGCACAGTGAAGATATGGCGGAAAATCAATACTTCAGCCATACCAATCTGGCGGGAGAGTCGCCGTTTGACCGGATGAATGAAGATGGCATCACGTTTTATGTAGCCGGTGAAAATTTGGCATACGGGCAGTACAGCAGCATTTTTGCTCACGAAGGCCTAATGAATTCGATGGGCCACCGGGAAAATATCGTCAAACCGGAGTTTGGATTTTTGGGGATTGGCGCAGCGTTCAATTCAGAGAATCAACCGTATTACACGGCCAATTTCTTTAATCGATAGAAAAAAGGACGGACTTTCAATTTCATTGAAAGTCCGTCCTTTTTTAATTAATTCAGTACGAGCCAGGCCAAAACGACAAGTGGCCCAACGATAAAGCAGTAAATGGCAAAATACTTCAATTGGCCTTTAGCCATGATGTTCATGAACCATTTTAACGAAAAGTAAGAAGCGATCAGAGATCCAAGGAAAGCCATTATGTAAGGGCCGGCCATGGTCGCCAAGTTAGCGTCATTGACGATATCCGTGATGCTGAGGACAGCACCGCCCAGACTGATCGGTATGAACAGGAGGAAAGAGAAGCGCAAAGCTGTTTCCTGGTTGATGCCTCTGGCCATCGCTGCCACGATTGTCGCACCGCTTCGGCTGATGCCAGGAATAAGTGCCACTGCCTGGGCACCCCCGATAATGACAGCGTCTTTCATCGTCATGTTGCCATCTTTTCGCTGTCCGCGCATATTGCGGATCCACCAAAGGCCGAATCCTGTCACGATAAGGGTCAAGCCGACAGTCACGATCGTCGAAAGGTTATCATCGATTGCATCCTGGAACAAAACGCCTATGACTGCAGCGGGGATCGTCGCCACCACCAAGTAGACAAAGAACATGAAATCCCGCTTGGTTTCAGCATTTTTCACCGTAAAGTATTTTAAGCCGTTCACGACAAGACGTTTGATATCATCGCGATAAATGATCAAAACAGCAATGAGAGATGCGCTGTTGACCAGCAAAGCAAAAGTGGAAACACTACCTTCAATCTGAACATCAAGGAAATACTGGGCAATCAGCAAATGCCCGCTTGATGAGATGGGAATAGGTTCCGTAAGCCCTTGAAAGAGGCCGAGAAGCAGAAATTTGATAGTAAGCCATAATTGATCCATTAAAATAAATCCTCCATTGCACGTTCACTTATTTATCTGTCAGTCATGTCTTTTCCGCGTGGAAATTTCAAAACAACATAAAAATTATAATACCATATTTTCATGGTAAACTGGGTATACTATTGAAAAGAAAGGAAGTGACGCGCTTGACGAACAAGCTTTGGTTTCAAGTGGGAGTAGGAATTATCCTGACCTTAGTCATCATTCGATTGTTTATTGAAGTACAAGGGATTTTCGATCCCTTATTTATAATTGCAGGAACAATTTTTGTTCCCTTGTTGTTGGGAGGCGTCTTGTTCTACCTGACAAGGCCGATCCTGAATTTTCTGATGAAGAGGAAATTTCCGAAGTGGGCTGCGGTTCTCACCGTCCTGCTGGCGATTGTCTTAGTGTTCTACTTGTTCTACATCATGATCGGGCCGATTGTCACTGACCAAATCAATGCATTGGTGGACAACGCACCTGAAATAATTGAAAGTGTGGAAGAGTATGGCCAATACATATTCGATCAGCGTGACCGGCTTCCGGACTCTATTGAAGAACAGCTGGAGGGCATGACCGGCCAAATTGGTGATCGGCTTGGTGATGTCGGCGGATGGATTCTTTCCTTTATCGGCAGTTTCGTTTCCGGTGTTGTGACTTTGGTGTTGGTACCATTTTTCCTTGTCTACCTATTGGTTGACCACAAGAAGTTTGTACCGTTTGTTTCTGGTTTCTTTTCAGGAGAGCGGAAAAGGTGGATCCGCAAAACACTGCATGATATCGATGAAACCTTACAGGCGTATATTCAAGGCCAATTATTCGTCAGCTTCCTGGTTGGGATCATGCTGCTGATCGGGTATCTGATCATCGGTCTGGATTACGCTCTACTATTGGCATTGATCGGTATGGCCACCAACGTCATCCCGTTTTTAGGGCCTTATATCGCGGTCATTCCCGCAATTATCATCGCCTTGGTGCAGGATCCGATCATGGCAGTGTACGTAGCCATCATCATGCTTGTTGCCCAGCAGATTGAAAGTAATTTCATCACGCCGAATGTTATGGGGAAATCACTCGACGTTCACCCGTTGACTGTCATTACCCTGATACTCGCAGCGGGGAATATCGCTGGCTTATGGGGAATCATTCTAGCGATTCCCGTGTATGCGGTTATCAAGACCATCGCGAAAAATATCTATGCACGGCGTAGTGAAATCCGTAACACAGCTACACGTGAAATTGAATAACATCAAACCTGTGAACTTTGTTCACAGGTTTTTTTCTGGAGGAAACAATCTCTCTTGACCTTAAAAGGTTTACCCCCTAAACTATAAATATTGGTTGAGGGGGTGTACTACTTTGGATGGACGAATAAAAGAAGCGGTGGATCTTTTTCAGGAAGTGATGATTTATGGGACTGAGCGGGTCATCAAATCGGTCGATCATCCTTTATGGAAGGAATATTCACCTGAACAGATTCAAATGCTGAAGCTGATCGGCAAGGAAAAACGGATTACCTCAGCGAGACTGGCCGTACTGCAGGCGGTACATAAAAGTGCAATTTCCAGCCGGATAAAAAAGCTGCTCCAAAAAGAAGTGATCCAGGTGGTCCAGACATCAGATCGCCGGGAAAAAATGATGGAGCTCACGGATAAAGGCCAGGAAGTTTTGGTGGAACTGGAAAAAGTATTGACCGATTATATTGAGAAGCTGATGTCTGAAAATATAGCGGATGAAGAAATAGATCAATTCCTGACGATTTTCCGGAAGCTGAAAACGATACTAAAAATGGACGGAGCGTAATATATGCATAGCGTATTGAAATTTAAATGGCCGATTGCCATCGGCTTGATCGTCTTGACGATCGTCTTATTCCTATTGGCGCCTAATTTAACGGAACAGGCAGAAGAAGCAGGTTCGTTTCAGTTATCCGATGAAGCTTCTTCGCAAATAGCATCAAGAATTTTGACGGATGCGGATGCTGCAGAACAAACCATTTCTCTTGTCATTCCATTGGAAAGTGAAATAACTGATTCGATGCGGGAAACGCTCGAACAGATGGTAGTGGATATCGAAGCACTTGGAGATCCGGTGACGAGCGTATTAAATCCGGTTGAAAGTGAAGAATTGGAAGATCAACTGATTTCGGAAGATCGCCAAACGGTATTGATGCCGATTACTGTTGATGGCACGGACGAAGAAGTGAATGCCGTTGCCGACACCATCAGGGAAACCATCATTCCGGAAGATTTGACTGCTTATGTAACAGGAGAAGCCATCATCAACAATGATGTGAACATCAGTGCGCAAGAAGGCTTGAAGCGTACAGAAATCATTACAGTCATCTTGATTTTCGGGTTATTGCTGGCGGTGTTCCGTTCGATTGTGACACCGTTCATCCCGCTTGTTGCGGTCGGAATTTCTTATTTATTGAGCCAATCGGTCGTGGCATTTTTCATCGACTGGTTTGGATTCCCGGTTTCCAACTATACACAGATATTCCTGGTGGCGATTCTGTTTGGAATTGGAACGGATTATTGTATCCTGCTGTTAAGTCGCTATAAAGAAGAACTATCGGCTGGACACGGAGTGGAACAATCAATCATCAACACGTATAAAACAGCGGGTAGAACTTTGCTGATCAGCGGGATTGCCGTGTTTATTGGATTTTTCGCCATCGGCTTTGCTGAATTTCCGATATTCAAATCGGCAGTGGCTGTAGCGGTCGGCATATTTGTCCTGCTGCTGGTCCTTTATACGATCGTGCCATTCTTCATGTCTTTATTGAAGGAGAAATTATTCTGGCCAGCGAAAAAATCCGCTTCCCATAAAGACAGCAAATTATGGATCAATATGAGCAAGCTGTCGATCAACAGACCGTTGCTGTCGATGTTGGTGGTAGCTGTGATTACAGTTCCATTGCTCTTTACGTACGATAATTCCTTATCTTTTAACACGGTGGATGAAATCGGTTCGGAATATGAGTCAGTGAAAGGCCTGCGTGCTATTGAAGAAGGCTTTGGAAAAGGAGATTCGCTGCCCGTTCAAGTAATCGTCAAATCAGATGATTCCTTGACAGATCGGTCAACTGTCCCTTACTTCGAATCATTAAGTGCTGAGATTGAAAAAATTGAGGGCGTCGAGACTGTCCGGTCGATTACACGACCGACAGGCGATATCATTGACGAACTTTACGTGGACGAACAGCTCGGCCTTATGGCAGATGGACTTGGTGAAGCCCGCGATGGACTTGGCGAAGTGCAGGCAGGACTTACGGAAGTCCAGACCAACTTAACTGCTATCGGGGAACAGGCTGGAAATGCTGGAGGATTGAACGAAGCGGCCGCAGGTCTTGGACAGATCAACCAGCAACTGGGGCAGGTTTCGCAAGGCTTGCAACAAACAGGGAATATCCCGCAAACCGTCGGAGCTTTGACTCAAATCAGTGGTGGTTTGACAGAAATCCAGCAGGGATTGGCTGGAGCAGCTGGACAGACAGCAGAACTTAGTGCCGGGTTGACACAATTGGCGGATGGCGTAGGTGCTTCAAATGACGGCTTGGCTGAAATCCAGACCGGGTTGACGGAAGCTGTCGACATGATGCAGGAAATGAGCGACAGTGAAGCTGTGCGTGACACTGGCCTATTCATTCCGGAAGGAACATTGGAGAGCGAAGACTTTGAACAGGTACTGGATCGCTATTCCTTTGCTGACGGTACAGGAATGATGATGGAAGTGGTGTTGTCAGAAGATCCGTATTCTCCTGAAGCAATCGACATTACCACTGAAATCAAAGAAACAGTCGAACGTACTGCAGCAGGAACGCCGCTAGAAGAAGCGGAAATTGCATTCAGCGGAATTTCCAGCATCAACAGCGATTTAGAAGAAGTGTCTTCCAGTGACTTTGCAAGTACAGTGGTCATCATGCTGATTAGCTTGTTTGTTGTTTTGGCCATTCTTTTCCGTTCATTGATCATGCCGCTCTATATGATCGGATCGTTGCTGCTGACGTATTATACATCGATTTCCATTGCGGAATTGATCTTCGTCAATGGCCTGGGCTATGATGGCATCAGCTGGGCAGTGCCGTTCTTCGGCTTCGTGATGCTGGTGGCACTGGGAGTCGATTACTCGATCTTCCTGCTCGACCGGTTCCGCGAAGAATCATTCAATGGCATCAGTGTTCGCGATGCAATGCGGAAATCAATGGCGAAGATGGGGACTGTCATCATTACGGCAGCCATCATTTTGGCAGGTACATTCGGTGCTATGATGCCCTCCGGCGTCTTGAGCCTGGTGCAGATCGCGACTATCGTCATCACCGGATTGCTGCTGTATGGCCTGATCATCCTGCCGTTATTGATACCGGCAATTTCAGTGTCTTTCGACCGGGGTGTCTGGTGGCCGTTCGGCAAGAAGAAATAAATGTGATTAAGTGAATCTTTTATTTTAAAGGCGTTGATCAATTTTATAGCAAGATGAGAAAAGCTGCGTTCGCGCAGCTTTTTCTATGGATGTGGGATTGGTCTTGGCGTGGTATACTAAATGGTAATTGAAAATGCGAAACGGGTGTAACCATATATCTGTGGGCTTAATATAAAGCTCCAGATCTATTGTCTTGGATCTTACTAATGTTTTTAATGAAATAAATGAAACTAAGAAATGAGGTAATGAGATTGTTGACATTTGAACAAAAGTTGGAAATCATTGAGTCTTTCCCGGAATTGACGAGAAAAGATGTATCGATGAAACGCGTGAATTTTCATTATGAAGAGAGCCTGTACGACAAGAAAATTGTGGTCTATCATTTACATCCGACTGGCAATGGCTTTGTCTATGTAGGAAACTTGCCGCATTATGAAGTGGATAAGAAAGGCTTCGTCAACATCCGTGACTTTTCCGAAAAGGAATTGCGCAGCGTTTTGGCAGACTCCCTCGATTACCTGTCTTTAGAGCCGGAACCGCCATACGACAAGACGTGGGTAAACCGTGAAAATGTAAAATTGGACCTGGTCTATGAAGAGCCATTCTGGAATATCTATACAGGCAAAAACCTGGAGGAAAGCTTCGGCACTTTCGACAATGCTGAAGACTATCTGATCGATCAAGGTTTTAAAGAAATGAAGTAATGGAGTTCCATTTGCTGAGTGCGGATGAATCCTTGCCGATGGATTTACTTCTGGAAGCGGATCCTTCGGAAATATTGGTCCGGGCTTATTGTGACTCGGGCTGGTGTATGATCGGGAAGCAGGACGGTGTGTTAATTGGTGTGTATGTCCTGCTTGCCTTATCTGAAACAGTTGTAGAAATTAAGAATTTGGCGGTTTCCGAAAGCTTTCGAGACCGGGGCTATGGCCGTCAGCTTTTAGAGCATGCTCTGGCGCAAGCAGCGCAACGGGGTTTCCGGTTTGTGGAAATCGGTACCGGCAATTCTAGCCTTGGGCAGCTGGCTCTTTACCAGAAATGCGGCTTCCGTATGCATGCGATCGACCCAGACTTTTTCAGAAGAAATTATCCAGAACCGATTTTTGAGAATGGCATCGAATGCCGCGACATGATCAGGCTGCGGTATATGGTCAACGGATAACGACGTTGTTTATAGAATCACGAAAAACGAGGAGCCTTTGGCTTCTTTTTTGTGGTTAAAAGAAGAAAAAAATTAGATTTTTCGGTATGCTAAAGGCAAGGAGTGAGGACATGTTCAAAAAGGTGATCTTATACACAAACCAGTTAGAGGATATGAAGGGTTTTTATGAATACCAACTGGGCTTCCGTATCGTGGAAGAAGATGAGGCCAGTTTTACATTGTCAATCGGTGAATCTCAATTGGTCTTCCAGGAATCGGAAAGGGCAGCTGTCTATCATTATGCGCTGAACATACCAGGCAACCAGTTCACGCTGGCCAAATGGTGGGCCAGTGAACGGGTGACCTTGAATCGGCAAGAAGGCATGGATGAAGTGTTCTATGCTAATTTTGATGCGGACGCGTTTTATTTTCAGGATCCGGCCGGCAATGTTGTTGAATTCATCGCCCGTCGCAGTGTTGACCGGATGGGGAATTTCACCGTCGATTCATTGCTCGACATCAGTGAAGTAAGCATCACTACCCCATATGTCGAAGAAGTCGGAGAACGGATTGAAGAGATGGATATTCCGGTGCGCGGCAACAAAGGCATCGATGCGAAGTCGTTGAATTTCCTGGGAAGCGGACATGCTTATATCATTTTAGTGGCGCCGAAACGTACATGGTATTTTTCGAAGCAAAAAAGCGAGACTCATCCCTTAGCGATCGAATTGACTAATGGCCGCCAGATCACTATTACAGAAGAAGGGCGATTCCAGCAGGAGAAGCCTGCCAATCCGATTATGGACAGGATGGAGGAAGTCGGTTTTTCGGGTGTTGCCTATCTGCAGAAAAAGGAAACCTGGACGGCAGCGAGAGGTTTTGCCAATCGTGCCGATGAAAGGCCGAATGCGGTTGATACCAGATTCGGCATTGCGTCTGGCAGCAAACTGTTCACAGCTGTTGCAGTTTGCCAATTGGTGGAGAGAGGGGAACTGGCCCTCGACGATAAGCTATCAGAGCTGTTGCCAAAAACTTTTCCGAATTTCGAAGTCACTGTCCATCAATTATTGACACACACGTCCGGTATTCCGGATTATTTTGACGAGCAGGTAATGGACGACTTCGAGGACTTATGGAAACAGCATCCGATGTATTTGATGCAAGCCGCTTCAGATTTTATTCCTTTGTTTAAAGATCAGCCGCCGATGTTCGAGCCAGGCGAAAGGTTCCACTACAATAACGCCGGCTTTATCGCACTTGGACTGATCATTGAGCGAGTAACGGGAAAAGAGTTTGCAGATGTGGTGGAGGAACGGATTTTTGCTCCCGCCAAAATGCAGAACTCGGGGTATTTCCGCTTGGATCGGTTGCCTGGGCAAACGGCGCTTGGCTATATTGAAGAAGATGGAGTGTGGCGGACAAATCAATATGCCGTTCCAATCCGTGGCGGGGCTGACGGCGGCGCTTATGTCACGGCGGATGATATGGCGAACTTCTGGCGCAGTCTGATGGATGGTACTTTGCTGACGAAAGAAATGGTGGACAAGATGCTGCAAATCCACGCCTCTGGAGAAGACGGTGCGTATGGTTATGGTATATGGATACAACAGAGAAAAGATGATATTTTGAAGTATCATGTGATGGGCTACGATCCTGGTGTCAGTTTCCATTCGGCATTTTACCCTGCGGATGGCAGTATGCTGACGGTCTTGTCAAATAAAGGCACAGGCGCTCATGAGATTACTGGGATTATAGAAGAATTGAGAATCGAGAAGGAGTGAAAGTATGACCGGAAAGAAATTGGCGCTGGGGATCGTCTTCGGCACGCTTGGTCTATGTATAGTTATTTTCGCAGTCTTTCAGCTGTATTTTTGGTTGAATTAACGAAGAGGAAAAGGTGGTAGTTGCTCTTAGGGGCGGCTACTTTCTTTTTTTTGATGGAAGAGACTGTTTTTTAAGAGATATGCGCAACCAGTAAAATGATGAAAGCCGCAGCCTGGAAGATTTCCTCGGCTGCGGCTTTATAAAAATGCATAAAAAATGAGCTCTTCCGAAGAAGAGCTCATTGATAAGTTAGCTTTAGATTAAGCTTTTTGAACGTTAGTAGCTTGAAGACCACGTTGGCCTTGCTCGATATCAAACGTTACTTCTTGACCTTCGTCAAGTGATTTAAAGCCTTCGCTTTGGATTGCAGAGAAATGTACGAATACATCGTCGCCGCCTTCGCGTTCGATGAAGCCAAATCCTTTTTCTGAGTTAAACCATTTTACTTTACCTTGTTCCATGTGTGTTTCCTCCTCGTATGCGTAAGCATACATTGTATTACTATCCTTGCTCAAATCTTGCAGATGAACATCTGACACTTTGTAAAAAGTTATCCGAACAAAAATAATTCTTCCTTAGAATAACACGGGTATACAGATATTGCAAGTGATAATCGAATTTTCTTTTTGCTACTGCTTGATCTCCTCTTGGATTATAATAAAAAAACTGAAGGAAATAGGGGCGGGAGGCAATGGTTTTGGAGAAGATAATGGTGCTTGGGGTGTCCTCAGGTGTTGGTAAATCAAGCTTTGCAAGAAAGCTGTCAGAAAAGACGGCTATTCCGGTCCATCATTTGGATGCTTATTTCTGGAAGCCGGGATGGGTGGAAAGCACTCAGGAAGAATTTAGTGAAAAACAGCAGCGGCTGGTTGAACAGGACCGTTGGATCATTGAAGGTAACTACACAGCCACCTATGAAATCCGAAGACAAGAGGCGGATACCCTCATCTACCTGGAGCGCCCTTTAATGGTCTGTCTGTACCGTATTGTTAAGCGCCGAATCGTAAATCACGGAAAAACCCGTCCAGATATGGCGATCGGCTGTCCGGAAAAGCTGGATAAAGGATTTCTGACGTTCATCATTTCAACGTATCGGGCACGTAAAGTGAAGATGAGAAAACGAATGGAGCAATTTATAGAAGAAAGTCCTCAACATAAAGTTGTTTTTTTGCGCACCCAAAAAGAAATTGAAGAATTTTTAAGGAGTCTTTATTAGACCTTTAAGAAGATCGTTTCAATTTATGAGGTAATTGAAAAAACGTGCAGACGTTCATAGACGGAAGTGGTATTCTATAGCTACATAAATATACGGAGGAGAATGGCTGATGAAGTTACTGCATGAAGGCACGATAACCAATCAAGTGCTTCATAAAAAATTGCCTTTTTCTATGAAGCGGCTGTATTTGGAGGATTTGCCCGTAATAGAACAAGTTCAAGCAAAAGTAATCGAATCACTCCCTGAAAAGGCTACGCTTCAAGCTTTGACTACAGAGGAATTCCTGTTTATCCTAAATGAACGTGGTTTGCTGGTAGGCGCTTTTGTTGGAGATGAGTTGATCGGGTTCAGGGCATTGCTGATTCCGGAAATCGATGAAGAGCATTTGGGTTGGGATATCGGTCTGCCGCCTGAAGACTTGCGAAAAGTCATTTATCAGGAAATTTCAGTGGTTCTTCCCGAATATCGTGGAAATCGCCTTCAGCAGAAATTAGCTGAAGTCATTATGAAAGAACTTCCCAATCTTGACGAGGAATTCCGCTACGTTTGCTGTACTGTAGCACCGCTGAACATCCCCAGCTTAAAAGATAAATTTACTCAAGCGATGTATATCGCGGCTCTAAAGGAAAAGTATGAAGGATTGAAGCGCTATATCCTGGTGAAGGACCTGGAAAATCAGGATGTTCATTATAGTGGCCATATTACCGTGAAATTGGATGACTTGGAAAAGCAGCAGCAATTGCTTGATGAAGGATACGTCGGCATTGGTTTTCAGCTTGTGCATGGTTTTCACGAACTCCAATTTGCAAAACCCGTTCTGTAAAAGAACGGGTTTTTTTCTTTATTTCAAAGGATTCGGAAACTTCCGGCTATCGTATTCGTATTAGTAAGAAGATGAAAGATACTTACTGGGATGGGAGGTTTTGGAATGATGGTTTTTGGCTTGCCGATTGAAGAGCTCTATATGTATAGTCTTCTCGCAGCAGGGGCGGTGACTGTGTTATATGTCTTTTTCGGAGATGTCACGGATTTTGGGGAGGCTTTGCCTGTGCTAAATCCGATGGTGATTCTGGCATTCATTACATTTGGTGCTGCAATCGGCTTGTTGTTGGAGAGTGCGACAAGCTTTAACGAATGGTCAGTATTAGGGATTGCGGTAATGGGGTCAGCTGTATTGGATCTGTTGCTTTACTTCTGCATCTTACTGCCCTTGTCTTCTGCTGGATCATCAAGTGCCTATGCGGAAGAGCCTCTCCCGGGACAAGTCGCGAATGTCGTCATTCCGATTCCTGTCGACGGTTATGGAGAAGTAGTCCTGGAGACATATACAGGTATGATTTCAAAGCGTGCCACTGGCTACGAAAATGAAGCCATCGACCAAGACGAAAAAGTTTTGATCATCGAGGTGAATGACGACACCTTATATGTGCAGGCTTATAAACCATTGGATTTTATAGAAAAAATAAAACTGGCCAGAGAAATACAATAGAGAAGGCCAAAGTCGGATGATACGCTGGAAAACTTAACAGGGAATCCGGAGTAAGCTCAAACTATTGAACAATCGCGACGCGAGCCGGCTGAGAAAGAACGGCCTCCTAAAAAACTGGAATTATAAGAAATTGAAAAGTCCTCTGCTCAATGCTGTTTTGAGCAAAGGTTTTTTTATGTCTTAAAAAAGTGCAGAAAATAACCTCATTTCAGAAAAATTAGTTCGGAATGGTTTGCGCTGATAAATGAAAATGATAGAATAATGATACATCTTCCTGTGAAACTATAGGTATTTGATATAATTTCTTTCCTAAGGAGCCTTTAAATGGAGATACAACTCACCAGCATTCCTTCTTTCCCCATCACTACGCTATTTGGACCAGAAAAGCCGAAGGTCAGTTCAATCGAGTACAATTCTACACAGATTACTCAAGACTGCGCTTTCTTTTGTGTGCCGGGTGAAAATACCGATGGACATTTATATATCGGTGAAGCCATCGCTAAAGGAGCGACAACAATTGTCGGCTCCGACGTACGTCTGCTGGCTGAATACGCGAAGAAGCATCCGCAACTCTCCTTTGCAGTGGTTAAAAATGTCCGGACGGCACTCGCACACATGTCTGATTTCTTTTACGGCTCCCCTCAACAAAACTTACTTAAAGTCGGTGTTACCGGAACTAATGGAAAAACAACCACAGCTACATATGTCTATAATCTGTTCAACCTACTTGGCGTTTCCTGTGGGTTTATTGGGACAACGGGGGTTTTAGGGGCAAATGGCAAAATCCCATTCCATAAAAGCACTCCCACGACTCCAATCTCTTCGGACATCCATAAGATTTTTTCAAAGTTTGTAATGGAAAATGATCGTGCAGTGGCGATGGAGGTTTCTTCTATTGCATTGGACCAAAAACGCGTAGAAGGCATTCGCTTTGATGTAGCTATACACACCAATATTTCGGAAGAACATTTGGAGTACCATAAAATCTTCGAGCATTATCTTCAATCGAAATTATTATTGTTCAAGCAGTCTAATGCTGTGGTCGTGAATATAGATGATGAAGGAATGGCAAAGCAAATTTTGGAAGTCATCGAGTGTCCTCATCTGACATACAGCAGCCAGGTGAATTCCGATGCTGATTTGATCTGGACAGTCTGTGAATCTTCTGATACCGGATTGAAATTCGACTTGCATTATCTGGGGAAGCGGTGGCCTGTGCATGTACCGCTTTATGGTGAATATAATGCAGCTAATCTGACTGCAGCTATCGGTGCGGCATTGCTATCCGGCATCGGCATAGAAGCTATACTCGCTGTTGTGCCGAAAATGTCTCAAGTCGAAGGGCGTTTCCAGGTGATTCAGGGCCCAGAAAACCGGAAAATCATTCTGGATTATGCTCATACGCCAGTGGCATTGGCAGCAGTTCTGGAGGAAGTGAAAAAACTATCGCATAACCGACTCATAGCGCTCATCGCTGGCATTGGCATACGGGATTTCTCGAAAATGCCGAAGATGGCCAAAGCTGCTGAAGGGAAAGCGGATGTTCTTGTAGTAACCGTTGACCATCCTGGAGACAATGAACCCCGCACAGTGATTGATGCGGTGCTCAAGGGGTTTACTTTGCCGTACAAGCAGACGGTAGTGACTGCTGATTCCCGTCGTGAAGCAGTTCTCGCAGCACTGCAGGAAAGTGGACCGGACGATCTCGTTCTATTGTCCAGTGGGTCGATCAACGGTGCCCAAATTGTCAAAGGGGAGTATATCCCGCATTCTGATGAAGCCATCATAGAAGAATTTTTCAGTAGTAAAACCAGCGATTTTTAACCGCAAAGGTCGCTTTTTAGCGTCTGGATGTGGTTATAATAGAAAAGAAGAATACATAGACATCAGAATTGGAGTGAATGGAATGCAGTATCGTACAGAAAGAGATACCATCGGTGAAATTCAAGTTGAAGCGGATAAAATGTGGGGCGCTCAAACGCAGCGCAGCGTACAGAATTTTGAAATCGGTACAGAGCGTATGCCGCATGAGGTCGTCATGGCTTTTGCCGAGTTGAAAAAAGCGACAGCCAAAGCAAACCATAAACTGGGGAAACTGTCTGAAGCGAAGATGAAAGCCGTTGAACTTGCGGCAAATGAAGTGATCGAAGGCAAGTGGAACGATCATTTCCCATTGGTTGTATGGCAGACAGGGAGCGGTACGCAATCCAATATGAACATGAACGAAGTTCTGGCGCGCCGCGGCAATGAAATCCTGGCCGAACAGAATTCTGAGGAAAAACTTCATCCAAATGATGACGTGAATATGTCTCAAAGCTCAAATGATACTTATCCGACAGCTATGCATGTTGCTGGAGTTCTAGCAGTAACTGAAAAGCTTGTGCCGGCTGTTCAAAAGCTGAAGGCGACATTGGATGAAAAAGCGAAGCAATTCGATGAGGTCATCAAAATCGGACGTACCCATTTACAGGATGCGACGCCTTTGACACTTGGCCAGGAAATCAGCGGCTGGAAGCATATGCTTGAAAAAAGCGAGCGCATGATCCGTGAAAGCGTTGAACATATGCGTGAATTGGCTATCGGCGGTACAGCAGTTGGAACAGGCATCAACGCCGACCCGACTTTCGGCCCTTCAGTTGCTGAGTTCATCAGTGAAGCAGTTGGAACACCGTTCACTTCTGCAGAAAACAAATTCCATGCACTGACAAGCCATGACGAAATGGTATACACACATGGGGCGGTCAAAGCTTTAGCTGCAGATGCAATGAAAATTGCTAACGATGTACGCTGGTTGGCAAGCGGTCCCCGCAGCGGCATCGGCGAAATTACGATTCCTGCAAACGAGCCTGGAAGCTCCATCATGCCAGGAAAAGTGAATCCGACCCAAAGTGAAGCGTTGACGATGGTAGCGGCTCAAGTAATGGGCAACGACGCAACCATCGGCTTCTCGGCGAGCCAAGGGAACTTTGAATTGAATGTCTTTAAACCGGTTATCGCTTACAACTTCCTGCAGTCTGTCCGTCTGTTGACTGACAGCCTGATCAGCTTCAATGATCATTGTGCTGTGGGCATTGAAGCCAACTTGGATGTTATTCAAAACCATGTCAGCAATTCATTGATGCTGGTGACGGCATTAAATCCCCACATTGGATATGAGAAAGCGGCAGCAATTGCTAAACAAGCGCATAAAGACGGCACGACATTAAAAGAGTCTGCTGTAAACAGCGGTCATTTGACGGCTGACCAGTTTGACGAATGGGTTAAACCAGAGAACATGGTAGGAAAAAAATAAACTAAGATGGAAGCGGCCGGGACTTACTCGGCTGCAGAGAGGAAACGCTCTCTATCTAAAAAACTCTCTTCCTTTCTATAGGAAGAGAGTTTTTTTCGTTTAGTTATTGTTTTTATATTGCATGTAAACCACTTGCGTGACTAGAAAATCTTCCATGCCATGTTTGCCATCTGCACCGCCGAGTCCCGACTTGCGCATTCCGGCGTGATAACCTTGTATGGCTTCAAAGTTCTCGCGGTTCACATAGGTTTCGCCAAACTTCATTTCATTAACGACCTGCATGGCTTCGTTCAAATCATTTGTATAAACAGATGAGGATAGGCCGAATTCTGTGTCGTTCGCTTTTTCAATGGCTTCCTCCAGCGTGCTGTAAGTGGTGACCGGCAGCACAGGACCGAAAATTTCATCCCGGATGATCGCTGAATCGTGTACCACATTTGTCAGGATGGTGGGTTTGTAGAAAAATCCGGATTGGCTGCTGTCGCGTTCACCACCGATTGCCACAGTGGCACCTTCGGTTACGGCTTGTTTGACCATGTCATGGACAGTGTCGAGCCGGTCCTGGCTGACAAGAGGGCCCATGTCCGCTTCTTTGTCCTGACGCGGGTCTCCCATAACCTGTGATTCAAAAACAGCAGTGAGCTTTTTCGTGAATTCCTCTGCGACGCTATCGTGAACGTAGACCCTTTCTGCATTTGTGCAGGCTTGGCCATTGTTTGCGAACCGTGAAGTGGCGATGGCTTGAGCTGCCAGATCAAGATCTGCGTTTTGAGTGACGATGGCGGGAGCTTTGCCTCCCAATTCCAAATTGACTTTGGTGATGTTTTTCGCGGCGGCCTCCATCACTTTCGTACCTGCTGGAACACTGCCGGTCATGGTGACCAGTTGCACTTTTTCATGTGAAGCGAGTGCGTTGCCGATTTCGGAGCCGGTTCCGGTTACTACATTATAGACACCTGCTGGAATCTCCTTCATCTCATCGATGATCTTTGTGAATTCCATAGCGGTATTGGGTGTTTGCTGACTTGGTTTCAGGACAAGCGTACAGCCGGTGACAAGAGCAGTCGCTACTTTTCTGGCGAGGATGAAGACCGGGAAGTTCCAGGGAACGATGCCGGCTACCACCCCGATCGGTTTTTTGTAGATGAAGATATTTTCATTTGGACGATCGCTCGGCAGGATTTCACCTTCGATCCGCCGTGCCCATTCAGACATGTAATGGAAATAATCAATGGCAAGATCGACTTCGCCGCTAGCCAGTTCATAGCTTTTTCCCTGTTCTTCCTGCAGCAGGTCAATAAATGTATCGCGTTTTTCAGCGATTTTGTCTCCAAGCTTGCGGACAATTTTGCCGCGTTCGATGTTCGGTGTGAGCTCCCATGCTTTTTGCGCCTTGAATGCGGCCTCTACTGCACGATCGACATCTTCTTTGGTTCCTTTAGGGATCTGCGATATAATCTCTTCTGTTGAAGGGTTGATAATGTCAATCCATTCTGTTCCTGTGGAGTCGGTATACTTGCCGTTCACATATAATCGATGCTGTTGCATTCATCTGCCTCCTTTGTATTTAATAAAGTTTTCCCTGTACTTTCACGTGTTAAACAGGTGAACAGAAGATAAAGGAGTTTGGCGGGGTAGAAGATAATTCTGTTCAGCTGAGAGGCCTGCCAGCAATTTCAAAACGTCAAAATTGTTCGCTGTAAAAGGATTCTGATCAAGTAACGGCGAACTAGTTACAGCAACAGCGAATTAGAAAAGAAGAGGTGCATTATGCAAAAATCATTTGTAATGTCATGGAGCGGCGGAAAAGATTCAGCACTAGCTTATTACCGGGCGGTACTGCAAGGGCATGTGCCGATCGCCTTATTCACCATGTTTGAAGAAGATGGCGCCAAATCACGATCGCACGGGCTGCCGATGGAAGTCATGGAAGCGCAAGCTGAGCGGATGGGTTTGCCTTTGGTTATCGGAAAGGCCAGTTGGTCGGGATATGAAAAGGAATTCATCAAGCAGCTGAAGAACTTTAAAACGCAGGGCATCAATATGGGCGTTTATGGCGACATCGATCTGCAGGACCATTTAGAATGGGTGCAAAAAGTCAGTGCAGAAGCTGATATGGACGTCAACCATCCGTTATGGCAGGAGCCGCGCAAAAAAATATTGCAGGAATTGATTGATGAAGGTTTTCGGGCTGTCATCACCGTAGTCGATACCAAGCGGCTGGATGAGAAGTTTTTGGGACGGGAATTTACACACGAGTTAATCGATGAACTGGAAGCTGCAGGCGTTGATGCCTGTGGAGAAGAAGGGGAATTCCATACGATGATCGTCGACGGACCGATTTTTGTAGAGCCGGTTCCGGTTCGGTTTGGCGAAAAGGTGAGAGCCGGTAATTACGGGATATTGGAAGTGAAACTTCATTCAGAGGAGTGATCGTGAATGATTCAAATTACAGGGATGGAAGAAAAACATATTCGGCAGATGTCCGTACTGCTCGCGAAGCGGCATGAACGGGAGCGGAAAATCTTCCACTTTCTACCTTCAAGATTCGAAGAGATTGATGATACGGAAGCGGTCCTGAGAAAAATATTGGAACGTCCTTTCATCAACGGAATTATTGCAGTCAGAGGCATCGATGTCATCGGTTATTTGCTTTATGAATTTAAGGAGGATGCCAAGCATGGCCGCTATGTCTGGATGGATTATGAATCCATCGCCATCAGCGAACATGAAAATCCCCGGCTATTGAGGCTGCTGTACGCTGATGCCGGAGCTGAATGGGTCAAGCACGGTTATTTTCATCACATGCTGCTGGCTCCTCTCGGCAATGAAGCGGTTATCGATCAATGGCTGGACCAGTCTTTCAGTTTTGATCAGAAGTATGGCATACTGTCGCTCGATGATTTTGAACCGGAAAATGGAACTCTTCCAAATCTGGAATTCCGAAAAGGCAGTAAAGAAGACGCACCATTGCTTAAGAAAATGGGCATGTGGAACAGCATTCATCAGGCAGCGGCTCCTTCATGGCTGCCCATCACAAGAGAAACATTGGAAGACGTCAAGAAAAACTACGAAGCTTTAACTGAGAACCAGGATGCTTATCTATGGATGGCGGAGCAGGGGGACCGAATTGCCGGATTCCATGTTTATTTCCGGAAAGAAGATCCGATGAGTTTAGTGATGCCTGAGAATTGTGCAGAGCTTCCCGCCGCATCGACAAACCCGGATCTTCGAGGAAAAGGAGTAGGACGTGCGTTAGCCAATCACTGCTTCAATGAAATGAAGAAACAGGGATATGAGTATATTTATGCGGATTGGCATACCCCCAACCAATTAGCTTCCTATTTCTGGCCACGAATGGGCTTTCAACCAGTGATGGTACGTATGACGAGAAAAATCGACCCACGGATTGCCTGGGCACATGGCGATTAAAAGGGTATGGCCAGCTTATGTCAATTTATTATGTTGGCTATAAATTAGAAGAACGTCCGGTTAAGTAAGTGGTCGCTTAAACGGACGTCTTTTTTTAATTGCTTTTGGCATTCTCTGTATCCTTTCGGCCCAAAAAACTGTTGACAATAGTCCGAAAGTTTAGAATAATTAAAACTTGGAAGTGCTAAAAAATACTAAAAATGGTAAGGGAGGGTGATAAAGAGAATTTTAACAAGCTTGTATATTTTTAAATGAAGACGCTTTCAAATTTAAAGGGGGATTAAAATGATCTGGGTAATCGCTTTTGGTTTGATTACGGTGCTTTCTGTCGTGACAGGGTTGAAAAAGCGGAAACCGCTTTTTTTCCTAGTACCTTTCGGGTCAATTTTTGCCTTTATGTTGGTGAAGGTCATTATGGTTCCTTTGCCGTTCATGGAAACAATCCGATTCATTTTTTACTTGAAAGGCTGAACGACAAAGCAGTAGGCTCATCATTAAAAGAATGGGGTGAAGCTCTTGAGAAAGATTGATAAAAAAGATGCAGATGCTTATTTCCGTATTCGTACAACCTTGGTAGTCATTTATTTGCTTATCGGATTTAGTGCTTCCTTCGTGGTAGTCTTTTTTGCAGAAGAACTTTCCGGTTTCAGCATAAACGGATTTCCTTTCCATTATTTCATGGGAGCGCAGGGAGCCGTATTGATCTTCATCTTCTTATTATTCATAAATGCAATAATCAATGACCGCATCGATAAAAAATTCGGCCTGGATCAAGGCAAAAAGAAATAATCGCCAGCTGCATAAGTACTTCAAAAAAGAAGGCGAAAAAGCATCCAGGTAAAATTTCTTATGACTTGAAAAGGGGGAAACGCAATGGATACACAATTTCTTGTATCACTGGGCCTTATATTAGCGACTTTCGGGCTGTATATCGGAATCGCTTTCTATAACTTAGCCAAAAAAACATCGGACTTTTATGTAGCAGGACGAAATGTTCCGGCTGTCTTCAACGGGATGGCAATCGGTGCTGACTGGATGAGTGCTGCCTCCTTTATTGGGATGGCAGGGACAGTCATGCTTCTGGGCTATGATGGGCTTGCCTATATTATGGGTTGGACAGGCGGATATTTGCTGTTGACCTTCCTGCTCGCTCCCCAATTGAGAAAGTCTGGCCGTTATACGGTACCAGAGTTTATCGGGGATCGGTATAATAGCAGCACAGCTCGCCTGATTGCGGCTGTAGCTACAATCATCATCAGTTTCACTTATTCCATCGGCCAGCTTTCAGGTTCTGGAGTAGTAATCGGCCGTCTGCTTGAAGTGGATACGGCGATTGGAACGATGATTGGTGTGGCACTAATCGCATTCTACTCAGCATTGGGTGGCATGAAGGGAATCACTTGGACACAGGTGGCTCAATACCTTGTGTTGATCACTGCCTACCTGATCCCCGTCATCTTCATGTCACTGCAGCTTACGAACAATCCATTGCCATGGCTTTCTTATGGTCAAATTGTCAGTGAACTTCAAGTGCTGGATGTTCAATTAGGCATTTCAGAGTACGTTGTGCCTTTCACTGAAGCAACGCGTTGGCAGTTTTTAGCTTTAATGTTTACTTTGATGGCCGGAACAGCGGGACTTCCGCATGTTATTGTCCGTTTTTATACAGTTCCGACCATGAAAGCAGCACGTTGGAGTGGAGCATGGGCATTATTGTTTATCGGTTTGCTTTACCTTTCAGCTCCTGCCTATGCCGCATTTTCCCGTTTTATCCTGATGACGCAAGTCGCAGGTTCATCGATTGCGGATCTGCCGGCATGGACCACGTCTTGGGTCAATACGGGCCAGCTTTCTATAGCGGATGCAAATGGAGATGGCATACTGCAATGGGCTGAGTTAGTTATCAGCCGTGATATTGTTGTTATGGCCACCCCTGAAATTGCTAATCTCGGAGTCTTTGTCGTCGGATTGATGGCGGCAGGCGCAATGGCCGCCGCCCTTTCTACCGCGGGTGGTTTAATGATTGCTATTTCAGCAGCCCTTTCACAGGATATTTACTACCGTTCGATCAATCCACAGGCGACTGAAAGAAAACGCCTACTAGTTGGCCGCTGGTCCATCATTATTGCAACTGTCGCAGCTGGGATTGTAGCTTTGGATCCTCCAGGGGCCATTACACAAATTGTCGCATGGGCATTTGCCTTGGCTTCCGGAACATTCTTCCCAGCACTCATTTTAGGGGTGTGGTGGAAACGGGCGAACGGGCCGGGTGTAATTGCCGGAATGCTGGTCGGATTGACCGTCACACTCATCTATATTTTCTCTGCACAATACGGCGGCTTTACATTATTCGGCATCATCGATACAGGTGCAGGAGTATTTGGCGCTGCAGCGGCAATCATCACCATCATAGTCGTCTCATTGGCTACTAAAGCACCTTCGAAAGAAACACAGGAAGAAGTTATGGATCTTCGCTATCCAGAGGAAATGGTCTATAGAGATGGAGAAGTTTGGCTGAAAGAAACTCCGGAAGAGACCAAAGTGACGAAGTAATCAAATTAATAACTCACCAATTCGGTGGGATTAACAGGAAGAGAGAATCTCAGATTCTTTCTTCCTGTTTTGGTGTGCTGAAAATATCCTAATAGGGAAGCAGTCCATTTGAATTGAAAGACTATTTGGATAAGACTCTTTACTAATTCTGAAAATTCCAGTAAGCTAGAAGCAACAGGAAAACAATAGCGTTTCCACCTGATCGTATCTAAACAAACATTTCTTTTTTTACCCTAGTAGACAATTGAATCACTTGGTCAAATGCTGCAGAGACTAGAGCTGTCAGTAAAGCCGAAAAGCAACTCTCCGAGGGAGGGCTTTTCGGCTTTTTTGTTTGTTCATTTTGATCAATATCTTTAAAAACAGAGAGGATGATAGAGTCATGTCAAAAAATCCATCTGCTGATCAAAAAGATGTCCGTTTTTATTTTTCAAGGTCCAAGGGTTCTCATGAAGAAGCTGGAGAATGTTTTGTGACGTTATTTGCACGATTAAGTGTAGAGGTTTTTTATGCAGGAGAACCGGGAGATAAAGGTGAGCACAAAACGGTTTGGGTGGATATAGAAGAACTGAAGGTCGATCAGGCTGCCTCGAAGATAAAGAAAATGCCGGATTCGATAAACCGGTATGAAATTTCCGAAGAATTGTTTTGGGACCTATTTAAAGTGTCCCAAAGATGTCCGGAAGAGCTTTACTGCTTGACGCCGTTGTCTTACCTGACTGACTACAGCAGCAATAGATAAGGTTGCCGCTTTGGCAACAGATAAAAAGCAGCGCGGCCCAACTGGGCTGCGCTGCTTTCAAATTTCCGGAATTACTTTAAAGTCGATTTGTGCATGGATTTCGTAAGGGGCAGCTGAGCCATTGGCAGCTTCCACTATGAAATCTGCATAACCATTTACTTTATAGTAGCCAGCAGGAAAGTCCTGCTCCATAATGCGCTGAACAAATTCGACATAGGCCACATCTTCTGCTTCACTGTATCCGCCGCTGCCGGAATAGGATTCCTGCAGCGGTTCACCTTGTATCAAGCGGGTAGTCAAAAGTGGTTCGTTCATAGCATATTCGACGGCATAATTCCTTGTTTCTTCGTGAAGAGGAAAATAGAAAGGAGAAGCGGCGTGAGAAATTTCAATGCTTTCCTGTTCACCGGTATACTCCAACTCGGCGTAAATCTCTACTTTCTCACCTTCGGTATATTGTTCTTTTTCGGTAGCTAAGCGGTAGATGAAATCACCTTTTGCCGACTCGGCCTGTGAAGCAGCTACAGTGAAATCAGATAAATCATCTGCTGGCTGTTTTCCTGCCTCATCATTTCCACAGGCTGTCAGCAATAAGGCAGGAATGAGTGTACAGGCTGCTATAATCGTTTTCATCACCTTCTGCCTCCTTTGTACATATGACGGGACAACGGGGCTATCTGTTACAAAAGATACACGGGCAGCGCGGGGTTACTCCATCTTATCTTCGGGGCGCCACCCTTGCTGCAGCTCGCGAATCGACAAACCGAAAGTCATTTCCAAGTGAGGATAATCTTTAAAGCGCTGCCAGTCGCCTCCCCAGTCAAAGCCGAGGCTTTTGCCGATGGCGGCGACTTCAAACCAATCTCTTTCACCGTTGCCATTGTCATCGCGTGTAATATCCCACACCACCGAACCGTCATCAAGACGCAGTGCATAATCGATAGCGAGTCCGTAATTATGATAGGATTCGCCACCTTCCGCGTGCGTAACAATAGATCCCGACGCACTGCGGCCCTGTCTGTGCAGACCGTCCTGTTCTTCAGGAGATCGGTAGCCGTCTGTAATCAGGATGTCAATGCCGATCTCAGCAGCACGAGCAACCAGCAAGTCGCGTTTTTCTTCCACAATGGGGTGCAAGCCGGAGGGCAAAGGACGCTGTTCCAGCTCTTCACGGAACGCCAATTCCTTTTCCAGCCATATGAACAAAAAACCGCCAAGAATAAGCAAGAAAAGGATGGAAAAAGCGGTCTTCGTATTTTTCAAGTCGGTTCACCTCTATTAAGTTCTATTGTAGCAAAAATCACTAAAAGAGTATCGTGGCAAAGAATTTGGTACGATAGATGAAATGAACAGAGAGGGGATACAATCAATGGTTATCGAATTAATGAAAGCACATGCATCTGTCCGGGATTATAAAGAAAAGCAATTATCACGGGAGGAAGTCAGTGAACTGGTCGAAGCAGCACAGCATGCAGCCACTTCCCATTTTGTCCAGGCGTATTCAATCGTTTGGGTAACAGATCCTGAAAAACGGAAAAAGTTAGGCGAACTATCCAAGAATGCCAAACAAATGGAAGGTGCAGGAGCAGTCTTTCTGATGTGCGCCGACTATAATCGCCTTCAGCACGCAGGTAAAATACAGGGACGGGATATCGTCTTCGATCGGGCGGAAAATTTGATTGTGGCGGTGACAGATGTCGGTTTGCTGGCCCAGAACCTGTCGCTTGCTGCTGAGTCGAAAGGCTACGGCATCTGTTATATCGGAGGAGTGCGGAACAACATGGAAGCCATCAGTGAGTTGGTTGGTTTGCCGGATGGCGTCTTCCCGGTTTATGGCCTGACGGTTGGGGTGCCAAATGAAGCGAATGGCGTCAAACCGCGTTTGCCGGTTGAAGCCATCTTGCACGAAAATAACTACGATGAAGCCAAATACGAAACAATTCTGCCGGAATACGACAACACGATCCAATCCTATTATACAAGCAGAGGCTCGAACCAGAAGACGGCCACCTGGACACAACAAATGGCAGACTTTCTTGGCAAGCCTCGTCGTGAAGATATCAAAGAGGTATTGGCGAAAAAAGGCTATCATTTCAAGTAATCGATAGGAAACTTCTTTTCTATAGATTGAACACAAGGGGGAAGCACAATGAAATTGGCAATTTTCGGAGCGACTGGCCGTGTGGGAGGAGAGATTCTTAAGCGCGCGCTGGCAGACGGCCATTATGTAAAAGCATTGGTCCGTTCAGAAAAATTGGAATCACATCCGAATTTGGAAGTCATTCTGGGAGATGTGCGGAATGCGATAGACGTTGAAAAAACCGTAGCAGGAGTCGATGCGGTGTTTAGTGCGATTGGTACAGACCGTTCGACTACCTTGTCTGATGCGGCGCCTTTGATTGTAAAGACAATGGAGAACCATCATGTGAAACGGGTGATCACAATCGGAACGGCTGGAATTTTGGACAGCCGCTTGAGTCCGGGCCTGCTTCGCTATGAAGGCGGGGATTCGAAACGCAAAATGACTTTTGCTGCAGAAGAGCACGAAACTGTCTACCGCTTGTTTGAAAAAACAGATCTTGATTGGACGATTGTTTGCCCTACATATTTGCCGGATGGGGAAGCCCGCGGCAATTACCGGGCAGAAAAAGATTTACTGCCTGAAGAAGGAAAAGAAATAACAGTTGGCGATACAGCGGAATTCGCTTATCGACAATTGGAATCACCGGAATTCATCCAGAGTCGTGTAGGCCTGGCTTACTAATAGGCTCAGATAGAGGGTAAATCTATGAAGAGATGGCTATTGCGTATGTTAATGAGTATTTTCGCATTATTGGTGATTGTGGTCACAGGCTTTGTTATTTACGCACAATTCGATTATGGACCCAGTGGTGTATTGGGTGACAATATGGATTTGTCAGCGGTTGAAAGTGATGGGGAAGGGCTGATTTTCCGTCCAGAATCACCGAATGGCAAAGGAGTCATCCTATATCAGGGTGCCAAAGTCGAAAAAGAAGCTTACGCTTATCTTGGGCAATCCCTGAGTGAGCAAGGTTTTGTAGTATCGATTCCTCATTTGCCATTGAATTTCGGGATTCTTGGTTCTGGAACAGCAGACAAAGTGATTGAAGAGTATCCGGATGTGCAAGAGTGGTTTCTCGGCGGGCACTCTTTAGGTGGAGTAGCTGCTTCTTTTTATGCAGAAGACCCTTCCCCGAAACTTGCCGGACTCTATTTTCTGGGTGCTTATCCAGCGAGTGATTTTTCGGAAAGCGATTTACCGATGCTGTCGATCTATGGGGAGCGGGATGGCTTGTCCACTGTCGAAGATATTGAAGAAAGCCGTGGATTATTTCCTGCCGACAGTGTCTTCGTGGAAATCAAAGGAGGCAACCATGCGCAATTCGGATTGTACGGCGAACAAAAAGGGGATAATTCTGCTGAAATAACTCCGATTGAGCAGCAGGATCTTGTAGCAGAAGCGTTAACGGAATGGATAAACGAAAACTGACCCGGGGGTTCCGGGCCAGTTTTCGTTTTTTTATGGAATTGGAAAGTAAGCTTTTAACTTGTAACGTCTCTTCTTCCGAATGTCCAATAGCTGATGACCATGAATACCAGGAAATAAGCAGTCAGGACTAAGATGGACATGGACATAGTGATTCCCGGGACCAGAATGTTACCGGTGTAGAATTGAGTCAAATCCGTATGGGTGAACAAGTAGTATTTGACGATTTCGTAATTCTGTAAAAAGAAAACCGCTTGGATGCCTGTGAACATCAGGAAAATCGACAGGCCGATAGCCAAAGAACTGGAGCGGAATACGGTGCCCAGCATGAAGGCGAACGTACTGATCATCCAGACGCTTGAAAATTTAAGTGCTGCGAGTTTAAGGGCTTCCAGCCAGAACGATGTTTCCACCACTTCAGATCCATTCCATGCAAGTGGTGTTCCTTCGCCGATGCCGAAGAAGAGCAGTCCGGCAAGTACAGTGGAAACCAATAGAGTTAAAGTCAATAAAACAGCAAACAGCAAAATCGTGATGTATTTGGAGGTGAGAATTTTCCAGCGCTTTACGGGACGCGTAAGCAACATTTTGATTGTCCCCTGCGAAAACTCGGAAGCGACAATGCCGGCTGCTGCAATGACTACGAGCAGAGTGACGATCGACATCAACATGTGTGTGTCAATAACCTGCTGCTGCATGCTGGCATATTCCAATGGAGGAATCTCATTTTCCAGGCGATGCTCTGCGATAGCGATTTGCCCTTCATAATAGTCGATTTGGCTTTCACTGTGGCCAGGTTCTGCCAACATAATGGTACTGTTTTCGATTTCTGCCTGTGCAAGATCCCGCCAGTTCTCATCGAGGTTTTCATTCGCTGTGGAATTCAGCCATTTGGTGATGCCGAGGCCGGAAAAGACCACAAATACCAGTAAAATGACCATAATCCAGGTCATTTTTCGACTCCATAATTTCATCCATTCATTTTGTATGAGCTTGAGCAATTTCGCCGCCTCCTGTCATTTCAAGGAATTGGGATTCAAGGGTTTCGCGGTAAGGTTGGACGGCAAAAATTCTGGCGCCGGCGCCGACCAGCAAGTTGATGGCCCCTGGAATATGTTCAGCTCCGGAATCGATCAAATAGCCATTGGCATGCAAGACTGTCGGAAACCCGGCACCAGTCAGCACTTCCCCGACAAGCTCCAATGGTTCTGCTTGAATATAGTAGCGGGATTGCTGAAGCTCATTGACATCTTTTATATCGATCAATTCGCCATTTTGGATAATGGCGATCCGATCGCATAATAATTCGATTTCAGACAAAAGGTGGCTTGAGACAAAAATCGCTACCCCATTTTCACGGGCGATTTTCTGCAAGTAAATCCGGAACTCCCGGATACCGGCAGGGTCGAGGCCGTTAGTGGGTTCATCAAGAATGAGGAACTTCGGATCATGCAAAAGTGCTTGGGCGAGACCCAGGCGCTGACGCATGCCGAGTGAATAAGAGCTGACTTTTTCGTTGATGCGATTCTGCATACCGATCTGTTTGACGACTTCGTCAATCCGTTCTTTTGAAACGCCTTTATGCATTCTGGAAAAATGAAGCAGATTCTTGTACCCGGACATGTATTTATACATTTCTGGGTTCTCCACAATCACGCCAACTTTCTGGATGCTGCCTTCAAAATCTGCTTGTACGGATTGGCCATCGATCCAAACTTCCCCATCAGTTGGGCGCATCAAGCCAACCATCATCCGGATGGTCGTCGTCTTTCCAGCTCCATTGGGTCCAAGAAATCCTGTGATTTCCCCTTTATGCAAATCAAGATTCAGGTTCTTGATGATTTTCTTATTGCCGATCGTTTTCGACAGATTTTTTATTTGAACGATCGCTTGTTTAGCCATTTAATGCACCTGCTTTCTCTCATTGTCTCTGTAGTAATAACGAACCACAAAGGCTAAAGTTTCAGTTATTTCCTGTGATTTTCAGCAACAATGCATATTGCACTCAGGAAAAGGGAATAATAAAAGCAACAGCGAAATGATGGAGGGATTGGCGATGAAAGAGATGGAGGACAAAGAGCAGGTGCTGATGGCGTTCTATACCCAATACTATAAAGGTGCGGATTTTGATGACATCAAACAACTGGATCAGCATCTGTCACAGGAAATTGGAGAAGAGCGGTATGCCGAGTTGATGAAAAACTTGGAAGACGAGGGACTGATTTTCGGTATGGAGCAGGTGGAATCACGTGAGAAGGCAGGAGAGGACAGTCCAATGGCAACGAATGAAGGGATGCTTTATGTCAACGATATCCTGAACCTGCCATCGGAGGCGGTAGAAGACCATCAATTGGATTATTTGGAAAACCATCTGAAGACCAGTAAACTGAATTTCACTTTAGAGCCAGTAGAAACCTATATATATAAAACAATCGAGGAACAGGCACAGCAAAAACCCAATGAAAATTCTCCATAAATAGAAAAAAGCGATGGTCCAATTTCTGGCCATCGCTTTTTTTCATGTTTTCCTAAAGTTTAAAGATAAAGAACGCCAAAAAGATGGCGATGATGACAAGCGTGTTGACCGCGAACGACGCCCGCTTGCTGACCGGCTGATCGAGAGATGGAAAACGTTCGACAATCCGCATGGCTCCATAAATAAGAGCAACTAGAATCAGCAATGTCACAACCAGGTTCATGTCATAAATACGGACATCGATAAAGCGAATCAGAACGACGGAGAAGGCCAAAATCATGCCATTCACCAGATTTTTTCGTTTCATAAGTACTCCCCTAATTCATTTTCCAAAAACGGTTTGGCTGACAGCAAAGCGGTGAATTGCTTGTAGCGCTCAAATTGCCCGACCGCCGGTTTTCGTCCGGTTTTATAAGCGCGGATCAAAATGTTTTTGGGCGTGTGTTCCATATCGATAAATTCCATCAATTGCGTTTCGTAGCCGACCAGCGACAGCAGTTCCGCCCGAATCGAGTCGGTGGCCAAAGCACTGAAGCGTTCTTTGATCAGGCCGTGCTGCAGCATAATCCCAAGCTCCGGAGCATCGATTTGGCTGTTCAATTCATGCTGGCAGCAAGGGACACTCAAAATTACTTTGGCATCCCATTTGACTGCGCGCGATAAAGCCATATCAGTTGCCACGTCGCAGGCATGCAGGGTGACAACCATGTCGACAGCCGATTCTTCGTTGTAATCATTGATGTCGCCCACCAGGAATTCAAGCTGTTCATAGCGAAGATCTTCGGCAATCTGCTGGCATTCCTCGATTACCTCTTTTTTTAGATCGAGGCCGGTAACGCGGAGGTCCAACCCTTTTTCGATGCGCAAATAATGATAGAGCGCAAAGGTCAAATACGATTTTCCTGAGCCGAAATCGAGGATGCGGACAGTCTGGTCCTGCGGCAGATACGTAAGTGAGTCATCAATGAATTCGATAAAACGATTGATTTGGCGGAACTTATCGTATTTCTGCTTTTTGACTTTTCCGTCCGGACTTTGCACGCCAAGGCGTACAAGGAATGGATAGGGAATCCCATCTTCCAGCAAATACTGCTTTTTACGATTATGCGACAGCTCCACCTTTTTTTCTACGGTGCGCTCTGTTTTCCAGCTGACTTTGAATTTCTTGGAAAGCTGGATTTGCACTTTCTCGTCTGTAAATTGGAACATTGCCTGACGGAAATCATTGAAAAGAGAAGTCAATTTGCTGGCTGCTTCCTCGAGTGGCAAATTCTCATGTTTCAGGACATGCTCATGCTGGTACTCGAATTGAATCAGGTATTCCTTTTTTATCTCAACCGGCTTCAGCTTGATCCGTTTGATGTCATTGGATTTTAACCGTGGCTGGCTGATGGTGGCTGACACCAGTTGTTGCTGCAAAAGGCGTTCTGTTAGTTGGTCCTGCATTGTTTGTAATTCCATGGATTATCCCTTCCATTATACATAATAGGTTTAGTTTATCATGCGGTGCATAAAAAGAGCGAGCTGATGGTTTTATGCCATGCCAAAAGCAGGTTCCGTTTATTTGGAATTTTGTGATAATATATAGGGGACTGAAAACGTTTTCACTTAGGGGGATGGGAAATGGTGATTTTGCAGAAGACAGTTGGCCAAGTGGTGAAAGAACAGGCCACGCTAAACCCGGATACAGAGGCTTATGTCTATCCGGAACATGGAATCCGAAAAACGTATAAGGAATTTGATGAAGAAACAGATCGCCTGGCAAAGGCATTTATCGGAATCGGCATTGAAAAAGGGGAACATGTGGCGATTTGGTCGGATAATAAGCGCGAATGGCTGTTGAGCCAATTTGCAACCGGAAAAATGGGCGGTGTGCTGGTAACAGTCAACACCAGCTACCAGTCGAGTGAGTTGGAGTATTTATTGGAGCAGTCGGACGCGACCACTTTGATATTAGGGGAGGAATTTAAAGGAGCGAACTACATAGACATTCTCAACACGGTTTGTCCGGATTTGGCAACAGCTGATAAGGGGGACATTGTCAGCGAAAAACTGCCTCATTTCAAACGGGTGATTGTCATGAGCGGCAACAATTATCCGGGAATCTACACGTGGGATGAATTTGAGGCTTTTGCTGAAAACGTCAGTGAGTCTGAATATGAAGAACGCTTCCGGTCGATGGACCCGGACGATGTCATCAATATCCAATATACATCCGGCACTACTGGATTTCCGAAAGGGGTCATGTTGACGCACCTGAATATCGTCAATAACGGCAAATTGATCGGTGATACGATGAACTTGACGGAAACCGATCGGCTCTGCATCCCGGTCCCGTTCTTTCATTGCTTCGGCTGCGTCCTCGGAACGATGGCAGCAGTCACACATTCCACAACGATGGTCATTGCAGAACAATTTGAACCGAAACGGGTGCTGCAGATGGTACAGGATGAGAAATGCACAGGACTTCATGGAGTGCCGACCATGTTCATCGCGGAATTGAACCATCCGGATTTCGCGTCTTTCGATACATCTACGCTCCGGACAGGCATTATGGCAGGATCGCCTTGCCCAATTGAAGTGATGAAAAAAGTCATCAACGATATGGGGGCATCGGAAATCACCATTGCATACGGACAAACTGAATCGTCACCGGTCATTACGCAGACACGGGCAGACGATGATATTGAAAAGCGGGTATCGACAGTCGGCAAACCGCATACCGGCGTGGAAGTGAAGATCATCGATCCCGCAACAGGCGAAAAGGTCGACACAGGTGTTCCCGGAGAACTTTGTACAAGAGGGTATCACGTCATGAAAGGTTATTATAAAAACGAAGAAGCAACAAATGATGCCATTGATCTGGAAGGCTGGCTCCATACCGGTGATATTGCTATTGAAGATGAAGATGGTTATATTGCCATCACCGGACGCATCAAGGATATGGTGATCCGTGGAGGCGAAAATATCTACCCGCGTGAAATCGAAGAATTCCTTTATCAGCACCCTTCGGTCCAGGATGTCCAAGTGGTGGGGGTACCGGATCCGAAATACGGAGAAGAGCTGATGGCATGGGTGATCCTCAAAGAAGGAGAGCAGCTGAACGCTGAGGAATTGAAGGCTTATTGTACGGGGAAAATTTCCCGTCATAAAATTCCGCGTTATATCGAGTTCACTAAAGAATACCCGATGACAGCTTCAGGGAAAATACAGAAATTCAAGCTGCGTGAGTTATCTGTCGAGCACAGCCGGAAAACGGAAGTTTAAGAAACTTGAATAGGAAAAAGGAAAGCGTCTTCCGGGGCGCTTTTTTTGTACTTTATAGAAGAAACCCAAGTCGGTCATTCGGTTAGTTTACGGATCTTCAACTAAGGGGACATACATAAAAAGAATGATTATCTTGAATGGAGGATATCCGTTGGCTCCAAACAGTGATCCAGAAAATTTTGTAGTACAGCATTCATGCCTAAAGGAGGAGCTTGAAGGTGGTTTGGCTTAGCTTTATTTTTGCCGTTGGATTTATATTGATCCATCTTTTTTCAAAACGTCTAAAGTTCCTGAAAGTTTTGCCGCGCAGCCGATTCCTTTCCATTGCAGGCGGGATATCGGTCGCTTATGTATTTTTGCATTTATTGCCGGAGCTCAGCGTTTTTCAGGATGAATTGCAGGGCGAGCTTGAAAATAGCAGTCTGCAGTTTTTGGAAAATCATATTTACCTGGTAGCCATGGCTGGTCTGGTCATTTTTTATGCTTTAGAGAGTTCAGTCAAAGCTTCGAAAAGAAAACCCGAGCGAGAAGCGTCCAAAAATGCATCAGGTCTTTTTTGGATTCACATCGTCACTTTTGCTCTTTACAATGGAGTCATCGCCTATTTGCTTGTCAGGGAGGAGTACGGAGATGCGTTGGGTATGACCTTGTTCTTCATTGCGATGGGTGTCCATTTTATCACCAATGACAAAGCCTTGCGTGCCACTCATGCGGAGGATTACGATCGATACGGCAGATGGATGTTAGCCGTTGCTATTCTGATTGGCTGGGGAATTGGTGCTTTTGCCGAAGTCCACGAATGGATTATTTCGGTGTTGACTGCTTTCTTGGCAGGTGGGGTAATTTTGAACGTCTTAAAAGAAGAACTGCCCGAAGAAAGGGACAGCAGCTTGTTGGCCTTTTGTACTGGGTTGATTTCTTACTCTATGTTATTACTGCTTTTGTAAAATAAAAAATTGTTTTTATGGCAAAAAAATAAATCTTTTGGTACAATATACTTATAACGATAGGTAATAAAGCATGGCGTGCAAAACGGCTTACCTAAGAGGGTGTTTGCAGTGATCACAGATGAAGAGTTAGCCATTTTCGAATACGAGCTGAAGAAGCTTATGGATGAATATCGAAAATGCGTTGATCAATCCTTGAAACTGAAAATACAGGAAGATATGGCTTGGTTAAAAACGGCCATTTTTTCAACAGGCTCATATGAACGAACAATTGAAAATTGATGGCCCCAAACCTGCAGAGAATATCAGCTGCAGGTTTTTGTGTGCGAAAAAACGATGGAAGTTGTGAACAGGGCTGTAACAAACCCCTCTCTAAATCCTCAAGCCATGGGCACCTCACGGGGGTTTCAACAGTAGATGCTTTATAATGGAAGGAGGTAAAGTGAAGGAGAGAATGGCATGAACGATTTAAAACAGCTGGCGTTTCAACGAAAAAAAAGTATGCTCTTCCTGGCCGTAGCGTCGTTTTTAAAAGGTGTTGCGACAATCGGGCAAGCCTTATTTTTCGTGTTTATTGCGGATCGCGTTTTTCTTCAAGATGCTTCATTCGACAGCTTACTGCCGTTGTTTGGCGGCTTGTTCGCAGCGATTTTGCTGCGTGTAGGAGCCGGTTATGCAATTGGCCGGGCGGGTGTCAACCTGGCTGCTGACGTTAAGAATGAGTTTCGAAATAATTTGATAAAGTCGTTTGCTGAAAATCCATTGCTGTCAGCGTCTCAAGGCCAATCTGGCCAGAAGGTCAGCTTGCTGATGGATGCAGTGGATGAAGTCGACGGCTTTTTCAGTAAATATATTCCGCAAATGATTCAAACCTATATCATCCCAATACTGTTGTTGGGCGTTATTTTTACTCAAAATTGGACATCGGCGGTCGTCATTTTAATTACGGCCCCGTTCATTCCGGTGTTCATGGCTATGGTCGGAAAAGGGACAAAGAAAAAAGCAGATGAAAAAATGGAACAGCTCAATCGGTTTTCCGGCACATTCCTGGATATTTTGCAGGGGCTGTCGACGCTTAAATTATTCGGACAAGCTGAGAAACAGCAAAAGGCGATCCGCAAAAGCAGTTTAAGCTTTCGTGATTCGACGATGGAAGTATTGAAATCAGCGTTCTTATCTTCGTTGATGCTGGAGTATATTTCGATGCTGAGCATCGGTATTATCGCGTTGGAGATTGGTCTTCGCCTTGTAGTATTCGATAGTATCAGTTTTTTTACTGCGTTTTTTATTTTGATTTTAGTACCGGATTTCTTTAATCTCTTGAAGGATTTTGGAAGTGCCTTTCATACGGCGCGTGGCAGCGTATCGGCTGCCAACCAATTATCTGCCGAACTCGAGAAAAGCCATTCGCCATTGAAATGGGGCAGTGAAACCATTGCACCTGAGCCGCCGCATCTCTCATTGGAGGGACTTTCTTTCCAATACGGAGAAGGTTTTTCGCTGGCTCCACTCGCTGGAGAAATTCCTCCTTACAGCCAGGTGGCGATTGTCGGCAAAAGCGGTTCCGGTAAAACGACGCTGATACACTTGCTGGCAGGACTGTTGCCGCAAACCGAAGGCCGATTGATGATCAATGGAGTACCACGGGAGAACATCAGCGAGAAGTCCTGGTTCGACCAATTAAGCTATATTTCACAAAGCCCTTATCTTTTCGCTGGAACCATACGCGAAAACATGGAAATTGGAGCGGACCGGCCGGTCAGTGATGAAGAGATGCTGGCAGCAGCTGAAAAGGCGGGCATTGCGGAAATGGTATTAACGCTTGAGCATGGTTTTGAAACACGGATCGGTGAAGCTGGACGTGGATTGTCTGGTGGCGAGAAACAGCGGATTGCGCTGGCTCGTGCGTTTCTGAAGAGACCATCGCTGATTCTGTTTGATGAGCCGACGACTGGCTTGGATCTTCGGACTGAACAGATCCTGCAGAACTCGCTTCGTGAGCTGCAAAAAACATCGACCGTCATTACAGTGGCTCACCGTCTGCATACCATTAAGCAGGCGGACCTGATTTTCTTCCTGGAAGACGGTAAGCTCGAAGCCGCAGGAAAGCATGATCAATTACTGCGAAATTATCGTCCTTATGGAGAAATGCTTGCTGCACAGCAGGGAGGTGGCGTGCGATGAATGAATTGAAGCATGTGTTAAAACAAACGCTTATGGAAAAGAAGGATGTTTCCATTGCTATCCTCTTTGGTTTTTTAGCTGGAATCGCCAGTGTGGCATTGATGGGCTCAAGTGGTTATTTAATCTCCAAAGCCGCATTGACCTCTCAAATGACGACACTCGTAGTCATGGCTGCCTGTCTGAAGCTATTCGGCTTTGCTTCGGCATTGAGCCGTTACGGGGAACGCTTGTATTCCCACCGGGCAACGTTCACCATGCTAAGCTATTTAAGAGTGTCATTTTTTGAACGTCTTGCGCCGCTAGCTCCTGGAATATTCGGCAAGTACCGGAGTGGAGACCTGCTATCGCGAATTGTCGGGGATGTCGAAAGCCTGCAGAACTTTCTGCTGCGTGTTTTTTATCCGCCCGTAGTATTGGGCATCGTCTTGTTAAGCACCATCTTCTTCAGCTCGTTTTTCTCAATGGGGATTGCTGTTGTTATGCTGATTGGACTGCTGTTGACAGTGGTTGCAGTTCCCGCGCTTTTTTCCATCAGAAAACGGCGTACGGATGGACAGGTCAGAGCTGACCGGGGAAATTTGGCTGTGGAAGCCACTGAATTCCTTTATGGTTTTCGCGATCTGAAAATCCATCAAAAGCTCGGTGCGAAAGAACAGCAATTGAAAAGCGATGCTGCCTATTATAATGAAGGGCAGAAAAAAGAAGGACTGGAAGAAAACCTGGCTCAATCCATCAATTCATTAGTGGCATTGCTGGTTTCGTTTTTCGTGTTGGGCGTTGGAGCGTATTTCGTAGCGGCAGGCGAACTTAATGGTTTGTATTTGGCGATGCTTGTCATGATTTCCATTGCTGCTTTTGAAAATGTAGCACCAATGGCCGCATTTCCCGCCTATTTTGAAGAAAGCCGTAAAGCTGCTGTTCGATTAGAGGAAATTGTAGCGGAACCGGCCTTACAGCAAGGAACAGTTCAATTGCCGAGTGGACCGCTTGATATCAAGCTTACCGGAGCGTCTTTCAGCTATCCGGGAGAAAAGGGCTTGGCAGTTGATGATGTTTCGGTCCACTTGAAACCAGGTACAAAGACGGCGATTGTCGGACCAAGCGGTTCAGGCAAGTCGACGCTTATGCAGTTGATGTTGAATGTGTTCCCGCTTGACCACGGACAATTGTCGATCGGCGGGAAGCCTGTCGAAACGCTCGCACAGGAAAGCATTTGGCGGGAAATGAATGTAGTGCTGCAGGAGAACCATTTCTTTTACGGCACGATCCGCAGCAACCTATTGATCGCCGACCCTTCAGCAAGCGATGAGCAGATGGAGCAGGTATTGGCCAAAGTTCAGTTGGAGTTGTTTCCGCTGGAGATGAATGTCGAGGAAAAAGGACAGAATTTATCCGGTGGGCAGAAGCAGCGGCTGGCAATTGCACGCGCTCTGCTGAAAGGGAAGTCGCTGTGGCTTCTCGACGAGCCGGTCTCTTCAGTCGACAGCCTCACTGGCCACGCCATTTACCAGGAATTATTCCAACAGGGAGAGAACGATCTATTCGTCATCATCAGCCATGACTTGGCAGGGCTTGAAAAGATGGATCAAATCATCGTAATGGAAAACGGCCGCATCGTGGAAACCGGATCCTACGAAGAACTGATGAAGAAAAAATCATATTTCCACCAATTAAAGCAAATAGAAAATAGTGTATTTGCTTAAGAAAAGCGGAAGCGCCCGTGTAGATTCGACGGGCATAAGACAGACCAGCGGTGTGGCGCTCTTTGCCACGCGGCTGGGGTGGCTTATGACCCTAGAATCTGGGCGCTGGAGCCTGGACAAAGAAAAGCGAAAGCGCCCGTGTAGCTCTGCCGGGCATAAGACAGACTGGCGAAGTGGCGTCTTTTCAGCCGCACAGCCAGGTTGGCTTATGACCCAAAGAGCTGGGCGCTGGAGCCTGGACAACAAGAAAAGTGAAAGTGCCTGTTCAGCTCTGACAGGTGTAAGACGCTCTGGCGAAGCGGCATCTCTTCAGCCGCACAGCCAGAGTGGCTTACATCCCGAAGAGCTAGGCGCTTGCAACTGGACAAAGAAAAGCGGAAGCGCCTGTTTCAAGGAACGTAAGCTAAAAGCGCGACTTCCTGTCGCAACGCTTACATGATCCGCATCCTGCGGACCTCCGACAGGCTTAAGGCAGTTTGCCGAAGCGGCGCTCCTTCAGCCGCACAGGCAAGCGGACTTAAGACCCCGAGGTTCTAGGCGCTGGAGCCTGGACAAAAAGAAAAGCGGAAGCGCCCGTGTAGCTCTGCCGGGCATAAGACAGACTGGCGAAGTGGCGTCTTTTCAGCCGCACAGCCAGGTTGGCTTATGACCCAAAGAGCTGGGCGCTGGAGCCTGGACAATGAAGAAAAGCACAATCCCAAAAGCACAAAAAAGACCCTGCACCTAATCGTGTGCAGGGTCTTTTCCATACTTGCGGCATACTCCGCCGACTTACTTCAGCAGCAAGTGCTCATCTTTTTTGGCATCTTCCAATTTCAATTGTTCCAATTCGAGACGCATCTTCTGTGTCTCGATGACAAAATTCTCGTGCTTTAATTTTTCGAGTTCTAACTCCGTGCTGATCATCTTATGCTTAAGCTTGGTCTGTGTTTGGAGATGCGAAGTGATGATACCTGCCAGTGGAATTGAAAAGATCATAATGACGGCGACAAGACCGGTCATACGCCTCACTCCGTTCTGATTTTTCTGATTACTCTCAGTATACACATATCGCTTGTAATTTTAAAGAAGTAGATTTTTTGAAATACATGACAACTGTCATATAGAAAGATAGACGTTTGTGTCTTATTGCCATGTAGTTTTTCCTTTATGATTAGGTTAATAAGTTATCCGGGCTGAAATAGTCCGTATAGAGGAGGAAGACGAAAGCATGAGCAGAGAAAAAACAGCACAGTTACGCAAATTTATCGCTCCTTTTGAAAAAGCCGATGTTAAATCAAGTGTAAGACAATTAGTGAATACAATCCCACCTTTTATTTTGGCATGGTTCCTGGCTTATCAGGCACTTGATGTCTCTATCTGGTTGACCATTGCATTATCAGTAGTAGCAGCCGCATTCGTTATCCGCACGTTCATCATCTTCCATGACTGTACGCACGGATCGTTCTTCAAGAACAAAAAAGCAAATGCAGTTGTCGGGACGATTACAGGCATCATGACACTTTTCGCGTATGAGAAGTGGAAACGCGAGCATTCGATCCACCATGCTTCAAGTGGTAATCTGGATAAACGCGGAGTTGGTGATATCTGGGTTATGACAATTGAAGAATATGTAGAAGCTTCTAAATGGGAACGTTTCAAATACCGCATGTACCGCAATCCATTGGTCATGTTCGGATTTGGTCCATTATTCCTGGTCTTGATTTCAAGCCGTTTCAACCGTAAAGATGCACGTAAAAAAGAACGCAATAACACGTATTTGATCAATATTTCGCTTGTTGTGATCTACTCCCTATTAATCTGGGCAATCGGCTGGCAGGCATTCCTGATCGTTCAAGGCACAACAATGTTTGTAGCTGGAGCGTTCGGCATCTGGTTATTCTATGTCCAACACACATTCGAAGATTCGTATTTTGAAGACGAAAACGAATGGGATTATGTAAAAGCGGCTGTAGAAGGAAGCTCGTATTACCAACTTCCAAAAGTATTGCAATGGGTAACCGGCAATATCGGTTTCCACCATGTGCATCACTTGAGCCCGCGTGTTCCAAACTACAACTTGGAAAAAGCGCATGTTTCTACGCCACCGCTTCAACAGGCAACAACGATCAATATCAAATCGAGCCTTAAATCATTGCGCTACAAATTGTATGATGCACCGAACAAAACATTCGTTACATTCGGTGATATCAAACACTTGCTTGGCAATTCGAAAACGGCTGAACAATAAGAAACAAACAGAAAAGCCATTCTTAGCGGAATGGTTTTTTCTTTTGCTTATTTTTTGCTATGATTGGGTTACATAGTAAGAAAGAGGAGGCCCTTATGCAAAGCTGGTATCAAATATTTCCTAAAAACCCGTGGTTGAGTCTTTACGCTTGGGTTATCTTTTGTATTTTGCCGTTCTTCTTTATCTTTCGTTCTTCTTCACTGCCTGAAATTATTTTCGGCATTTTGCTGCTATTGCTATTTTTTATTGCTTACCGGCTGTCTTTCAATTCCAAAACTGGCTTCGTCTATGTGTGGGTGAGCTTTGAAATGGCGATTAATATCGGGATGATCTTCCTTTTCGGGTATGTCTACCTCTCTATTTTTGTTGCTTTTTTCATTGGCAACCTGCGCAACAAAGTCGGGTTTTTCATTATTTATGGCTTTCATATCGGTCTGACGATTGCGGCTGTAGTCTTCGGGTTTTTTGAACACAGTGAACTCTACATCACGCAATTGCCGTTTATTGTCCTTAGTATTTTAGGGGTAATCCTTCTCCCGTTTAATACTTACAACCGCAATAAGCGGGAAAAATTGGAGGGGCAGCTTGAAGACGCCAACAAGCGGATTTCCCAATTGGTGATCATTGAAGAGCGTGAGCGGATTGCCCGTGATCTCCATGATACTTTGGGTCAAAAGCTCTCGTTGATCGGGCTGAAAAGTGATTTAGCAGGAAAGTTGATTTACCGAAATCCAGAATCTGCTTTAAGTGAAATAAATGATGTCCGCCAAACTGCCCGCACTGCATTAAAGGAAGTCAGGGAACTGGTTTCCAATATGCGTGGCACCAAGCTGGACGAAGAATTATTGCGTATTCAACAGATTTTAAAAGCTGCTGAAATCGATTTTGTGTTTTATGGCTCACCGCAGCTGACCAATACACCACTTTTAGTGGAGAATGTTTTGAGCATGTGCCTGAAAGAGGCCGTGACGAACGTCGTCAAACACAGTAATGCTACACGCTGCAGCGTTTTGATCAAGCAAAATCCGGAAGAAATTCTTGTGCAGGTACAGGATGATGGCAAGGGGTTCCCGGAAGGAAATACTTCCTTGCAGGGGAACGGACTTGCAGGAATGCGGGAGCGGCTTGAATTTGTGAATGGCTCAGTGGAGATTAAGGAAATGGAAGGCACTACCTTGAATATCCGAGTGCCGAATGTGATTCTCTATAGTTCTAAGGAGGCGGTCGAATGATACGAATCGTATTGGCGGAAGATCAGCGGATGATGCTTGGAGCTTTGGGTTCTTTACTGGATTTGGAAGAGGATATGGAAGTTGTCGGTAAAGCATCGAACGGTGAAGAGGCGATTGAGCTTGTCGAAAAATTACAGCCTGATATTTGCATTATGGATATCGAGATGCCACTAAAGAGTGGATTGGATGCTGCGGAAATCCTTAAGGATCAGCCGTGCAAGATCATCATCCTAACGACTTTTGCCCGTTCAGGTTATTTTGAGCGCGCCAGAAAAGCCGGGGTCAGCGGGTATTTGCTTAAGGACAGCCCGAGTGAAGATCTGGCTACTTCTATCCGAACGATCATGGGTGGACGCCGGATCTATGCACCGGAATTAGTGGATTTAGCTTATGCTGATGAAAACCCATTGACCGACCGGGAAAGCCAGGTGATGGAACTGATAGCAGAAGGGCGTAGTACGAAAGAGATTGCCAAAGAATTGTTCATCACGACCGGTACAGTGCGGAATTACATTTCGACGATTCTGGATAAACTGGAAGTTGGCAACAGGATTGAAGCCATTTCGCGTTTCAAAGAAAAAGGCTGGTTCAAATAATGATGCTGCTGTCGCTCCTGACAGCAGCATTTTCTTGTTTATAGTTATTCGTAGAGCGTGTCCGACAAGGAACCATCTTCAGTGTAAATATGCAGTTCTCCATGGTTTTTGTTGACATAGCGTTTGGCTTCTCCCATCAGGCTCTCTTTGGTGTCTTCGATTAGGATTGCTTTCTTGCTGTCTTTTTTCTTTAACTGCCATCCATCATCATGTTTTCTGATTTCATAGATTGGCCGCTCTTCATCACCTTCCACATTTCGTTTTGCCTGCTCTAAAGCGATCGGGATTGCCCGGCCTTCTTCATAGCCATCACGAAGCAACGCGTTGGCAATTTCAATGGCTTTATTACGCACAGAATTGTCGAGATTTTTGAACGAATCCGGATAATCATTTTTGCTCCATGGCATATTAATCTCCTCCTTGACACTCTTTTCCCCGCTTGTATCGACCGTAAAACCGAAAAAGGGACTTTTAATATGTGTCAAGAATGTTACACTGTTAAACAAGGAGGGGATAGAATGACAGATACAACCTATCAAATCATTGCTTTAACGATCTATCTTGCAGCCATGCTTTTCATCGGCTGGTACGCATATCGGAAAACAGTAAATTTATCCGACTACATGCTTGGTGGAAGGGGGCTTGGACCAGCAGTCGCCGCACTTAGTGCAGGTGCTTCGGATATGTCGGGATGGCTATTGCTCGGCTTACCGGGTGCTATTTACCTTGGCGGATTAGTTGAGGTGTGGATCGCAATCGGATTGACAATCGGTGCCTTTTTAAATTGGTTCTTCGTTGCACCGAGACTACGTATTTACTCGTTTGTTACCAGTGACTCTATCACGATTCCAAGTTTCCTGGAAAATCGCTTGAAAGACAAATCACGGTTATTAAGAATAGTTTCAGGTATTATCATTTTGATTTTTTTCACATTCTACGTATCATCAGGAATGGTAGCTTCCGGATTATTCTTCCAAAGCTCATTCGGAATGGATTATCATCTGGGGCTTGTCCTGGGATCGATAGTCGTCGTAGCCTATACATTATTTGGTGGATTCCTGGCTGTCAGTTACACGGATTTTGTCCAGGGCATCATGATGGTGCTGGCGTTGATCGCAGTACCGGCAATTGGGATTTTCGCTACAGGCGGATTTAGCGAAACCGCTGCAAGTATTCGTGAAGTCGACCCGAATATGTTAAGCCTGGTTTCCGGCGCTTCGACAGTGGGAGTTATTTCTGCGGTAGCCTGGGGTCTTGGTTACTTCGGCCAGCCGCACATCATCGTCCGCTTCATGGCGATCAAAACCTTAAAAGAAGTTCGTATAGCCCGCCGCATCGGTATGGGCTGGATGATTTTCAGCCTTCTTGGAGCAACTGCGACAGCGCTTATCGGGATCGCTTACTTCCAGCAGAACCCTGGAGCAACTTTAGTGGATCCTGAATCGGTCTTTCTTGACTTGAGCCAGATCCTGTTCCACCCATTGATTGCGGGATTTGTACTGGCTGCTGTTTTGGCCGCTGTTATGAGTACAATTTCTTCTCAGCTTTTGGTCAGTTCATCTGCGTTAATCGAAGATTTATACAAGATCGCATTCAAAAAAGAATCTTCGCCAAAAGGCTATGTAAACCTCGGGCGGATTGCTGTAGCGTTGATTGCAGTTATTGCCGCCTACCTGGCATGGGAACAGAACAACACCATTCTTGGCTTGGTCGCTTATGCTTGGGCAGGGTTTGGTGCCGCTTTCGGACCAATCATCTTGTTATCCTTGTTCTGGCGCAAACTGACTTCAAAAGGTGCTTTAGCTGGAATGATCGTCGGTGCTGTAACAGTCATTATATGGGATTTGATCGGTACAGCTGCAGAGGATCCTGGTGCTACTGAAACAACGAATTTCATCGGCAGTGTCTATGAAATCATTCCAGGATTCTTCCTGTGTTTGCTAGTTACTTGGTTAGTTAGCCTTGTTACATACAAACCGGATGCACAGATTGAGAAAGAATTTGACGAAACAGTTCGTTTGATCAACGAAGACAAATAATTCTCCGAGCAAAAAGGCGTACAGCCCTTTCCAAATGGAAGGGCTGTACGCCTTTTGTCGGTCATCCGTTTATTTATCGTTTTGTTTTTTGTTCTCTTTTTCCATGAGCTTGAATCGCTGTAAATCGGATTCCCGAATAGGCAGTGATTCTTTACGGATGATTTTAGTGAAGGACCACAGCATGATTATCAGCAATACCGTGAACGGCAGGGCGGATATCAGGGAAGCGGTTTGCAGGGCTCCCAGTCCACCTGCATACAGCAAAACTGCCGCAATTGCAGCCATCAGCACACCCCAAACAACTTTAAAGATTGTAGGTGGATTCAGGCTTCCGTAACTAGTCATCGACGCCAGAATATACGTAGCGGAGTCGGCAGAAGTCACGAGGAAGGTAAAGATCAGCAAGATTGCAAGAATGGACATGATCGGTGTAAATGGCAGTACTTCGAAAGTTTGGAACAACGCCGATGTCAGATCGTTATTGACGGCTTCGGCAATTCCTGTGCCCTGATTCAAATCGTACCAAAGTGCCGTGCCGCCAAAGACTGCGATCCAGACGCAGGCAATGGCCGGTGGAATGACAAGAACCCCCACGACAAATTCGCGGATGGTCCGCCCTTTGGATACGCGTGCAACAAACGCACCGACAAACGGAGACCAGGCAGTCGACCAGGCCCAATAGAAGATGGTCCAGCCCTGAACCCATTCGCCATTTTCATAAGGCTCAAGGCGCAAACTGTAGGAAATGAATTTGGTGATGTAGTCTCCGGTCGCTAAAGTGAAAGTCTCCATGATGAAGACGGTCGGCCCTGCAATAAAGACGAATATCATAAGGACCAAAGCCAAACCAAGGTTTAAGTTACTTAAGTACGCAATACCCTTTTTTAGGCCGGTGGAAGAAGATATGGTATAAGCGATGAACATGACAACGATAATCCCTAATTGTATCGGGAATGCGTTTTCAATGCCGAATACCGCATTTAGCCCACCGTTCATTTGAAGCACGCCCAAGCCGAGAGATGTGGCAATCCCCATGACTGTTGCAATAACGGCAAGGGAATCAATCGAGTGTTTCACTAAGGGCTTTCTGCCGAGTACCGGTTCGAGGGCTGTAGAGACCAAGCCCGGTTTCTCTTTCCGAAACTGGAGAAAGCCGATGACGAGGCCGACAATGGCGAAAACCGACCACTGGCTGATGCCCCAATGGAAAAACGAATAGCCCATGGCAACTCTTGCTGCTTCCGGCGTCTGTGCTTCAGCGCCGAAAGGGGTGGTGAAAAAATGGCTCATCGGTTCAGCTACGCCCCAAAACACAAGGCCAGCTCCGAAGCCGGCAGAAAACAACATGCCGACCCATGTAAAGAATGGGAATTCCGGCCGGTCATTGTCGGCGCCAAGACGGATGCTCCCATATTTGGATATAGCGATGATAATGAGGAAAAGTGTAATGATAAAGATAGCGAGTAAATAGAACCATCCGAAATTCAGGGTTGTGAAACTGAATAGGCTTCCTGCGACATCTCCAAATTGAATGGGTGTGACCGCGCCGAAGATAACAAGTATAATAATGACGGCGGTCGATACTATGAATACAGGATTTAAAAACAGTTTTTTATCCATCATGACCTCCTATAAACTTTTATATAGTTACACTACCGAATATTCAGAAAAAATACCACCCATTTTGGTAAAAAAATCAAATTAATCGTTTGAATAATCAGAAAACTTAATATTTGGTTTTCCTTTTCCGGTAAAAAGGGAAGAGAAGCAACAATAGCGAACGGTTATAAAAGAAAAAGTGAGGTGCTTTATGGAATTGGATCACATTGTTCATTTTGTCCGCCAAACTCCCCAAAAGGCGACAGCCGAGTGGCAGCAGAAAGGATTTCATGCGGCTATTGGCGGCCAGCACGAAAAATGGGGAACTTATAATGCGCTGCTGTATTTGAAAGACTGCTATATTGAATGGCTGGCAGTGGAAAAGGCAGAGGTTGCGTCTCAGGCAAATCATCCGCTCACCCGATTGCTGCTGCACGACCAAGTAGGATTTGGCACGATTTGTGTACGTACGGCCGCTATCAAAAAGCTGGATGAAGACCTGCGAGACCGAGGGGTCAAGACGTCAGGAGTGCTGGATGCGGAGCGCCGAACGGAAGCGGGACAGCTGATCAAGTGGAAGATGCTGTTCATTGAAGAAGAGATATCCGCACGGCTGCCTTATCCGTTTTTCATTGAATGGCAGGAAACAGATGAACAACGCTACAGAAAATTACGGGATACTGGAGCTATTGAAGCATCAAATGAAATATTGGTTATGGACCGTTGCGTATTTGGAGTAAGGGATCCGGAAGAAACCGCAGCTGAGTGGAGCAAGATTCTCGGCGGCAGCCTGGAATTGGAGAATTGCCGCATTGAATTCAGAAAAACCGATCAGCCGCAGGAACGTCTGGAAGAAGTGCATTTTGTGGACGGCGAAAATAAAGTGGAATTTGAGCATGGCCAGTACTGGCTGCCCCGTCTGTAGTGGGGCAGCAAGGAAACTGTGGTAAAATGGAGGAATCGAATAGGAATTTTCCTTTCCTGAAATAGGAGGACAACATAAATGGATGAATTACAAGAAAGAGCGGTCATTGTCGGTGTCCAGCTCCAAAAAGATCTGCACTTCACTTACGGAATGGAAGAACTGCATAACTTGGCAGAAGCCTGCAATGTGGAAGTGGTCGGAGAAGTTACACAAAACCTGGATCGCATCAATCCTTCGCATTACGTGGGGAGCGGAAAAGTGGAAGAAATTAAAGCCTTCTATGAAGAAGCGGACGCAAACTTGGTGATTTTCAACGATGAACTATCACCCTCGCAGATCCGGAATTTGGAAGAAGATCTGGAATGTAAAGTTATTGACCGGACCATGCTGATTTTGGATATCTTCTCGCGGCGTGCGAAAACACGTGAAGCACAGGTGCAAGTGGAATTGGCGCAGCTTCAATATATGCTGCCGCGTTTGGTTGGTCTGCGTGCATCGCTTGGCCGCCAAGGAGGCAGCAGCAGCGGTGGCGTAGCCAACCGTGGAGCCGGGGAGACGAAACTTGAGCTGGACCGCCGGAAAATTGAAGACCAGATTTCGAAGCTGCATAAAGAGCTGGAGCATATCAAGGACCAGCGCGTCACGCAGCGCAAGCAACGCACCAAAAAAGGCATGCCAGTCGTATCTCTGGTCGGCTACACAAATGCCGGAAAATCAACTGTCATGAATGGCTTATTGGCGAAAACCGGACAGAATGAAGAAAAGCAGGTATTTGAAAAAGATATGCTGTTTGCCACGCTCGAGACTTCTGTCCGCCAGATCCGCCTTGAGGACAATAAAAGCTTCCTGCTGACGGATACGGTCGGATTTGTCAGTAAACTGCCGCATCACCTGGTAAAAGCTTTCCGCTCCACATTAGAGGAAGCTCGGAATGCGGACCTGCTGTTGCATGTTGTCGATGTTTCAAACGAAGAGCACCGCTATATGATGGAAGTGACCAATTTGACGCTGCAGGCTGTTGGAGTGGAGAATGTGCCAACTCTGTATGTCTACAATAAATCAGATCTGGCTGGCGTCCGTTACCCGACCGTAAATGGGGATGGCTTATGGATTGCGGCAAAAGAAGGCAAGGGTCTGGATGAACTGCTGGAAGTCATCAAAAAACGAATTTTTGCAGATTATGTCACTTGCCGGATGGTCATTCCATTCGATCGAGGAGATGTCGTCGCTTATCTGAACGAACAAGCAAGTATTCTGGAAACGGAATACGAAGAAGAAGGCACTTTGCTGAAAGTGGAAATGAGCCATGCGGATTATGACCGCTACCAAGAGTTTGTCATCGGGAAATAGAAAGTCAAAAAGGGGCTGTCCCATAAGTCCCTAAACTAAAACCGCTGGAGAAAAATCATTGATTTTTCTCCAGCGGTTTTTGCTTTGTATGCAGTTTTTGGGGGTTTTATTTGAAAAAAAGAATGGTTTTGTTCCATTAATAGAGCTTACTATCCAAGTTGGATAAAATACTTTCTGTTTGGGTTCAAATACTTTCCGTAAACGGCTGAATACTTTCTAATAAGCTCTAAATACTTTCCATGCCTTCAAAAAGTTCAGAAATGGGATATATTCGATCTTTATAACTCCCGGCGAATGGCATATTTGCCGATTTCAACATCTTGGAGGCGGTAGTAGTGGAATGAGTTCCAGTGAATTCCCACTTGCTCATGGTCGTTTTGGCCAAGGGATGGTAATGCACCAATGCATCGAGATGAGCGGCCGGATCACAATGGCCACAAATTCTGATACGCCACATTCCCCGGCGGTAATTCCAGTCACGCATGACGCAATACACCTCTCATAAATGAATCGGACAGCCTCTATTTTTACTTGTTGGTGTGATTTCTTATTGCTGAAACTGAATGCGGTGCAGATTTGCAAAAATGCCGTCAGTTTCCAGTAATTCGCTGTAGCCACCCTGTTCGGCAATGCCGTCTTCCGTAACGACGATCACACGATCTGCATCACGGATTGTGGCCAGGCGATGGGCGATGATCAAAGTCGTCCGGTTTTCAGCGAGCGCTGCCAAAGCTTCCTGGATGACACGCTCTGTTTGGGTATCGAGTGCAGAAGTGGCTTCGTCCAATATGAGGATCGGCGGATTTTTCAGGAACATGCGGGCGATAGCCAGGCGCTGTTTTTGGCCGCCTGACAATTTCAAGCCGCGTTCCCCGATCTGTGTATCATAGCCATGCGGCAATTTTTGGACGAAATCCTCTAAATGCGCTTTTTTGGCAGCAGCAAGAATTTCGTCTTCAGTGGCATGCCGCTTGCCGTAAGCGATGTTCTCGCGGATCGTTCCGGTAAACAGGAAAACATCCTGCTGGACGATGCCGATCTGCGAGCGCAGGGAATGCATGGTCATATCCCGGATATCCATGCCATCGATGGAAATGGAACCTTGCTGGATATCGTAGAATCGGGGGATCAATGAACAAATCGTCGTTTTTCCGGCACCTGATGGCCCGACAAACGCAACGGTCTCTCCGGCGCGCAATTTCAAATCAATCCCTGATAAAACAGGTTTGTTGTCGTCATAGCCGAAATGGACATTATCAAAACGGATGTCTCCATTTAATCCTTCAACGGCAACGGCATCTTTCCGGTCATTGATGTCGGGTGCCTGTTCGATCAAATCACGGAAACGGCTGAAACCTGCCATGCCTTTCGGATAAAGTTCAAGCAATGCACTGATTTTGTCGATCGGTTTGATCAAAACATTCAGGAACAGCACAAAACTGACAAGTTCCCCGTACGATAATTCACCTTGAAAATTAAGCCAGGCTCCATAAACCAAGACAACCAGAGTCAACAGACGGGTCATCATATAGATGCTGGAATGTGTTGCTGCCATGACTTTGTAAGCGACCATCTTCGCCAGGCGGAAACGGTCATTGTCTGATTTGAAGCGTTCGATTTCAAACTCTTCATTTGTAAACGATTGGACTACACGTGCTCCAGAGACGCTGTCTTCCACGCGGCCGTTGACGTCAGCGATTTTTCCATACATGTTGCCCCAGGCTTGGTTCATCTTGATATTACAGAACGTAATGAGCCAGATCAGGAACGGAATGACGATTAATGTGACCAATGCCAGTTTCGGGTTTATCCAGAACATGATGCCGAAAGCCCCGAAAAATGTCATGATGGCGATAAAAAAGTCTTCCGGTCCGTGGTGGGCGAGTTCGCCAATGTCGAACAGGTCGTTGGTCACGCGGCTCATGATGTGGCCGGTCTTGGTGTTATCGAAGAAGCGGAAAGACTGTCGTTGGACGTGGGTAAACAGCTCTTCCCTCATATCGGTTTCGATATTGATGCCCAGTTTATGGCCCAGATAGCTGACGATATACTGTAATAACGTACTTAATAGGAAGACGGCCAACAACAGGAAGCTGACAGTAGTGATCGTTCCCCAGTTTCCACTTGGAAGCAGGTCGTCGATGAACCATTGGACAGCGACCGGAAATGCCAGTTCCAAAATAGCCACAAAGACGGCGCTGGAAAAATCAATGATAAACAGCCGTTTATGCGGCTTGTAGTACTTAAAAAATTGTTTTAATTTCAAAAACATCCACCTCGTTTTTTTCTCACAATGAAAAGTATAATCGAAAATGGAGAAATAGACGAATGGTATTTGGGTATATAATGAATATGGAACCTTTTTCAAGGGCTTACGTAAGTATAGAAACAACTAAAAACAATGGGCTATTTTTCAATACACTCCATTGAACGGCAAAATCGGAAAGAAGGATAAAAACCAACAAGGGGGCGAATACTTTGAAGAAATGGATATTGTTTATGAGCACAGCTACTTTGGCGATTGGCCTCTCCGCTTGTGGAGAAACAGCGGAACCGGCGTCTGGAGATGTAACGGCAAAAGGTGAAAACAGCGATTTGACGGCAAAAGAGGTGTATACCAAATCGGTAGAGGCTTCTGAGGGCATTAACAGTCTTCATGCAGATATTGAAACGGATCAGGTTATGGCGATGCAGCCTGATGGCATGGTGATCAATATGAAAGTGGATTCTGCCATGGACATGACGGCTGAACCGCTGGCTTTCCACCAGACGGCAGAAACTTCCATTGTGTCTGAGGATATCGACAATACAAATCCGATGACTATGGAAATGTATTTCACAGAACAAGGAATGTACATGTATGAAGAAACAATGGCGACTTGGCTGAAGATGCCAGATGAAAGCATCGATGACCTGAAAGGCTTGGCTGATCAACAGACAGCCGACCCTTCTCAACAGCTTGAAGAATTGGCGGAATTCCAGGAAGATTTTACATTTGAACAGACAGCAGATGAGTATATCTTGACACTCGATGCTTCTGGAGAAAAATTCAAAGAATTGATGGATCAGCAGTTGGAGAAAACTTTAGGCCAAATGGAAATTGAAGCGCAAATGGCACTTGAAGACATGACCATCCATTCAGTGAACTACATCCTCATGATCGATAAAGAAACTTTCCTGACAAACAGCATGAATATGCAAATGGACATGGATATGAATATAGAAGGCGAGATGATGAACATCAAGTCGGATGTACAGGCTGATTACAGCCAGTACAATGAAATCGAAGCCATCACTATACCAGCTGAAGTAGTGGAGCAGGCACAGGAAATAGCAGGGTGATAGTATACTGGTTGAAAAATTAAGCGTTCAATAAGGATGAAGAGATAAGAAAGCAAAGAGCACGCCATATTGGTGTGCTCTTTGTCTTCTGTTCTGACTATTTGACGAACTTTTGACAAATGCTCATAATTCTCATCTAAATGAAAATTATTCTCAATTATTCATTGACTCTGGTTCTCAGCGTGCTATACTGAAATCTGTAAGTAGTGATAATGATTATCACTATCGAATAATCAATAATGTTTTATTGAGGACAGATGAGGGACAGTAATGAAGAAACGTTATTTAATACCAACATTAATCATACTGTCAATCATTTCCTTGTTTGTCGGAGTCAGCAGTATCAGCATTGTTGATTTGCTTGATTTCCAATCGGAAGAGACACAGATATTCCTGATCAGCCGTCTGCCAAGGCTGGTCGCGATTTTGCTGGCGGGTGCAGGGATGAGTATGGCAGGACTCATCATGCAGCAGTTAAGCCGCAATAAGTTCGTGTCTCCGACGACGGCAGGTACATTGGACGCCACTCGGCTTGGGATTCTGGTGTCGATGCTGATGTTTGCCAATGCATCGATGCTGGAAAAAATGACAGTGGCTTTCGCCTTTGCGCTTGCCGGTACTTTCCTTTTCATGCAAATTCTAAATCGCATCAAATTCAAAGATGCCATATTCATTCCTTTAGTCGGTTTGATGTTCGGGAACATCCTGTCGTCCATTACAACATTTTTCGCCTACCGGGCGGACGTTATCCAGAACATGTCCGCTTGGCTGCAAGGTGACTTTTCGATGGTCATGAAGGGGAGTTATGAACTTCTCTACATCAGCGTTCCGGTCTTTGTCATCGCTTATCTATACGCCAACCGATTTACGGTAGCGGGTATGGGCGAAGATTTCTCTAAAAATTTGGGGATGAAGTACCGGAGTGTCGTCAACATCGGTTTGACACTCGTAGCTTTGATTACGGCGACGGTCGTTTTGACGGTGGGGGTTATCCCATTCCTTGGGTTGATCATTCCGAACATCGTGTCGATCTTCAAAGGAGATCATCTACAAAAAACATTGCCGCATACTGCAATGCTTGGAGCTATTTTCTTGCTGATGTGCGATATCTTGGGAAGAGTGCTGATTTATCCGTATGAGATTTCCATTAGCCTGATGGTCGGCGTTATCGGAAGCTTTATTTTCCTCTTCTTATTGTTTAGGAGGAAATCGTATGCGTGACCTACATAAGATGCTTATATTAGTCGCTTTAGCTTTAGCGGCTTGTGGAATTTATCTGTTTCAGGACCTGAACGGGAGTTTCGATTATGCATTGCCGAGACGCGGAGTAAAAGTGTTTGCCATGGTTTTGACGGGAGTCGCCATCGCGTATGCGACGGTTGTCTTTCAGACCATCACCCATAATCGGATATTGACGCCGAGCATTATGGGCTTGGATTCACTGTATATGCTGCTCCAGACTGTGCTGATCTTTTTCCTGGGTTCAGATCATTTTACAATCGTAAACAAGCAAGTGAATTTCTTGCTGTCGATTGCTGTAATGGTGATCTTCGCCTTGTTATTCTACCGCTTGCTCTTTAAAAAGAACGATCGGCCGATCTACTTTCTCTTATTGGTCGGCATCATTTGCGGAACGTTTTTCAGCAGTATTACGACTTTCCTCCAAGTGCTGATCGACCCCAACGAATTTTCGATCATTCAGGACCGGATGTTTGCCAGCTTCAACAATGTCAATTCTGATTTGGTGTGGACCTCACTGGCCATCATCACTTTGCTGATTGCATTCGCCTGGAAACAAAATTCATCTTTGGATGTCCTGACGCTGGGGCGCGATACAGCGATCAATCTCGGTGTAAACTACGACGCATTGGTAAAACAGATGCTAGTTCTGTCGGCTGTCTTGATTGCAATTGCCACGGCTCTGGTCGGACCGATTACGTTTTTCGGTTTGATCGTCGCAAACTTATCCTATCAATTCTTCACGTCATATAAACATTCGGTCTTATTGACAGGATCTATTGTCATCAGTGTAGTCGCCTTAATCGGTGGCCAGTGGGTGGTGGAGCGGCTCTTCACTTTCAATACGACATTGAGCGTCATCATCAATTTCATCGGTGGAGTTTACTTCATCTATCTACTATTAAAGGAGAGTCGATCTAAATGATCCAAGTTCGTGAATTGACAAAGCTATACGGCAAGAAACAAGTTGTGGAAAATGTCTCTGTTGACATCCAGCGCGGACAGATTACGTCCTTTATCGGACCGAACGGTGCTGGGAAATCCACATTGCTTTCTATGGTCAGCCGTCTTTTGGATGCCGATACCGGAGAAGTCCTCATTGATTCAACCAATACCAAAAAGTTGAAATCCAATGAGTTCTCAAAACGTGTATCGATCTTAAAGCAGTCCAACTATATGAATGTCCGTTTAACAATTCGCGAGCTTGTCTCTTTCGGCCGTTTTCCTTATTCAAAAGGCCGTCTCAATGATGAAGATGAAAAAATGGTGGACCAGTCAATCGATTACATGGATTTGAAGGAAATGGAGAACTCATATCTGGATGAACTTTCAGGCGGTCAGCGCCAACGCGCATTCATCGCGATGGTCATTGCACAGGACACCGATTATATTTTATTGGACGAGCCTTTGAATAACCTGGATATGAAACACTCTGTTCAAATCATGAAGATTCTGCGCCGTTTGGTCGACGATCTCGGCAAAACTGTGGTCATTGTCCTTCATGACATCAACTTCGCATCTGTCTATTCCGACCGCATCGTAGCCTTGAAAAATGGCCGGGTGGTCAAAGATGGTACAACAGAAGAAATTATCCAAAGTGCTGCATTAAAAGAAATCTACGATATGGATATCCCGATTCAGCAGATGAACAATTGCCGGATTTGCGTATACTTCAATTCTTAAAAAAGAGGAGCTCGAAACGATATGAAGAAATGGTTATTGGTAGCATTTACCCTTATGATGGTGGCTTTCCTTGCAGCTTGCGGATCCACTGAAGAAACAACGGAATCCGATACAGCAACTGCTGAGGCGGAAGAAAAAGAAGAAATGACAGTTACACATGAGCTTGGTGAAACAACTTTTGACAAGAACCCTGAAAAAGTAGTGGTATTCGACTTTGGTGTTCTTGATTCAATCGACAAATTAGGCGTTGAAGCCGTTGCTGGAGTTCCGCAGGAATCTTTGCCGGCTTACCTTGAAAAATATGCTGATGCTGAGAAGTACGAAAACGTCGGTACGTTAAAAGAAGCGGACTTTGAAGCAATCAATGCTATGGAGCCTGACTTGATCATCATCTCTGGACGCCAGGCTGAAATGTACGAAGAGTTTTCTGACATCGCCCCAACTATCCATATGGCTGTAGATACTGCAGATTACATGGGATCATTCGAATCAAACATGACCACTCTTGGTGAAATCTTCGGTAAAGAAGATCAAATCGTTGAAGAGTTGGCAGCAATTGATGAGCAAATTGAATCTGTAAAAGCAACAGTAAGCGGATCAGATGAAAAAGCATTGATCACTCTTGCCAACGAAGGCAAAGTAAGTGCTTATGGCGCAGCTTCACGTTTCGGCATCATCCATGATGTGTTCGGTGTAAAACAAGCAGATGAAGGCATCGAAGCTTCAACTCATGGCCAAAGCGTTTCATTTGAATACATTCTGGAAACAAACCCGGACATCATGTTCGTGGTTGACCGCAATGCTGTAGTCGATAGCGGTACAAGTGCTGCAGAATCTCTTGAAAACGAATTGGTTGAAAAAACGAATGCTTACAAAAACGATAAAATCATCTACTTGGACCCGGATTTCTGGTACTTGTCAGGTGGCGGATTGCAGTCTGTCGCTCAAATGGTAACAGACATAGAATCTGCATTCGAATAAAAAACAATAAAAATCAGTGGGAATCAAGAAGATTCCCGCTGATTTTCTGTTTGTACGCTTCGACGATGGGCAGCCCTTGGTTCTGACAAATGAAGGTGTTCTGAAATTTTTAAAATGGTTGATGGTGTGCTTGAACTGCAGTGAGCTGAATGACATCGAGTCCGTTTGCCAATAGGGCAGGCGGGCTTTTTGTTTTGCATATGTTAAAATATAGGTATTGATGAAAGAGGGTGGATGTCTTGAAGCGTCTTTTTTATCCGTTGGCAGTAGCGGCTTTGCTTGGCTTTTTTGCCATACTCGTAAATTACTCAAGTGAGTCCATTATTCGGATCGATCGGTCGGCAGGAGAGTTGCTCGGTGGCAGGACGCTGCTCGACAGCATGTCATTTTTAGGAGATCCTTGGATGATCATTTCTGTCAGCCTCTTATTGCTCGTCTATCTTTGGTTGTTCCAAAAAAACTATCGGGCAATGTTGTTTGTCTTTTTTGCGGTTGGTGTGGGGAATGTCCTGAATCAGTTAATGAAGAGCTGGTTCGAGCGTCCGCGACCGGAATTGCCGGTTGCTTTGGAGTCCTTCAGTTTCCCGTCGAACCATGCGATGGTCGGTTTGCTGTATCTCTTTACGTTGGCTTATTTTGTTTCTGAATGGAGTGCTTCCCGGACATCGAAAGTAGTGGTCTGGCTGGTGGCTGTCGTGTTGTCAGTGACTGTCGCCTTATCAAGAGTGGCAGGCGGAGAGCATTATTTTTCTGATGTAATTGCTGGGCTGTTTGCTGGATATGCGTGGTTTGTTGGAGTGGCTGTCTGGTATGAACTACGTGAGCGGCTGTATCGTAAAAAGACAAGCATTGAAAAAGAAGAGGAATTCCTGGACTAGACAGGAATTCCTCTTCTTTTGCTTTGTTCAGGAGATTGATTTATGGGATGAGGGTGTCTCTCCCAATTGATTCAACCGGTGGGCAAACGAATCGTTGCGTCCAGTCGGTGAACCCTGCAGAACATCCTGCATCGAATATGCTTGTGAGCCGTGTTCTGAAAAGTCCAGGCCTGCTTCTTCGTCTTCTGCTGTAACCCTTAGTGGCACGATGCTGCCGATGGCGAAGAGCACCAAGCCTGTTGAAACCGAAGCCCATGCAATTACGGCGAGAACGCCGACTGTCTGGATGCCGAGAATTTCTGCTCCGCCTCCGTAAAGGAGTCCACCCGTAGTATCAAATAAGCCGATTGCAAGCGTCCCCCAGATACCTGCAATACCGTGAACGGAAATAGCTCCGACTGGATCATCGACGCGAATTTTAGAGTCAAGCAAGCGGATCGCTTCGGTCATGACAACTCCGGCTATCAACCCGATAGCAAGAGCGCCGACAAGAGAGACGTTCGCTGCCCCTGCGGTAATGCCGACGAGGCCGGCAAGCGCGCCGTTCATCGTCAGGGAAGCATCGATGCGGCCATAGCGCAACCGTGTATATCCAGCAGTAGCGATAACCCCGGCTGAAGCTGCCAATAAGGTATTGGCGATTACTGGAGGCACGAGGGCAGGATCGGCTGCCAAGGTGCTGCCTCCATTAAATCCGAACCATCCCAGCCAAAGGATGAAGACGCCTAATGCGCCAAGCGGTAGACTGTGGCCAGGAATTGTATTGACCGATTTTCCGCTGTACTTGCCAAGGCGTGGACCGATTTTCCATGCTGCTACAAATGCAGCCACCGCACCTGTTAAATGCACTACAGTGGAACCTGCAAAATCGATGAAGCCGATCTGTGACAGCCAGCCGCCGCCCCATACCCAGTGTCCGACAATCGGATAGATGATGGCGGTCATAGCGATGGTCAGCAGAATGTATGCGGATAAGTTCATCCGTTCAGCCACCGCACCGGAAATGATCGTTGCACAAGTGGCGGCGAAAACTGCCTGGAAAACAAAGAATCCAATATCTTCGACGCCTGAAAGAGCAAATCCTTCAGTGCCGATCAATCCGAAAGAAGAAGGGCCGAACATTAGAGCGTATCCCACAACAAAGAAAAGAATCGAGCCAAGTGAAACGGTGATCATGTTCTTCATTAAAATATTCAAGGTGTTTTTAGAACGTGTAAATCCTGACTCCACCATTGCGAATCCTGCATGCATGAAAAATACCAGCATAGCCCCGAGCATCACCCATATCATATCTACTGAACTTTGAACTGCTTCCATCCAATCTCCTCCTTATCCAATTGCGACTGTGCCGCGTTCTTTTGTTCTGATCCGTATTGCTTCCTCAACCGGTAAAATAAAAATTTTCCCATCCCCAACCTGGCCGGTTGAAGCGTAGTCCAACAAAGCTTGAATAATATCTTCGACCTTGTGGTCCTCCACCACCATCTCCAGTTTCAATTTCGGAGAAAATTCCATTGTGTAGGCATTACCGCGGAACAATCCTACTCGGCCTTCCTGCTTTCCGATTCCGGCAATTTCCGTTACACTCAAACCGTCTATTCCTTCAAGTGCCAAAGCTTGGCGAACGTCTGCGAAAACGGATGGCCGAATAATCGTTTCAATCTTTTTCATGTTATCTCCTCCTTGATGTTAGGTTTGTTAACATATTAGTTTATATTTTCTGATAATGCAAGAGTTTTTTGAATTAATGTTAGGTTTTCTGACATGAAATAAAAGTAGAGGTGATTTTGATGTATAGAATTTCAGAAGAAGTAGCTGCAATGGGAAAAAAGCGGATTGAGGGACATCCGGTTGATGGCTTTGTATGGGGAAGCGGTCCGAAAAATCCGGCGATTATGCTCGTAGGGGAAGCGCCCGGAGAAAATGAAGTGGAAACAGGCATCCCGTTTACAGGGCGGGCAGGAAAAGAATTGATGGCTTCCCTGCAAAGTGTCGGTTTGGCAAGGGAGGATGTTTATATCACCAGTGCGGTAAGAAGCAGACCTTATAAATGGGGGACCAAAAAACAGCGCAACGGAGAAATCATCGAAAGAAAGTACAACCGGCCACCGACCAAAAAAGAAATAATCGCCCATGCGCCTATTTTGGATACCGAGATTCGGGACGTCCGTCCGCCGCTGATTGTAACTTTAGGGAATGTCGGGTTGCAGAGATTGATCGGTCCCAAAGCGAAAGTCATGGAACTTCATGGAGTGCTGATGGAGACGCCGATTCTATATTGGGATGATGAAGATGGCCATTTCAAAGAGACGGCTGAAATTTACCACATTTTTCCTACCTTTCATCCAGCCAGCGTTTTTTATAATCCGCCTGTTCGGACGTTAAAGGATGCTGATTGGCAAAAATTGAAAAGTTTGCTTGGTGAATTGAAGTGAACGAATAATGGGAAATCTTTCTTAGTTAAAAAAAGTTGCACTAAGGAAACTTTAACTGTACAATAACCATATTCACTAGAATTGGAAAGAAGGCATGACTATGGATAGTACAGTCTTATTCGCACTTGGACTAACTCTTTTTGCTGGACTGGCCACAGGGATTGGCAGTTTAATCGCATTTTTTGCATCCCGTACCAATACAAAATTCCTGTCGATTTCTTTAGGGTTTTCAGCTGGCGTCATGATTTATGTCTCCATGATTGAAATCTTCTTTAAAGCAAAAGATTCCTTGACGAATGCCCATGGTGAAACGATGGGCTATTGGCTGACTCTCGCTGGGTTTTTCGGCGGAATGATTTTCATGGCGGCGTTGGATCGGATTCTGCCTCAACTGGGAAATCCGCATGAAGTCAAAACAGTGGAAGATATGGATGAAGGACCAACCAATGACGAGTATGCCAGGCTTCGGAAGATGGGGATCTTTACTGCTTTAGCAATCGGTATCCACAACTTTCCGGAAGGGATTGCCACTTTCATGTCGGCTATACAGGATCCTGCACTTGGGGTAGCTATTGCAATTGCCGTAGCCATTCATAACATTCCAGAGGGAATCGCTGTATCCGTACCGATTTACTATGCAACCGGCAGCCGGATAAAAGCTTTTCAATACAGCTTTCTCTCCGGGATTTCAGAACCGATCGGAGCAATTGCTGCCTGGTTGTTCCTGATGCCTTTTCTCAGCGACACATTGTTCGGAATCATATTTGCCGGCGTAGCTGGCATCATGGTCTTCATTTCGCTTGATGAATTATTGCCAGCAGCGAAACGCTATGACGAAGCGCATCTGTCCATCTACGGATTGGTGGCCGGCATGGCAGTGATGGCTGTCAGTCTGGTGTTGATCGTTTAATCATGAAACTTTTGCCTCCTGTTCTCGTAGTAAAGAGAAAGGAGGCTTTTTCTATGGACATCAAACGCATTGAACAGACTTTCTCGGAAATATCGAAAATAGCGGGCTGGGCAGTAGATAAGCGGATTGTATTGGCTGTCACAAATGTTTACTTATCCCGCGGCCGAATTTTTGATGGCAAGGCACACGAGGCGGCGGTCGAAACCATCAAAAAGAATGAGGGCTGGACTTCGCCTCTCCGCTCACACTTGCTCCATATCGCGGCAGCTTTCATGGTGATCAAAGAAGAAGGTGTAGAAAATTCGTTGAAGTTGGTCAATCAAAATCAGAAAGAGCTTAACAACGCTGGATTTTGGAAAACTTCCTACACGTATCTGGCAGCTCTGTTGATGAAGCAGCCGGAAGAAGCGGAACGGACAAGAAAATTATACGAAGAAATGAAGAAGCACCATAAGTTTCTGACATCAAACGAAGACATTCCGTATGCAGCTTTATTGGCGAGCAGGGAAGGGAATCTTGAAGAACGGGCAACAACCATGAATATGTATTACCGCGACCTTCGCGAACAGGGCTTCACGATGGGCAACGATCTTCAATGGCTATCTCAAATCATGACTTTCGATTCCTCGGCCTATGACCCGGAAATGGTGGGTCGGGTTTTAGCGATCCATCAATTCTTCAAAGAGGAAAAAATAAAAATCCGTACTGCCCAATACCCGACTCTTGGTTTTTTAGCGGTAACGCGAGTGGATGGTGAAGCGTTAAGTGGGATTGCATCAAATACACGTGAGTTGGAAAAACATAAAATTTTCCGATGGTATAAGGATATGGCTTTTTCTACGGCTGTCCAACAGGCGATGACTGACAGTATTGACGCCCAGGACATAGCTGCAATGACTTTTTCGACCTCGTTGGAGACCTTGATGCAAGCACAGCAAGCTGCAATGATGGTCAGCATGAACGCAGCGATTATATCGTCGACAAATAATTCTTCCAGTTAAATGGCAGGGATGATTTTGGTTGCTTCGTGCCGCCTGACCTTAAGTTGTTGGAAAAAACAGATTTCCTTTCACGACTTGTCACCAAACGGCCTTCAGCGTATAGTTGTGTAAAGACACTACTGTACATGTGTAAAGACAAGGAGAATGGCAATGTCGACTGTAGCTGAGAAAAATTCAGGTTCTATTTCAAGAAATAAACTATTATGGGTCGCCGGATTGGGCTGGCTCTTTGATGCGATGGATGTTGGGATTCTATCTTTCGTAATTGCGGCATTGCATGAGGACTGGGGACTGACCTCCAATCAAATGGGGTGGATCGGCAGTGTCAATTCAATCGGGATGGCGGTTGGGGCGTTCGTCTTCGGCATCTATGCAGACCGCGTTGGCAGAAAGAAGATCTTCATCATTACTTTGCTGCTGTTTTCCATAGCGAGCGGACTTTCGGCCTTTACTACGACGCTCGCAGCGTTTATGATCCTGCGGTTTTTTGTCGGAATGGGACTGGGCGGAGAACTGCCGGTGGCTTCTACGCTGGTATCAGAAAGTGTGCCAGCAAGAGAGCGCGGGCGCGTCGTCGTCCTGCTGGAAAGTTTTTGGGCAGCCGGCTGGCTGGTTGCGGCAGTTATTTCGTACTTCATCATCCCGTCTTTCGGCTGGCGAATTGCGCTGCTGCTGACGGCATTGCCGGCGCTTTACGCACTTTACCTGCGCATCAATTTGCCGGATTCACCCCAGTTTTCCGCTAAAAAGGATGTATTGCGGTCGATTTCCACCAATATTAAAGACGTCTGGTCCAAAAAATACAGACGTCCTACTTTAATGCTGTGGATCGTCTGGTTTACCGTCGTCTTTTCGTACTACGGAATGTTCCTGTGGCTGCCGAGTGTAATGGTGCTGAAAGGGTTTACGCTCATTCAAAGCTTCCAGTATGTCTTGATCATGACCCTGGCTCAATTGCCCGGCTACTTTTCGGCTGCTTGGCTTATCGAGCGTGTTGGGCGGAAATTCGTATTGGTTACGTATTTAATCGGAACAGCTGCCAGCGCTTTGGCGTTCGGTAATGCGGATACTATCACCCTATTGATCGTTGCGGGGGCTTTCCTGTCCTTCTTCAACCTGGGAGCCTGGGGGGCATTGTATGCGTATTCCCCAGAACAGTACCCAACAGTCATCCGAGGTACCGGTACAGGCATGGCTGCATCTTTTGGACGGGTAGGCGGAGTGCTTGGACCGCTATTGGTCGGTTCGATGCTGACAGCTGGAATCGGCATCAATATAATCTTCGGGATTTTCTGTGTCTCCATCCTCATCGGAGCGATGGCCGTCGCATTTCTTGGAACTGAAACAAAACAGATGGAATTGGAATAGCACAGCTTAAAAACAACGTAGCCGATACACTTTCGGAGTACGTTGTTTTTTAAATAAAGAAATAGCGGATATATGCAGGAGATTTTCCATAATATAGCTAATACCTTATGAATAGGAATTACAACAGAAATGGACGTGGGGAAATGGAATTGCTTATCTATTCGGATTCAGCAGTTTTTTCGGAAAAAGTGTCGCCGTTGCTGTACCGGAACGAAGACATTCATAGTTTGTTCTTGGGCGTGCTTGGACAAATTCAAGCAAATCAATACGAAGATTATTTCCTGGCGCTCGCAGAAAAGGAAGGCGAGATTGCAGCGGCTTGTCTGATGACGCCTCCGCATGCCTTGCAATTGGTTGTTTTTCGGCATTTCCCTGAAATTGAACAAGTGATAGCTGGGCACTTGCAGAATCTTGGGGTTGAAGTCAGCGGGATTGTCGGGGAACAGGAAACGTCCCGTCTCTTTGCGGAAGCGTGGACCCGCCATACGGGAGAGCAGATAAAGGTATTGATGAACCAAGGCCTGTACCGGATAGATGCGGTCTCTAAAGGGCTGAAGAAAAGTGAAGGGACATGGCGGGTCGCCAGTAAAAAAGATGCGGAAATTTTGGAGGAATGGTATCGGCTTTTCGAACAGGAAACGGGAATAGGCCGTCATTCTACTCAAGCGGAAGCTACGCGTCGGATTGCTGACTTTCTGGAAAGGAAGGAAGTCTATGTGTGGGAAGTCGATGGAGTGGCCGTCTCCTGTATGAAGAAATCACGTCCTTCAAAAAACGGCATAACGGTTTCATTTGTATATACTCCGAAGGGCCAGCGGGGCAGGGGATACGCACGGTCGCTGGTCGCTGAAGTTACAGATGAGCTGCTGTTGGAGTACGATTTTGTGATGCTTTATACGGACCTTGATAACACCACGGCCAATAAAATCTACAAGGAAATCGGCTATGAGCAGATCGCCAATCCGGTTCACCTTGTTTTTGAAGAGCAGTAATTTGCGCTTGAAAATTTTAGGGAGTATAAAGAGCTGGCAGAGGGTATAAAAAAGTTAGGCTGAAAGAAACAGAAGGGAGCGGAGGCTATGATTCGATTTGAAAATGTCACAAAGCGCTTTCCGGATGGAACGGAAGCATTAAAAGACATTTCACTCGTACTTCCCACTCATGAATTGACTGCCATCATCGGCCCCAGTGGATGCGGTAAAACCACTTTGATGAAAATGATCAATAAACTGGAAAAACCGACTGATGGGAGTATCTATATCGATGAAAAGCCCATTAATGGAATGGATGAAGTCCAACTACGCCGTTCAATCGGCTATGTTATTCAGCGTATTGGATTATTTCCTCACATGACCATTTCGGACAATGTGGCACTGGTTCCGAAACTGCTGGAATGGCCAAAAGCCAGAAAAGAAGAACGGGTACGCGAGTTGCTCCAGTTGGTCGGCTTGGATCCCGAAATCTATATGGACCGCTATCCCCTCGAGTTGAGTGGAGGACAGCAGCAGCGCGTAGGAGTAGTGCGTGCCTTGGCTGGAGACCCGAACATCGTCTTAATGGATGAACCGTTTTCAGCGCTTGATCCCATCAGCCGGGAACAATTGCAGGACGAACTCCGAAATCTTCAACAAACCATCAACAAAACCATTGTCTTCGTTACACATGACATGGATGAAGCACTGAAAATTGCAGATTCCATCATCGTAATGCGTGACGGCCAAGTCGAACAGACTGGAACGCCCCAGCAATTGATCGACGATCCCGCAAATGAGTTTGTCCGTAATTTTATCGGTGTAGAACGCATCAATCAGAAGCGGACCTTCGGGGAAAAGAGATTGGTGGAGTTTCTGGATTTATTTACAAGGGACTGGGCAGGCGATGCCGAGAATATCTCTGCTGACTCCACAATTGAAGCGGCTTTCAATCAACTGGATAACAGCAATCAGGACTATTTGGCGATCGTTGAAGATGGAAAGGTCGTGGCTTATGCGAATGACCGTGATTTATTGAAAGCTGCTCTTGTTAAGGAATCGGGGGTATTGGTATGAGGAATTTTTTCGATACACTCGTCAACCGGCAGGATATGATCATCAGCGCGCTTCTGGAGCATATTTACCTATCATTCGTAGCTGTTGCAATCGGCATTGCGATTGCATTGCCGCTTGGAATTGTCATTACACGCTACCGGCGATACGCTGAACCGATTATTGGTGTGACGGCTGTTTTCCAAACCATCCCAAGTCTTGCGCTGTTCGGCTTTTTGGTTCCTATACTGGGCATCGGTTCGCCGACGGCTTTAATTGCACTCATCATCTATGCCCTGCTGCCGATTCTGCGGAATACCTATGCCGGAATTGTAGGTGTCGACGGTTCCACGATTGAAGCGGGGCGGGGGATGGGCATGACCCGGACACAGATATTGCGGCAGATCGAATTGCCGCTCGCATTGCCCTTCATCATGGCGGGGATACGAACGGCGACCGTCTTGACTGTCGGTATCGCTACACTTGCGACATTCGTCGGGGCTGGCGGTTTGGGGGATATCATCTACCGCGGCCTGCAATCGTATAATAATGCGTTGGTTCTTGCAGGAGCCCTTCCAGTTGCGCTGCTTGCCATCGGGTTTGACCAGATATTGAAGTGGATCGAAAAGAGAGCAACGCCAAAAGGCTTAAAAACATAGGAGGAAATGAGCATGAAAAAAATAGCGTTTGGTATTTTATTGGCTGGAACCACAGTGATTGCGGGTTGCGGATCAGGCGGAGATGCATCGGATCCACTTGTAATCGGCGGTAAGCCATGGACAGAACAGTACATTCTTCCTCATATTCTTGGGCAATACATTGAAGCAAATTCAGAGTACACAGTAGAGTACGAAGATGGTCTCGGGGAAGTATCGATTTTAACGCCTGCCTTGGAACAGGGAGATATCGACATGTACGTAGAATATACGGGAACGGGATTGAAAGACGTGTTGAAGGAAGAATCGGTGCCTGGCCAATCTTCAGAAGAAGTGCTGGAGATTGTCAGAGCCGGCTATGAAGAAGAATTGGAGGCAACTTGGCTTGAACCGCTCGGTTTTGAAAATGGCTATACTTTAGCCTATTCAAAAGACAGTGGCTATGAGGCTGAAACCTATTCGGATTTGGCAGAGATTTCACAATCGGAAGGGATGCGTTTTGGTGCACCTCATCCGTTCTATGAACGCCAGGGAGATGGTTATGACGACCTGGTCGCGACCTATCCATTTGAGTTTTCTGCAACGGAAAGTTTCGATCCGGCCATCATGTATGAGGCAGTCCAAAGTGGAGAGGTAGATGTCATTCCAGCTTTCACAACAGATAGCCGCATCGGATTATTCGATCTTGAAACAACAGAAGATGATCTGTCATTTTTCCCGAAATACGATGCAGTTCCTGTTGTGCGGATGGAAACACTTGAAGAGTATCCGGAACTTGAAGAAGTATTGAGCGGACTGGCTGGGCAAATCAGCGAAGAAGAGATGCTGGCCATGAATTCACGCATTGATGTAGACCAGGAAGCTGCAAGTGACGTAGCCCGCGAGTTCCTGATTGAAAAAGGATTAATCGAAGAGTAAATGAAAAAACCGCTGCCTAAGCAGTGGATGTCAGACTGTAGACAAAGTCTGACCAAAATGTATAGCGGTGCCTAATCCCCAACCGGTCCGGCCACTTCGCGTTCCGTGGGCTCAGCTTCAGCCTCCTCGTCACTGCGTTCCTGCGGGGTCTTCAGCTTTCGCTGTCCCACAGGAGTCTTCGTGGCCAGCCCGCTTGGAAGTGTGTTGCTTCAATCAAAGAGAGAAGCTTGCTAGTCAATATCAGGAAATGTCGTCTCTACAAACCTGGTAAATCTTTCACTCAAGGATCCGGAGCGCCAGGCGGCGACTCCTGCGGGAACAGTGAAGTGCCGAAATCCACTCGGGCGCCAGTCCGAGTTAGTTCGGCGCGAGCCCGTGGAAAGCGTCCGCCTGAAGCGCAGGATCCGGTTTAAACAGGATGTAATGTGTATTCATGCTTTAAATGACATCAATATTCTTTTGTCTACAAGCTCAACTCCACTGCCTAAGCAGTGGAGTTTTTTATTTACGGCAACAGCTTGTTTTCTAGATTTCAGCGATAAGTTCTTCGGCAAAGTACGCCACACTGCTGATCTGTCTTACGCCCGGCAGAGCTAGACGGGTGCTTCCGCTTTTCTTGTAGCATTTGGGAAAAGGTTCTTGTACAATAGATTCAATGAGTGAATAGTCATTCAATTCTGCTAAATGAGAGCGATTTCAATAATTATAATGGGGTGAAGGGTATGAGAGAAGTTGTCATTGTAGAAGGGGTGCGTTCGCCGGTAGGGCGGAGAAAAGGACAGTTTGCCAATCAACGTCCGGATGAATTGGCAGCTTTAGTGCTGGAAGAGTTGGTGACGCGTGCAGGTGTAGAAAAAAGTGAAGTAGAAGATATTATTCTAGGCTGTGTTTCCCAAGCGGGAGAACAGGGCAGCAATATTGCACGAACTGCGGCGTTGATTGCCGGTTTTCCAGATTATGTGCCTGGAGTGACCATCGACCGCCAATGTGGTTCGAGCCAGCAGGCAGTGCATTTCGGAGCGCAGGCGATTTTAGCGGGAGATATGGATATCGTCATTGCGGGCGGAGTGGAAAGCATGACGCGCGTACCGATGTTTTCCAATATGCAAGGGTCGGAGCTAAGCGAAAAGTTGACCGATCAATACGAAATCATCAACCAGGGATTGTCGGCAGAACGAATTGCTGGAAAATGGGGATTCACCCGAGATCAGCTTGATGCTTATGCAGTGCAAAGCCATGAACGGGCGCAAAATGCCATTCAGGCAGGCCATTACGAGCGTGAAATTGTGCCGATTGAAACACAGGGACCAGACGGGGAAAAACAAACCGTTGCAATTGATGAGGGGCCGCGCCCTGGAACGACCCAGGAAGTTCTCGGCGGGTTGAAAACAGCCTTTGATGAGAATGGCGTCATCACTGCAGGCAACGCCAGCCAAATGAGTGATGGTGCTTCTGCGGTCCTATTGATGTCAGCAGAGAAAGCGCAGGAACTTGGCTTAAAGCCGAAAGCGCGGATATTGGCGCGTGTTGTGGTCGGTTCCGATCCAACGTTGATGCTGACGGGGCCGATTGCGGCAACGAAGAAAGTCCTTAAAAAAGCAGGGCTCGAAATTGGCGATATGGATCGTTATGAAGTCAATGAAGCGTTTGCGCCAGTTCCGCTTGCTTGGCTGAATGATATCGGTGGAGACCCTGAAAAATTGAATGTCAACGGCGGCGCGATTGCGCTTGGCCACCCGCTTGGGGCAACTGGAACCAAATTACTGGTATCGCTGCTGCATGAACTGGAGCGGATAAATGGGCGTTATGGTCTGCTGGCAATTTGTGAAGGCATGGGAATGGCAAATGCCACAATCATTGAGAAACTATAGATTTTTTGAAAACTAAGGGGGATGACAATGGAATTTTCGAAGGTTAGAGCAGTAATTACGGGGGGAGCTTCCGGGCTTGGGGAAGCGACGGTGCGCCGCATTGCAGAAAGTGGCGGGAAAGCAGCTATTTTTGATTTGAATGCGGAACGCGCGAAAAAGTTGATTGAAGAACTGGGGGAAGAATCGGTCATCTACAAAGAAACCGATGTGACGAACGCGACGCAGGTCGAACAGAATATAAGTGAAACACTTGAACAGTTCGGCAGCATTGATTTGGTCGTCAATTGCGCAGGAATCGGCACACCGGGGAAAGTGTTATCCAAAAGCACACCGATAGCATTGGATCAATTCGAAAAAGTCATCAAAGTGAACTTGATCGGCAGTTTCAATGTAATCCGGGTTGCCGCGGCAGCTATGCAGAAAAATGAACCGAATGAAGAAGGGGAGCGCGGAGTCATTATTTCAACGGCATCAGTAGCCGCATACGAAGGTCAAATTGGGCAGGCGGCCTATAGTGCATCAAAAGGCGGGGTGGTATCGATGACGTTGCCGATAGCACGGGAACTGGCAAGAGACGGAATCCGCGTCATGGCAATTGCACCTGGATTAATGGAGACGCCGATGGTGGAAGGGCTGCCGGATGCAGCCATTGCTTCATTGTCGGCAGCTGTACCATTTCCGGCGCGTCTCGGGAAGCCTGCTGAATATGCGCAATTAGTGGAAAGTATAACGGCAAATCCGATGTTGAATGGGGAAACGATCCGACTTGACGGAGCAATCCGCATGCAGCCGAAATAAGGGGGACGAAGAGGATGGGGAAATATCGTTTTGAAGAAGAAGAACAGGTGATGTTCCGTAAATCGTTACGGAAGTTTTTGGAGAAGGAAGCAGTACCGAATTATGACCAATGGGAAAAAGATCACCTCATTCCGAAATCATTCTGGAAAAAACTTGGGGATATGGGTTTTTTAAGCCCTCAGGTTGAGGAACAATACGGCGGTCTCGGTCTTGATTTCCGATACGCAGTTGTTATTGGGGAAGAAATGGAACGTGTCGGTGCCAGTTTGACAGGGGTGGGTCTGCATAATGACATTACCGTACCTTATATTGAAGCCTACGGAAACGAAGAGCAGAAACAGCGCTGGCTGCCAGGCTGCGTTTCTGGCGATCATATTACAGCGATCGCTATGACAGAGCCGGGAGCAGGGTCTGACCTTGCCAATATATCAACCACTGCCGTTCGGAATGGCGATAATTACATAGTCAATGGCCAGAAGACCTTCATCACCAACGGCATCAATTCAACATTGGTGCTGGTGGTGGTAAAAACCGACCCGAAAGCGGAACCGAAGCACCGGGGGATTTCCTTATTGATGGTGGAAGAAGGAACGCCGGGCTTTGAGAAAGGGCGCAAGCTCGATAAAGTTGGCCTTCATGCACAAGATACTTCGGAATTGTACTTCGAGGATTGCGTTGTCCCAGCCGCCAATTTAATCGGCGAAGAAAACAAAGGCTTTACTTATTTGATGGAAAAACTGCAGCAGGAACGCCTGGTGGTCGCAATGGCTGCACAAGTGGCTTCAGAGGATATGCTGGAAATGACCTTGGAATATGTGAAGTCAAGAAAGGCTTTTGGCAAGCCGATCGGTTCGTTCCAGAATTCCCAATTTAAATTGGTGGAGATGGCGACGGAAATCGAATTGGGCCATTCATTTTTGGAATCGCTCATTGAAGACCATATGGCTGGAAAAGACATTGTGTCCAAAGTGTCGATGGCGAAGTTTTGGTTGACCGATACGGCCAAAAAGATTTCCGGTGAATGCATGCAATTGCACGGAGGGTACGGCTATATGGAAGAATATAAAATTGCACGCCGGTACCGCGATATTCCAGTGGCAGCGATTTACGCCGGTTCCAACGAAATCATGAAGACCATCATTGCCAAGCGGATGGGCCTATAGATGAAAGATGCGTTGAAAGGCGTGCGCATATTGGATGTCACTTATTACGTGCCGGGGCCGTATGCGGGCATGCGGCTTGCTGAACTGGGTGCGGAAGTCATCAAAGTTGAACCGCCGGCCGGCGATCCGGCGCGCTATATGAGCGGAGGGCATGTCCACGAGGCGAATAACCGGGGTAAAAAAATTGTCCATATCGACTTGAAATCACCTGAAGGCCACCTGGAAATGCTGGAATTGGTGAAGAGTGCTGATGCACTTATAGAAACATTCCGGCCCGGTGTCATGAAAAAGTTAGGGTTGGATTATGACAGCTTGAAGCAGGTAAAGCCGGACCTGGTTTATTGTTCCCTGTCGGGTTATGGACAAAGGGGTGAAATGGCTGGATTGGGAAGCCATGATTTGAACTATATGGCTTTGTCGGGTGCTTTGGACCAATTGAGGGATGCATCGGGCCGGCCGGTCCATCCGACAAATACATTTGCTGATTTTACGGGTGGACTGTTGGCATCTGAACAGCTGATAGCCGCTTTATTTAAAAAATTCCGTACGGGGCAAGGGGAATACCTGGATATTGCTCTGGTTGAAGTGATGGCGGAATTTCTCGGAAATCATGATGTCTACCATGCGGCGGGTGTGTCGGAAAGAGGGGTCCCGGAAATCGGGGGCGCGCGGATCAGCTACGCCATCTATGAAACAAAAGACGGACGTTATATGACTTTAGGAGCGCTGGAAGAGAAATTTTGGCGGGCGTTTTGTGAATTTGCCGGACAGCCCCAGTGGCTGGAATGGGGAGAAAAGTCGGTGGGGGGTCCGGAGCATCAGCAAGTCGCTGATTTTTTCTACTCGAAGGATTGGCAGGAGTGGTACCAAATTTCCTTGCAGGTGGATGCCTGCCTGGCGCCTGTCTTAAAAGCGTATGAACGGCACGAGCACCCGTTTTTCATTGAAAAAAATAGAGCGAAAAAGGAGTCGGATGTCACATGATGGAATCGCCGTTATTATTATCTTCTTTTGTAAAAAGAGCAGAGCGTTATTTTCCTGAAAAATTGATCATTTCGCGGACTGGTGAAAACATGGTCCACCGCATTCCCTATAAAGAGTTTGCGGTAAGAACCCGCAAATTGGCTGCTGCTTTGACGAAAATCGGTATGGAGCGGGGAACGAAAGTCGGAAGTTTTGCCTGGAATCATCATCGCCACCTGGAACTGTATTTTGGTGTGCCGGGTGCCGGTGCCATTCTGCACATGATCAATATCCGCCTGTCTCCGGAACATATCGCCTATGTCATCAATCATGCCGAAGATGAAATTCTGTTGGTTGATCACGATTTGTTCCCGCTAATCGAAAAACTCGCGCCCATGCTGAAATCGGTTAAGCATTTCGTCATCATGAAAGATGGAACGGATTTACCCGAAACCACGCTTGAAAATGTTTACTCCTATGAAGAACTGCTGGTTGCTGAAGATGGCAGCTTTGAATTTCCGGAAGATCTGGACGAAAACACGCCGGCCGGCATGTGCTACACATCGGCGACAACCGGCAACCCGAAAGGTGTCGTCTATACACACCGCGGCCTGGTGCTCCACAGCTACGCGCTGGGCATGGCCGATGCCATGGGCTTGTCGGAACGTGACATCGCTTTGTCGATTGTTCCAATGTTTCATGCCAACGCATGGGGCTTGCCATTTGCCTGCGTCTTGTTCGGCACTACGCAAGTGCTGCCGGGGCCGGGCTTTGCTCCAGGCATGCTGCTGGATTTGATTGAATCAGAAAAAGTTACACTGACTGCTGGCGTTCCGACCATTTGGATGGGCGTACTGAAAGAATTGGAAGCGAACCCGCGCAATATCGAAACCCTTCGAATGATCATCTGTGGTGGATCGGCTTCACCGAAGGGCTTGATCCGGGCGTTTGAAGAAAAATATCATGTGCCGTTTGTGACTGGCTACGGGATGACAGAAACGGCTCCGCTTGTCAGTTTGGCCATCACTACTTCGGCGATGGCTGATATGACGATGGATGAGCGCATTGAGCGCCGGTCTATGGCGGGCTTGCCGATGCCGGGATTGGAAGTGCGGATCGTCAATGAAAACGGCGAAGCCCCATGGGATGGCGAAACGATGGGTGAACTGAATGTTAAAGGTGCATGGATCGCCGATGAATATTATAAAGACGAACGGACCGCAGATGCCTTTAGGGACGGCTGGCTTTATACGGGCGACATCGCCGTCATCGAACCGGATGGCTACATTAAACTGACAGATCGGACGAAAGACCTGATTAAGAGCGGCGGCGAATGGATTTCATCCGTCGACCTGGAAAATTCATTGATGACCCATGATGCGGTTTTTGAAGCGGCAGTTGTCGCAATTCCACATGAAAAGTGGATGGAGCGGCCGCTCGCCTGTGTGGTCCTGAAAGAAGGCTATACGGAAGACGAGGCGACGAAATCCGAATTGCTGACTTATCTGGAAAGTCAATTTGCCAAATGGTGGGTGCCGGACGATGTGGTCTTTTTGAAAGAAGTGCCGAAGACCTCGGTCGGGAAATTCCTGAAAGCGGCTTTGCGAAAAGAATTGGATGGTTACTATCAGTGATTATTATTTAACGGAGCGCAAGCGGCGGGGAGACTCTGGCTGTTTGCGTTTTTTTCATTGTCGAGGCTAGATGGCTGCTTCTGCTTTTCTTAAGCCGACCCAGCGGCGTGGTAAAGAGCGCCACTCTGCTGGGTCGTCTTATGACCGTCGAATCTACATGGGCGCCTCCGCTTTTCTTATTGTCCAGACTCCAACGGCCAGGTCCTAGGGTCATAAGCCAACCCGGCTTTGCGACTGAAAAGATGTCGCTTTGCCGGTCTGTCTTATGCCGTCGGACCTACATGGCCATTTCCGCTTTTCTTTGTCCAGCTCCAGCAGCCAGCCTCTCGAGTCGCTTCAGTCCTGCCAGCACTGGCAAAGAGCGCCATTACCAGCAGGACTTCCAGCGCTTGTCGAGGCTAGACGGCTACTTCCGCTTTTCTTTTACTTGACAGAATAAACAAAACCTTTTAAGATAAGGGTCAACTTGTTGTACGAGAAGCAAGTCCTTTTGAGAGAAGAGCCCAGTGAAGACGAGAATAGAAGAGTGTATAAATCGAGGATTGAGACGAGTAGGCAGGGAGCTCCATTTAGAGAGTCAGCGGCTGGTGCAAGCTGATTGGATGAACTGCGCGAATGGACTTAGGAGAGCTGGCCTGAAAGCGGAAGCGAGTAAGGGAGACGTAAGCCCTGCGTTAAAGGGAAAGGCGAAGAGCCTGTTTAAGTGAGTGCAGAAATTCATTGCATTAATGCGTGGTGGTACCGCGGTTTCAACCCGTCCCCGCAATCAGATAACTATCTGGTTGCGGGGATTTTTGTATTCAAAAACGAGACGAGGAGAGATTGAGATGAGCAGAGTAGAGAATATGAACGAACAAACGATGTATGAAAGATCATTGGAGATTTTGAACGGCACAATAGATGAACAACAGGTAAAAAACTTTTTATCCGGATTGCATGAAAAAGGCGAGACCGCAGATGAACTGGTGGGGCTGGTCAAGGCGATGCGTGAAAAAGCCGTGAAACTTCCAGCAGTGGAAGGGGAACTGGTCGATGTTTGCGGAACCGGCGGGGATCGTTCTTACAGCTTCAACATCAGCACATTGACGGCTTTTGTGCTGGCAGGCTGCGGCTTAACGGTTGCAAAGCACGGCAACCGCAGTGTTTCCAGCAAAACTGGTAGTTCAGATGTTTTGGAAGCACTGGGTATTTCAACGGAAACGGACGTTGCAGCGATTCCGACAATGCTGGACCAGACGGGAATTGCGCTACTCTTTGCACCAGCCATCCATCCTGCACTTGGGGGCCTGCGCCAGATTCGTAAAGACATCGGTACGCCGACGATCTTCAATTTAGTTGGACCTTTGGCGAATCCTCTTCCGATTACGGTTCAGATGACCGGGGTTTACCGCCGTGACATGCTGGAGCCGATGGCAGATGCCTTGATCCGGCTGGGGCGGAAAAAAGGAGCTTTGGTCCACGGAGCGGGCGGATTAGACGAATTATCGCTTGCCGGCACCAATGAACTGATCGTTTTTGATGAACTGGGCAAGCGGGAAATGACCATTCACCCGAACGAAGTCGGTTTAGAGGTCGCCCCAATCGAAGCGATTCGTGGAGGAGACCCTGAACGCAATGCAGAAATTTTTATGGATGTATTATCTGGAGCCGACAGCCCTTATCTGGACACGATTGCTTTGAACGCAGGTACTGTATTGTATATCAGCGGCAAAGCGAAAACAGTGAAAGAAGGGGTGCAGCAGGCGAAAGCATCACTCAAATCTGGCGAAACCGCGCGCGTCTTTGACTTGCACCGGTTAGCAGCGGGGGTATTTGCATGACGATATTGGATAAAATCATTGCGACAAAATATGAAGAAATAAAAACCTATAAACCGGTACAGCCCGAAAATAACGCTTTTCCTGAAAAATCAAAGCTGCTTCCACATCTGCAGGAAAAGAATGGTGTCATTTCAGAGATTAAGCGGGCGTCTCCGTCGAAAGGTGATATCCAGACCGAAGTGGATATTGTGGGGCAAGCCAAAAAGTATGAAGAAGCGGGAGCTGCCGCAATTTCGGTGCTGACGGATGAAACCTATTTTAAGGGATCGATCGACGACCTGCGGAAAGTGGCGCAAGCTGTTTCAATTCCAGTGCTATGTAAAGATTTCATGGTCAGTGAAATTCAGATTGACCGTGCGCAAAATGCAGGCGGCACCATCATTCTGTTGATTGTCGCAGCACTTGAAAAACAGCAGCTGGAGAACCTTTATCAGTATGCCCTTTCTAAAGGGCTGGAAGTTTTGGTGGAAGTCCACGACGAAGAGGAATTGCAGGCGGCACTCCAATTGGATGCAAAACTGATCGGCGTCAATAATCGGGATTTGAAGACCTTCGATGTATCGATTGAACGAACCGCGCAATTGGCTGAGAAATTTCCATTTGATGGCGAGCGGGTGCTCATCAGCGAAAGTGGAATGCATACAAAGGAAGATGCGAAATTCGCTTATGCAAACGGAGCTTCCGGTATTTTAGTGGGGGAAGCGTTAATGCGCTCAGAAGATCCGGGGAGCTGGATTCGACAGGCGACGAGTGAGGAGGCAATCCAATGACCAAAGTGAAGATCTGTGGTTTGAAGGAAGAACAACATGTCAAAGCGGCGAAGCGGGCAGATGCCATTGGATTTGTCTTTGCTCCGAGCAAGCGTCAGGTGACGATTGAGCAGGCAGCTGAGTTGGCTAAACACATTCCCGCAGATACAGATAAAATCGGCGTTTTTGTCAATGCTTCCTTGAAGGAAATTGAAGACACTATCGCGGGCGTTCCATTAACGATGGTTCAGCTGCATGGGGATGAGCCGGACGAACTGGTGCAGGCAATCCAAGTTCCCGTAATCCAAGCTTTTTCAATCCGCACGAAAGAAGATGTAGGGAAATTGAAGAAGTCGCAGGCTGATTACATATTAGTGGATGCCCCGGGTACTGAATACCGAGGGGGCAGCGGCAATGTATTCGATTGGTCTTTACTCGATGGAGCCGATATCGATCCATCCCGTCTGATTGTGGCGGGCGGCTTGAATCCTGGAAATGTCCATGCGGCAATCGGTCAGACTGCTCCTTATATGGTAGACGTTTCCAGCGGAGTTGAAACGGATGGACGTAAAGATACAGCGAAAATACAGGAGTTCATAAAACAGGTAAAGGATGATTCGATGGAACAGACAATAGAGAAAACAGGATTTTTCGGCAAGTACGGTGGACAATTTGTGCCGGAAACCTTGATGAAAGCCGTCAAAGAATTGGAAGATGCCTATGAGGCAGTAAAAGAAGATCCTGAATTCCATAAAGAATATCATCATTATTTATCCGAATATGTAGGGCGTGAACAGCCGCTGACATTCGCAAAACGGATGACGGAAGCATTGGGTGGTCCGAAAATCTATTTAAAACGGGAAGACTTGAATCATACCGGTGCCCATAAAGTGAATAATGCGATCGGCCAGGCGCTGCTTGCCATGCGCATGGGCAAACGTAAAATCGTAGCGGAAACCGGAGCGGGACAGCATGGGGTTGCGACAGCGACAATCTGTGCGCTTTTCGATTTGGAATGTGTTATTTTCATGGGCGAAGAAGACATTAAGCGCCAGCAATTGAACGTTTTCCGCATGAAGCTTCTAGGGGCGCGTGTGGAAAGTGTCACCAAAGGCAGTGCAACGTTAAAAGATGCCGTCAATGAAGCACTGCGCTACTGGGTGTCCAATGTGGAAGATACGCATTACCTGATCGGCTCGGCTTTAGGACCGCATCCATTCCCAACGATGGTCCGCGATTTCCAAAGCGTCATCGGGGAAGAAACGAAACGCCAGATTCTTGATAAAGAAGGTCGCTTGCCTGATGCCATATTGGCATGTGTGGGCGGCGGCAGCAACGCCATCGGCATGTTCTATCCATTTATTAAAGACAAAGATGTTCAGTTGATCGGTGTTGAAGCAGCCGGTGAAGGTGTCGATACGGACAAGCATGCTGCAACCTTAACCAAGGGAACTGAAGGTGTCCTTCATGGGGCGTTGATGAAATTATTGCAGGACGATGCAGGCCAGGTGCAGGAAGCGCATTCGATTTCTGCAGGCCTTGATTATCCGGGGATTGGGCCGGAGCATGCCTATTTGGCGGATATCGGCCGCGTTGAATACCGGTCGATTACGGACGAGGAAGCCTTGGCTGCGGTCATCAGCATGTCCCGTCTTGAAGGGATCATTCCGGCACTGGAGTCCGCTCATGCCATTGCGGAAGCTGAAAAGCAGGCAAAAACGATGACTGCCGATCAGATTTTGGTCATTTGCGTGTCAGGCCGTGGCGATAAAGACATGGCAACATATGCCGAGAAACTGGAGGGACTGTCATGAATCGACTGGAGCAACTGAAAAGTACAGGAAACAAAGCGTTTGTCGCTTACATCATGGCGGGAGACGGCGGGCTTGACCGCTTGAAAGAACAAGTGCAGTACCTGCAGACAGCGGGTGTAACGGCCATTGAAATCGGTATCCCTTTTTCGGATCCGGTGGCGGATGGCCCGACAATCGAAGCAGCGGGCAACCGTGCGTTGAAGCAGGGCGTCACTCTTCAGAAAGTATTGGAAGAACTGCAGAGTTGGACTTTTCAGGTTGAGATTCCTTTGCTGGTGATGACGTATTTGAATCCGGTGCTGAAATTCGGTGTGGAACGTTTTGCTACTGAATGCGGCAAAGCTGGCGTTTCAGGCGTCATCATCCCGGATCTTCCTTTTGAACACAAGCAGCTTGTACAGCCTTATGTCGATAAGGAAGGCATCAAGTTGATCCAGTTGGTGACGTTGACGACGACTGACGCCCGGCTGAACGATATTTTAAGCGAAGCGGAAGGCTTCGTTTACGCTGTAACCGTCAAAGGCATAACCGGTTCACGTGATGAAATGTCGGAAGAAGTCAAAGCGTTCATGCGCAAAGTCCGGGAGAAAAGCCCGGTTCCGGTTTATGCCGGCTTCGGAATTTCGAAGAGCAGCCACGTCGAGATGCTGCGGGATGATGTGGATGGATTTATTGTGGGAAGTGCAATCGTCGAAGCTTTCAACGACGACAGAATTCAGGAAATCGAACCGCTTATCCATGCAGTGACTGCCTCCCATTCGATATAATAGAGGCAGGAGGGGATTTTATGTTTACACCAGTCTCTGCTGATTTTTTCGATGCTCCGACACTGGAACTGTCCCGCAGTCTGCTGGGCCAGATCCTGGTCCATGAATTGCCGGACGGCATCGTTGCGGGGCGCATCGTAGAAACGGAAGCCTATATGGGTGCGGAAGATCGCGCTGCCCACAGCTTTGGCAATCGGCGCACGAAGCGTACAGAAATCATGTTCGGAAAACCCGGACTCGTTTATACTTATCAAATGCATACCCATACATTGATCAATGTCGTCAGCGGGCCGGAAGACACCCCGCGGGCGATTTTAATCCGTGCAGTCGAACCGGTGGAAGGCATAGACCTGATGGCTGAACTGCGCGGTAAGCATATGCCGATTAAACAGTGGACCAGTGGACCAGGGAAGCTGACCAAGGCGATGGCCATCACGATGGATCATTATGGCCATCATTTTACGGAAAAACCGCTTTATATCGCCGAGGGAGACCCCGTCCATGCCGTATCGGTCGGACCGCGGGTAGGGATCGGAAATTCACTCGAAGCGGTTCATTATCCTTATCGTTTTTGGGAGTCGGAAAATCCATTTGTCTCGAAATTTCGCTAGTTCGGTGTTTAATCCCATCTTTTTGTGGAATACTGAAAGGGAATGATTAAACAGAAGGAGTGGAAGATAGTGGCAAAAATTGCAACGTTGATTACAGACATGTTCGAAGATGTGGAATATACTGATCCGTCGAAAGCATTTAATGATGCAGGTCACGAAGTTTTCACTATCGAAAAAGAAGCAGGCAAAGAAGTTACCGGCAAACAGGGAGAAGCGGTTGTCACCATCGATAAAGGCATTGACGAAGTCAGCGCCGATGATTATGATGCTTTGTTCCTGCCGGGAGGATTTTCTCCGGATCAATTGCGTGCCGATGATCGTTTTGTAGAGTTTACAAAAGCTTTCATGGATGCGAAAAAACCTGTCTTTGCCATTTGTCATGGACCTCAATTATTGATTACGGCGAAAGCATTGGAAGGCCGCAAAGCCACAGGCTATAAGTCGATTCAAGTCGATATGGAATATGCTGGCGCCACTGTAGTGGACGAAGAAGTGGCCGTGTGCCAGGACCAATTGGTCACCAGCCGCCAGCCGGATGATATCCCGGCGTTTAACCGTGAATCATTGCGTGTCCTTGAGCAACTCGCGTAATAAAGAGCAGAACCCGAATCAGCATTGCTGGTTCGGGTTTTTTTGTGTGAGAAATTACGGATGAAGGTTTTGAGGAGCAATAGTTCGAGGTTTTCACATTCTCTCTTGAATACATAAGTGGTTGCTTATATAATGGGTGAAGTGCTGTAAAAGAAGGTGAAGATATGGAATATGATCAAATGGAGACGTATTTAAAAGCAATTGGTGATCAGAAAAGATTGCTGATTTTAAAATTCCTGGCCAAAGAGGCTTTATGCATCTGTGAATTCACAGATCTTCTGGAAATGACGCAGCCGGCCATCAGCCAGCATATGCGCAAATTGAAACATGCTGGACTGGTTTGGGAAGAAAAGCGCGGACGTTGGACGATTTGGTCCTTGAACACGCAGCATATGCAGTACTCGGTGTTGATTCATTTATTGGATCTATTGCCGGAACCTCGCCGCTCAATTGGCCGCTTGATTGCGGAAGGGAAAAAAGTGAATTGTGAATAGGGAGTTGGATGAACGTGGATGTATTTTTAGCGAGTTTTATTTTTATCGTCACATTGATATTTGTTATTTGGCAGCCGAGAGGCTTGTCGATCGGCTGGTCCGCCATTGTGGGGGCAGTTGTTGCGTTGCTGTTTGGGGTTGTTGATTTCGGCGATGTCTGGGACGTGACCGGCATTGTCTGGAATGCGACATTGACATTTGTTGCATTGATCATCATTTCATTGATTTTGGATGAAATCGGCTTTTTCGAATGGGCCGCTTTACATATGGCGCGTTTTGCCAAAGGCAGTGGATTGCGGATGTTCTTCCTGGTCATCATGCTGGGGGCAGTCGTAGCGGCGTTGTTTGCGAATGACGGGGCGGCATTGATCTTGACGCCGATTGTTTTGGCGATGGTCCGGGCACTGAAATTCAAAGACGCAATGATTTTGCCGTTTATCATGGCTTGTGGATTTATCGCTGATACGGCGTCACTGCCTTTTGTAGTCAGCAACCTGGTCAATATTGTCTCTGCAGATTTCTTCGGCATCGGCTTTACCGAATACGCAATCCGCATGGCTGTACCGAACTTGTTCAGCATCGCGGCAAGTATGCTGGTATTGTACCTGTATTTCCGGAAAGATATTCCGAAACATTTTGATGACAGTGTCTTGAAAACGCCGGCATCGGCAATAAAAGATATCAAGATTTTTCGTTTGTCGTGGGCAGTACTGGTGATTTTGCTGATTGGTTATTTCAGCAGCGAAGCATTGAATATTCCAGTTTCCTTTATCGCTGGATCGGTCGCCATCATCTTCCTGGCGATTGCACGAAGAAGTAAATCAGTTGAAACAATGACTGTTTTAAGAGGGGCGCCATGGGCCATCGTCTTTTTCTCCATCGGCATGTATGTCGTGGTGTATGGTTTGAGAAATGTGGGGCTGACATCGGTGCTGGCAACAGCAATTGAATGGACAGCAAGCCATGGTTTATATTCAGCCACCATTGGAATGGGCTTCATCGCAGCAATTCTGTCGTCTGTTATGAACAATATGCCGACTGTCATGATTGATGCCTTGGCTATCGCGGAAACCGAGACAACTGGAGTCGTGAGGGAGGCGTTAATCTACGCCAATGTGATTGGGTCAGATTTAGGGCCGAAAATCACGCCGATCGGTTCACTGGCGACTTTATTGTGGCTGCACGTACTGAAGGTGAAAGGCGTAGAAATTACATGGGGTTATTATTTCAAAATCGGTATCATCCTGACGGTTCCGACTTTGTTCATCACCTTGACCGGCTTGTACTTATGGCTGACAATTTTAAATTAAATCGACAAAAAAGGAGCATGCCAGTGGTATGCTCCTTTTTTGTCTAGGTTATGAAAATGTGTGATGTGCTTTTCTAATCCAGAAACTTGGCCAAGTAAATTTCGTTATGGGGTTCGTCGTTAATCATCATGGACTTTTGTCGGATGCCTTCAGATTCGAACCCGGCTTTTTCATATAATTTGCGGGCAGGTTCATTTTCTTCGACGACCGTCAATTCCAGTCGGGTGATGCCCTTTTCCTTGGACCATTCCTCTGCTTTTTGGAGCAGGGATTTTGCGATTCCTTTGCCTTGTGCATCCTTTTGGAGACCGAGGTCAATCGAGGCACGGTGAGCGGCCCGTTTGGCTGCATTGCCCATAATCATCAAATAACCGACATGCTGGCCATTGAGGATGGCGATGATGATGGTCGAATGGCCACTTTGTTTCCATTCGATGATTTGCTTTCGGACTTTCTGTGTGGATTGGGTCCGTTCATCTTTAGCGTATAGCATAAAGTCAGATTCGGATTCCACTGTTTTCTGTAAAGCGGCCAGGGAGCGTGCGTCCCCATGCTCTGCAGTTCGGATCAATAAAATATCCTGGTCTTCGTCATCGTTAGCCGAACCTTTTCCATTTGAAAGATCCGCTCTCTCGAAGACAACAAAGCGATCTGGTTCAACATCGCTGACGAAATAACCGGCATCCACCCACGCGTGAAAATGTTTGGCCGGCGCTTTTGTCTTTTTCCACCAACTTTTGTTTAAGTAGGCAGCATTAGGCAAATTCTGTCCCATGATTTGTTCAATTTCGGAAAATGTTAACTTTATTGAAGAATTCGTCGCTCCGGAGAAATAATCAGCCAGAGGAATGTATTTCTTTTCCAGTAAAATAGTCACAGACATCTCTTCCTTCCACCTAACTTTGAATTAGTTAGTCATATTATACCATTCGCATATGCTAAAGTACACAATGAATTTTAAAAATACTGATAATTCTATAAACTTACCCATCTTTAGTTTTATTTATTTGGTTCTTGGAGTTTGGTTTTTTCAATTGGGGTACTTGTGATAGAATAAGCACAGAAACTAAGTTATCCAGGAGGCTATCATTCATGTCAAATGTTTTAGTATTGGGTCACAAAAATCCGGACACCGATTCAATTTGTTCGGCCATCTCATATGCCTATTTAAAAAATGAAATGGGCATGGTTGCTGAACCGATCCGCTTAGGTGAAGTGAACAACGAAACCATATTCGCTTTAGAGACTTTCAAATTCGACCAGCCAAGATTGGTGACGCATGTTGCCAAAGAAGCCGAACAAGTGATTCTGGTGGATCACAACGAACGCCAGCAAAGTGCTGAAGACATCAACGAGGTCCAAGTGATTGAAGTGGTGGACCATCACCGTATCGCCAACTTTGAAACGACCGATCCGTTATACTTCCGTGCGGAACCGGTTGGGTGCACGACGACCATCATCTTAAAGCTGTTTAAAGAAAACGGCATAGAAGTACCACCGAACATTGCAGGTTTGATGCTTTCTGCTATTATTTCGGATTCACTTCTTTTCAAATCACCGACCTGCACAGACCAAGATGTGAAAGCTGCTGCTGAATTGGCGGAAATCGCGGATGTGGATGCGCAAAGCTATGGCCTTGATCTATTGAAAGCCGGAGCCGATTTGAGCAATAAAACATTGGAAGACCTGATTTCATTGGATTCGAAAGAGTTCGAAGCAGGCGAGCACCGATTTGAAGTTGCGCAAGTCAATGCGATCGATGTAGAGGAAGTCATGATTCGCCAAAAAGAACTTGAAGTATTGATGGCTGATACCATCTCTGCTAAAAAACTCGATCTTTTCGTATTTGCTGTTACCGATATCCTCAACAATAATTCAGTCGCCATCGTTCTTGGCCAAAGAGCCGGCATCATCGAAAGCGCCTTTAAATCAAGCGTAGTTGATAACCGTGTCCTGTTGCCGGGCGTCGTATCACGCAAAAAGCAGATTGTACCAGTCATTACAGAAGCATTAAGCTGATTCCCTCTTGGGAGTCAGTTTTTTTTTTGTCCAGCTTCGGCCCCTTGAATCTCGGGGTCTTAAGTCATTCCGTCTATGCGGCAAAAAGCGCCGCTTCGACGATCGGCCTTAAGCCCGTCGATTCAGGACAGGCGCCTGCGCTTTTCTTGTTGTCCAGTTGCAAGTGCCTAGCTCTTCGGGTCATAAGTCCCTTCGACAATGTAGCTGAAGAACGCCATTACCGGCAAGGCTTCCAGCGCTTGTCGGAGGCCTGCAGGATGCGGGTCAGCTAACCGGTGCGACACGATATCGCGCTCTTAGGTTAGCTTCTGCTGTTGGGCTGCTTCCGCTTTTCTTTGTCTAGACTCCGGCGCCCAGCTCTTTGGGTCATAAGCCAACCCAGCTGCGTGGCAAAAAGCGCCACACTGCTGGTCTGTCTTATGCCCGGCATAGCTACACGGGCGCCTCCGCTTTTCCTTCTACAGGCAAAAAAATTGAGCGCTGTTGTTTTCGTTGCTATAGTTAATGGCGAGGTGGATAATATGAAAATTGAAGTTTGGTCAGATTATGTGTGCCCATTCTGTTATATAGGCAAGCGAACTTTGGAACAGGCATTGGTTCAATCAGGTTTTGAAAGCCAGGCGGAGATTTCGTTTAAGGCCTATCAACTGGATCCGAATACGCCCATTGATTCTACTGTCCCGACGTATGAAAGTTTAGCGAAGAAATTGGGGCAAACAGTGGAACAGGCGAAAGAGATGACTAAGGGAGTGGCGCAGCATGCCCGCTCGGTTGGTTTGGAATATGATTTCGATAACATGGTGGAAGCCAATACCTTGGCTGCTCATCGTTTGGTGAAATGGGCTGAAACTAAAAACAAGGATGCAGAACTGACTGAACAGCTTATGCACCAGTATTTTGTAGAAGCGAAAAATGTTGGCAGTCATGATATTTTATTGACCATTGCAGAAGCGGTCGGTTTGCCTCGCGATGAAGCGAAGCAAGTATTGGAATCGGATCAATTTATGGCACAGGTCCAGGTTGATATCGCTGAAGCCGGCCAAATTGGCGTACAAGGTGTACCGTTTTTTGTAGTCAACCGCAAATATGCGCTTTCCGGTGCACAGCCGTTGGATGCATTTGTGGAAGCATTGGAGCAGATTGCTGAAGAAGAAGGCATCCGTCCAAAGCTTAAGCCGATGGGTAAGAAGAAAACCAGTTATTGCACAGGAGATTCCTGTGATGGAGTATAAGACCGAGGCAGAGTAATTGACTTATACTCTGCCTTTTCTTATGATAAGAAAGTGCTTTTAATTTGAGATAAATAATTTTAATATAATTAAAGAAGGAGTTTTAACCTAATGACTAACGTTTTAGTAGTAAAAGCAAATAACCGCCCTGCATCTGAAGGGGTTTCAAGCAAGATGTACGAAGTATTCATGGATTCAATCGGCATGGGTACAGAGCTTAACGTAAATACTTTCGATGTATTTAAAGAAGATATGCCGTATTTCGGCCAGGATTTCTTTGATGCTATGCAAAAATCAGCGCAGGCTGAAGAAATGACGGAACTGGAGCAACGCATTTTGACTGCTGCCAACAAAGCAATGGATGCATTCATGGATGCTGACGTTGTTGTATTCGCATTCCCATTATGGAATAAAACAATTCCTGCACCATTACAGACGTTCATCGATTACGTTTACCGTGCAGGCGTTACGTTCAAATATACGGCTGAAGGCCCAGTCGGTCTTGTTCCTGAGAAAAAAGTCATCATCTTGAACGCTCGCGGCGGAGTTTATTCAACACCTGAAATGGCTCCTGCTGAAATGAGCGTCAACTATATCCGCTTGATCATGGACTTCTTCGGCATTACTGATATTGAAGAAGTGATCATCGAAGGACATAATATGTACCCGGATCGCGCTGAAGAAATCATTGCTGATGGCATGAAACGCGTCGAGCAATCTGCAAATTCATTAGTAAAAGTATACGCATAAGTTTTTAATGAAGGACTGCCCTTAAAGGGCGGTCCTTTTTTTGCTTTAAAAGGCGTTTGGACAGTAAATCTGCCGGAGTGGACAGTAAACCACCTCGATTGGACAGTATTTCTGAGATTTGGACAGTATTTCAGCCGTTTCGGACAGTATGTCCAAATAACTGGGAAATTTGGCGCTAAAAGCGAGAACCTGATTAGGATTTTTCTATGGGGGTAGACATTTACTAAAAGCTTTCTTGAGGAGGAACGGCATGGTGCAGAGTGATAACGTGAGTCGGGTTCCAGAAGTGCAGAAGTCATATTGGCGAGAGTACAAAGATATTCCAAGCTATCCCGCTTTACAGGCAAATGAGTCGACAGATATTGCGGTTGTTGGTGGAGGGATGGTTGGGATCATCAGTGCCTACCTATTGGCCAAAGCCGGAAAAAAAGTAACCTTGATTGATGCCGGAAAATTAGTGGATGGAGTGACAGGCTATACGACTGCCAAAATTACGGCGCAACACGGGTTGTTTTATTATCCGCTGGTCAAGCTTGTGGGAGAAGAGCAGGCGAAGCTGTATTACCAGGCGAATATGGATGGCTTAAAGTTCATTGAAGAAACTGCCGAAGAGCTTGGCATCGATTGTGACTTTTCGCATCATAATGCATTTGTCTATGCCAATACTGCGGCAGGGGCGAAATTGGTGGAGAAAGAAGCGGAGACCTATCAGCAGCTGGGCATTGATGGCGAGTTGGCGAAAGATGAAGTTGAATTGCCGTTCCAGGTGAAAGAAGCGGTGGTCATGCGCAACCAGGCGCAGTTTCATCCGGTGAAATTCCTGGCAGGGCTGGTAAAAGAGATTGAGCGATTGGGCGGTACGATTTATGAACAAACCCGTGCGATGAAAATCCTCAGTAAAAATGATCCGGTCATCCAAACCGAAAACCTTTCGCATTTATCGTGCAATAAAGTCATCGTAGCGACGCATTACCCATTCAATGATTTTGACGGGATGTACTTTTCCCGTCTCTCTGTCAACCGTTCGTATATCATCGCGGCCAAAGTAAACGGCAAGATTCCGAATGATATGTACATCAGTGGGGATATGCCTTCCCGTTCCTTGCGCTATGCAACAGATGAAAACGGAGAAAAGCTGCTGCTGATCGGGGGCGATGGCCATGCGACAGGCAAAAGTTCCAGCGAAACCATGGAACATTACCACAACCTCGAGAAATTTGGAGACGAGCATTTCGGCATTCAGGAAATTCCGTATCGCTGGTCTGCACAGGACATGACGACGCTCGATCAAATCCCTTACATCGGGACCGTCACTGCAGGATATGACAATATCCTGGTGGCTACCGGTTTCCATAAATGGGGAATGTCGAATGGGGCATTAGCCGGCATGATGCTGACAGATCAGATTTTGGGCAAGGAAAACCGCTATGCACCAGTCTTCAGTCCGACCCGTTCGAAAATGAAGGCGGTAGACGCCGCAAGTTTTGCGAAAGACAACGCATCGGTTGCCAAGGAATTGGTCAAAGGAAAACTGAAAAGGGCTTCCAAAACAGTCGATGATCTTGGCAAAGACGAAGGTGCATTGGTCAAAGTCGGCAAGAAGAAAGCCGGCGGTTATCGCGATGAATACGGACAGGTGCATCTGGTAGATACGACCTGCACCCACATGGGATGCGAAGTTAACTGGAATGACGCGGAGCGTTCCTGGGACTGTCCATGCCACGGTTCCCGTTTCTCCCATACCGGAGAAGTGTTGAATGGTCCGGCTGTTAAACCGTTGAAGAAGATAGAACAGGAATACTGAAATGCGGAAGCTGCCGTTTAGATTTGACGGGCATAAGACGCTCCGGCGAAGCGGTGTTTCCTCAACCGCATAGCTGGGTTGACTTATGAGCCTAGAATCTGGCAGCTGAAGCTGGACAATAAGAAAAGTAGAAGTGCCTGTTCAGCTCTGACAGGTGTAAGATGAGCTGGCGAAACGGCATGTTTTCAGCCGCACAACCGGATCGGCTTACATCCCGAAGAGCTAGGCACTGAACTAGACACCTGGAGTGACTTATGACCCTAGAATCGGACAGCGGAAGCTGGACAATAAAAAAAGCAGTGCGAGGATTTTTCCTCGCACTGCTTTTTTGACTTTCTTGTTGGCTGATAGAACAGCCATTTCCACTTTTCTTGATTAGGCTGGGTTGCCTTCTAATTCCAAAGTGATTTTGATGTCTTCGCCGACCATTACGCCGCCTGTTTCAAGTGCCTGGTTCCATGTAAGGCCGAAATCTTTACGGTTTACTTTGCCTTCTACATTGAATGCAACGACTTCAACGCCCCATGGGTTTGTTGCTTTGCCGCCGTACTCCACTTCAAACGTAGTAGGACGGGTAACGCCTTTCATCGTCAGGTCGCCAGTCAATTCGTATTCGTCGCCTTTTTTAACGATGTCATTCGCTTTGAATGTGATGTATGGGAATTGCTCAGCGTCAAAGAAATCAGCAGAGCGAAGGTGATTGTCGCGATCTGTGTTATTCGTATTGATGCTTGCTACATCGATTTTGAAGTCGATCAATGCGCCTTGCAGATCTTCTTCATTTGCTTCAACGGTTGCTTCGTATGATGAGAAAGAGCCTTTTACTTTTGAAATCATCATGTGTTTTACTGAGAATCCGACTTCCGAGTGTGCTGTGTCTACTGTCCATTTTTTCATGTTAAATTCCTCCTAGATATGTTGTTCTGCACCTAATATAACAAGATGAAATCTCGATGTCAATAGTTATTAATTAATAATTCTCGAATTCGAGATAATAATTTATTGGACTTTTGTACCGAAGAACGTTATATTGCTTGTCAAATCGGGATGAAAATCGGATACTAGTAGAAGTTAAAAGTTTAGAAGGGATTTGCTTTGAATGACGAAAGAACAATGGCTGACGGATTTGCGCGGTTTTTTAACCGATGATCACGTCAAAATGGATGAACCGCTACACCTTCATACATTAACTAAAATGGGTGGGCCAGCTGATATTTTTGTGACACCGACTACTGAAGATGAAACTGCATATACAGTTAAATACGCATATGAAAACAATATACCATTGCTGCTTCTTGGGAATGGATCCAATATGGTCGTTCGTGACGGAGGATTCCGTGGAATCGTCCTAACTTTGAAGAGTTTGCAGGCGATTCAAATAGAAGGGACGAGAGTTTATGCGCAAGGCGGGGCGAACATCAAGAAAGTCTCGAAAACTGTTGCAGCGAAACAACTGACCGGATTTGAGTTCGCTTGTGGAATCCCAGGTTCCATCGGTGGAGCCATGGCGATGAATGCTGGCGCTTATGGCGGAGAAATTAAAGACATCATTATACAAGCGACAGTTCTTTCGAAAGAAGGAGAGAAACTGATTTTATCCAAAGAAGATTTGGAGCTCGGCTATCGCAAGAGCATCATCACCAAAAAAGGATTTTACGTCTTGTCGGCAGAGTTTGAGTTGGAAGTCGGCAAACAAACAGTCATTGATGCGAAAATGAGTGAACTGACTTATCAGCGTGAAACGAAACAGCCTTTGGAATTTCCTTCTGCAGGAAGTGTCTTCAAACGTCCGCCTGGTAATTTCGCCGGTAAATTGATTCAGGACAGCGGTTTGCAGGGACGCGGATTTGGCGGAGCGGAAGTTTCCACTAAACACGCTGGATTTATCGTCAATAAAAATAATGCATCCGCGAATGATTATATCCAGACAATCGAGATGGTCAAAGCGGCGGTCCAGGAGAAGTTCGGAATTGATTTAGAGCTTGAAGTGAAGATTGTAGGAGAAGACCAAGTTTAATCAGAAAGATGTCCCAGCTCTGGGACATCTTTTTTTATGCGGATGGAAGGGGCAGAGGGATTATTTTATTCTCAAAAAAGGGATTTATCCTTCGCCAGTCGAATAAACATCATTAGGAAAAAGGGGGCAAGACCATGAGGGGGAAAGTGAAAAATAAAAGGTGGTTGAAATGGCTTCTGGCTGTACTGGGTGTTCTTGTCACAGTTGCGGTTGCTGGATTGATTTTTGTAAACGTTTACATAGGGAAGTCCAAACCGCTCATTGAAGGAGAAGCGGCAGTTGCGATACTGGACAGCGATGTTACCGTCATCCGTGACGACATCGGGGTTCCGCATATACAGGCGGACACAGATGCCGACCTTTACCGGGCACAAGGATATGTACAGGCGCAGGATCGCATGTTCCAAATGGATTTATCCCGTAGGCAGGCCAGCGGGCAATTGGCGGAAGTGATTGGAGCGGATGCGCTCGATACCGATAAGTTTTTCCGGACCTTCAGTTTGCGGAATGCTGCTGAAAAGTCGTGGGATGGCTATGACGCGGAAGCCAAGCAAGTTCTGGAATGGTACGCAGAAGGCGTCAATGCCTATATGGAAGAAGCGAAAGAAAATGGCGGCCTCAGCTTCGAATTCGCTTTGCTCGGATACGAGCCTACCGAATGGACGCCTGTCGACTCTTTGACGATCGGAAAGTTTATGGCTTATGACCTTGGGGGGCATTGGAATACACTTGCCGTCCGCCACTGGGCATTAAATGAATTTCCTGAAGACAAGGCCCGTGAGCTGTTTATCGAATATCCGGAAACGGCGCCGTCGATTTTGGCGGCGAACAAAAAGCAGCCCGTCCAAGTGGCCGGTGAGTTTGATGCTTCTGTCATTCCGCCTGAATTTAATGGCAGCAACAACTGGGTGGTGGCAGGAGACAAAACGGCGAGCGGCAAACCACTGCTTGCGGACGATCCGCATCTCGGGCTCAGTACACCGTCCATCTGGTATCAGATGCATTTGGAATCCCCTGAACAAAATGTCAGCGGCGTCATTTTTGCCGGCATTCCAGGAATCATCCTCGGCCATAACGAAGAAATCGCGTGGGGCGTCACCAATGTGGGGCCAGACGTTCAGGATCTCTATATCGAAACCCCAAATCCGGAAGATCCGACACAATTCCGGTATGAAGGTGAATGGGAACAGGCAGAGGTAAGAGAAGAGCCGATCAAGGTCAAGGACGGAGAAACGGAAGACTTTGAAGTACTGGTGACGAGGCATGGCCCTGTCGTTTCGAACGTCTTATACGATGAAGAAGAGCCGGGAGCCGTGTTTTCGATGCAATGGACGGCTCTCGAGCCGACTTTAGAGCTGCAGGCGGTTCTAAATTTCAATAAAGCATCCAATTGGAAAGAATTCGAATTGGCGCTGGAGGACTTCCAGGCGCCTGCACAGAACTTTGTCTTTGCCTCCACTGATGGAACCATCGCCTATAAAGCCAATGGCCGCATCCCAATCCGCAAATCCGGAGATGGCCAGCTGCCGGTTCCGGGAGATTCGGCGGAATATGGGTGGGAGGGCTATGTGCCTTTTGATGAATTGCCGCGGTCAGTCAATCCGGAAAGCGGGTTCATTGCCACTGCGAACAATGAAGTCATCGATGATTCCTATCCGTATCACATCACAGATTTCTGGGCGCAGCCATATCGCTACGAACGGATTGCCGAAGTTTTGGAAGCATCGGACGATTTGACGGCACAGGATATGATGGACTTGCAGATGGATCAGAAGAATTTGTATGCAGCGGAATTTTTGGACGAAATGATTGCAGCTGTGCGCAGTGAAACTGACGAACATGATGAAGTGCTCACGATGCTGGAGAAGTGGGATCAGGTCGACAGCCAAGAACAGGCCGCACCTTTGGTATTCCATAAATGGATAAAACAATTGCCTGAGACGTTATTGGCAGAGGAATTTCCGGAGGATGTCTTTGACATGCTGTCAGGCAAGAACCACATTACCGATGAAATGATGCGGGGTGCTTTCGCTGGTGAAGAAGGTGTGTGGGTAACGGAATACGGTGGCGTGGAAAAATGGCTTGTGGATGCTCTCGAGGCAGCGGTCGCCGAAATTGATGATGAGCAAGGAAACGACCTGGCCGACTGGACATGGGGCGAACATCATCAATTGACCTTCCCGCATCCACTTGCAGGAGCGTCCCCGATATTTGCCGAATTCTTGAACCCGGATCCTGTACCGATCGGAGGCTCCAATATTACAGTACAAGCAGCCGCGTCTACATCAGAAGGCAATGTGAATCACGGGGCATCCTGGCGGTTTGTGGCGGACCTCGCTGATTTATCGAGTGCCTATCACATTGTCGGCCCTGGTTTGAGCGGACATTTGAAATCGGACTACTTCCATAATCAAGTGGACGATTGGGCGGAGGGCGATTTCCACGAAACAGAAATTGAAGACGAAGTGGAAGGATCAACATTAACGCTGAAGGCTCAATAAGATAGATTCAAAAATCGTTTGTAAACGTCTATGTAAACTCGCGAACGTTCGTAAAGTGTTTTGATACTTTTACGAACGTTCTTTTTGTGTTTTTTAGTTGTTTTTTGAAGCGTTCGTAAATGTGTACTTTAACGAACGCTATTTCTTCTTGATTTTTTTACATAAAATGGATTAAACCTTATTCAGTTTCATTTCCAACTGTTACGATTTGAAATATATCGAAGATGAAGAAAATTTATTAGTTGCTGTATATGAATTGATGAATTGTAAGTATAAACAGTCACGACTCAACATTTCTAATAATATTTTTTTTGGACAACTTACGAAAAGGCGGCTATCATGAAATGAATTAGGAATTCGAAAGGAAAGAATGCTATTGACGACTATAAAAGATGTAGCTAAAGAAGCTGGAGTTGCAGTAGCCACTGTTTCAAGGGTTTTGAATAACAGAGGATATTTAAGTGATTCAACCAGAAAAAAGGTTTATGAAGCGATGGAACGGCTGAACTATAAGCCAAATGAAATATCAAGATCCTTATTCAGAAAAAAATCAAATATTCTAGGGGTCATCGTTCCAAGCGTATCCCATCCATTTTTTTCTGAGTTGGTAGGCCATATCGAGTATTTTGCTTATCAGGCTGGTTATAAAGTGTTAATTTGCAATTCCTATGCCGATAACGGTAAAGAGAGAGAGTACTTAGAGATGATCAGCAGTAACCAGGTAGATGGTTTTATAGGGGCCATCTATACTTCCAATTCGGATGACTACATTAAGCCGGACATGCCTCTTGTAACTTTGGATATGAACATTAATGGTTTGCCTTATATTACTTCGGATCATTACAATGGCGGAGAAATAGCAACCAATTTTCTGATAGATCGGGGCTGCAAAAAAATTGCCCACATATGTGGTGATTTAGAAATCGATATTTTAGCAAATAATCGGAGCAAGGCTTTTATTAATGTAACGAAAAAACAAAATATAAACAGTGTACTTGAAGAGTCAAAACTGTCCAGGTTTGATGAATATAAAAAAACAGTGATCAAAATGTTTGAAGAACATCCGGAGATTGACGGGGTTTTTGCGAGCAGTGACATAATAGCAGCTTCAGTGATACATGTCGCCGGATTGAATGGGAAAAGCATTCCCGAAGATATCAAAATTGTCGGGTATGATGATATTGACATGGCAGCCATGACGGTTCCTCCGATAACCACAATAAAACAGGACATTGAAAAAATTGGAGAATTGGCTGTGAAAACATTGCTCAATAAAATAGAGGGCAAGGAAGTAACCTTGGAAAATATTTTGCCTGTAGAATTAGTGGAAAGAGAAACCACTTAAAAAAGATACAATTATATTAAATACTTAAGATTTCAAAATCTTAAGTATTTTTTAATATTCATTATATTAACCGGTTGACACATATATGTTAACCGGTTAACATATTAAGAAATGTAAACGGTTACTTCATTCTGCTTTCGAACTGATTTTGGAAAAATGAAGGCGTTTACAAATACAACTGCACATTTCGAAACGACGAAAAGTAGAATGGAGGACAAAATGAAACTTTTAACAAATTCAGCTGACCCTACTGCACAACTTGGTGTAGTCGAAAGAAGCGCCTACATGAGCGGGAATATAGGTATCGCATTCATTAACACGGTTGTAGCTTCTTTTATTATGTTCTACTATACCGATGTATTATTGCTGAACGCCGGAATTATCGGAACAATCATATTGGTTTCACGATTACTGGACGGAGTAACTGACATTTTGATGGGTTTCATCGTAGACCGGACATATTCTAAACACGGAAATGCACGAGTTTGGATTATACGTGCCTGTGTTCCATTTGCGATAAGTGGCATTCTTTTGGTGACAGTACCGGCAGGGTCTACAGAACTTATTCAATATATTTATGTATTCATCACATACAATCTTTTCAACTCTATATTTTTGACTGCACTTTACGTCCCATTCAATGCCTTGGTTGTTAATATTACAAGCAATCCTTATGAGCGAGGATTGCTCGGAATTTTTGCGATGATGGGAGCAGGGATTGGTACGATGTTGGTTCAATCGACGATAGATGCCGCCACGAAAGCACTTGGCGGTGATACGACAGCATGGCAGATTGTAATAGCGATTTATGCACTATGTGGCCTAATCGGACACTTAATTTGCTTTTACTTTACACGAGAGCGAAGTGGGGAAACCCCTGAAAGTCTAAAAAATAAGCAAAAGGTAGAAGTAAAACCTGTTTTAAAAGCACTTTTCACCAATCAATACTGGCTGATCGCTATAGGGGTTGTGTTTTTAGCTTTATTTGCTACCAGTATGCTTGGAGGATCTGGAATGTATTATGCAAAAGGGCTGCTCGGTGATACTTCCTACTATGCTTCCTTTGCAAACGCCATTACAATTGCCCAGCTTTTAACTTTGATAACTTCGTTTATTTTTATCAAAAAGTATGGAAAGAGAAATACCATGTTAGCAGGGATGGCAATTCTTACAGTTGCCAGTTTACTGCAAGGACTTATTGGCGATACGTTGGCATTGATCATCTTCTTTAGTGCATTAAAAGGAGTCGGTGCTGGAGTTGCAGCCGGCAGTGTATATGGTTTAGTGGCAGATACCATTGACTACGGAGAATGGAAAAGCGGCATCAAATCCGAAGGTGTGGGTATGGCAGCTTTAACGTTTGCGACAAAAGTTGCGCAAGGTTTTTCAGTTGTTCTGATAGGTTGGCTGATTGAACTGGGACAATATGATCCGATAGCGGTTCTGCAATCCCAAAGTGCCCTAATGGCTATTAACATAAGCCACAATTATATCCCGATGCTATGCGGTGCACTGGCATGTTTATTACTGTGGTTCTATAAATTGGATAAAATCTATCCGGAAATACAAGAAGAATTAGCAGAACGCAGATTGCAGGCAAAAAATGAACGTTAAGGAAGTGGCTAAACTGTTTGATTACAACAAGAGCATTCCATTTAATAATAAAGAGGTGGATGTCTTATCGGTAGGTGAACTTCTGATTGACATGATCGCCACAGAGTATAGTGACAGCTTCGAGAGCAAGACTTATAACAAGTTTTTTGGCGGAGCCCCTGCAAATATTGCGGTGAATGTAAGCAGATTAGGTGGCAAATCGCTGATTGCAGCGACTGTCGGGAAAGACGGATTAGGGCAATTTCTGATAAATCAATTAAAAAAAGAAGGCTTGGATACAGATCTTATCCAGCAAAGTGATTATTCAACGAGTATGGTCATGATCACGAAAAGTAAAAGTACGCCTATCCCTATTTTTTACAGAGATGCCGATTATCATTTAGCCTATAGTGATAAGCTGGAAGAAGCGATAAAGAAATCGAGAATCGTTCATTTTTCCTGCTGGCCGGTTTCAAGAATGCCCGCTCGGAATACGATAGAAAAGATTATTGAAACGGGCAGAAGGAATGATTGTTTGGTATGTTTTGATCCAAATTATCATCATTCAATCTGGCCAAAAGATGAGGATGGAATTTCATATGTCAAATCAATGATAAGCAAAGTTGATATCGTGAAACCATCCGAAGTGGATGCAGAAAGACTGTTTGGCCAGGATACCCATGAAAATCAAGTAGCCAAGTTCATCGAGCTTGGCGCAAAACTTGTCATCATGACCCTAGGAAGTGAAGGAGCCATCGTCTCTAATGGACGGGAAACGATCAAATTCAATACGCTGGCAACCGAAATTGCCGATACGACTGGGGCAGGAGATGCTTTTTGGTCAGGCTTTTATACGGCTGCTGTAAAAGGATATACATTAAAAGACGCTCTATCACTAGGCTTTGCAGTAAGTGCTTATAAATTAAAACATGTTGGCGCGCTGGTGAATTTGCCGAAACTTGAAACTATAAAGGAACTATATAAAACACAAGTATAAAAGGATGATTATCAATGCAATATTTTGAGAGAGAAGTCCCTGAAAAACATGGTATAAGTTCTATGGATATTATCAGATTCCTGAACGCCACAGAAGAAATCAAGAGCCATCTGCATTCCTTCATTCTCCTGAAAGATGGAGCCGTTATCGCAGAAGGCTATCACTATCCTTATGAGCCGGAGCAGGTAAGGCTGCTCCATTCAGGAAGCAAAACGTTTACTGCTGTTGCAGTAGGAATTGCGACGGGCGAAAAACGATTAACACTGGAAGACAAAGTGATCGACTTTTTTCCTGAATATAAAGATGTTGAAATGGACGCGAAATTCCCCCTGATGACAGTGAAGCATCTTCTTGAGATGGCGACAGGTCATAGCGGGGATTCTCTTTTCACTATTGCCGACAAAGAAAACTGGATAGAAGCATTTATAAAAGCGCCGTTAAAAAACGAGCCGGGGACCGAATTCCTATATGATTCGGGAGCAACATTCATGCTTTCGGCGATCATTTCCAAAGCGACTGGTATGTCGTTGGAAGAGTACCTTAAACCGAGACTGTTTGAACCGTTGGAGATAACGGACTATGAATGGGACAGCAAGGACGGGGTCACAACTGGCGGATGGGGTCTGATGATTAAACCTGAAGATTTTGCGAAACTGGGCATGCTGTTTCTGAATAAAGGCGAGTTCAATGGCAAAAGAATCCTTGATGAATCCTGGATAGAACTGGCATCATCCGAACAAGTAGCGACATCCAATATTGAGATTCGGGAAGACTGGGCGCAAGGGTACGGTTTTCAAATGTGGAGGGGCAGCGAAAATACGTATAGAGCAGACGGTGCATTCGGCCAATTCTGTGTCATAGCACCGGATAAAAACCTTGTGGCAGTAATGACTTGCGAAGATGCGGATTCCCAGGAACTGCTTTCAGCATTCTACGGAAATATTGTCAGTAAGGCAAAAGACAGCAACTTATTTGCCAACAGTGATTTACAGGATGAACTCTCAAGAATGTTAAGTAATAAGTCAAAACCGTTCGTATATGATGCCACAACTTCTTATATGGAAAGAAGAGTGAATGAGAAAGTATATACGATCCGTCTCACTGGTAAAGATATGCCCATAACTTTTGATTTCCGCGGCAGTGACCTGAAAATTTCAATCGGAGAGACGCAAGTAATCGAAAGTTCCAAAGTGTCATTTAAAAAAGGAGTGATGGATTGTGAAATTGCTCCAGTGACATTTATAAAATTTTTCGACCGTTCAAACAGAAGGTGGAAATATGCCGCTTCTCATGAATGGCAGAATGATGAAACACTGGTCATCCATGTGTATTATACGGAAACCGCGCATAGACAACAGCTCGAACTCAAATTCAGCGAAGATGCAGTTGAGATGAGAATTATCAGCGGTCTTAAAAAACTTTTGGAAGCAAATGGAGCTCTGAGTTCCATTCCGATTGCCTATAAGGATATTTTGATTTATGGAACTTCATCTTGAAGCAAGGAAGATTAGAAGGAATGGGGGAAAGCGGAAATGAGCTATTTTCAAGTAGTTGAAATTGATGACCATACGTGGCGGATTGAGGATCCGTTAAAAGTCTATATGTACCTGGTGGAGGGCACGGAGTCGGCATTATTAATCGATACAGGGACGGGATTTGACGGCTTGGACACTCTTGTCCACAGCTTAACGGTAAAACCGGCCCAAGTGATGAATACCCATGGCCATATAGACCATATAGGCTCGAATTATCTGTTCGATAAAGTATATATTCCGGAAATGGACAAAGAAACACTCAAAGAGCATACGAGTTTGGAATTCAAAAAAACGGTTATAACCGAACTGCTGGGAAACATTGATTCAGAGGAAGTAAAGGCGGCAATCCCAAAACTGCTCTCTCTTCCGGAAAATAAAAACCTTCATTTTATAAAAGAAGGCCATATTTTTGACTTGGGGGAAAGACAACTGGAAACCATCTGGACTCCCGGACATTCAACCGGGTCTGTTTGCCTGTTGGATAAAGAGAACCGTCAGTTATTTGGCGCAGATACGGTGTGTGCGCAAGGAGTTCTCCTGCACCTGAATCATTCTGAACCTGTTGCAAGTTTTAAGGAATCCTTAAATAAGCTGTACAGCAGAAAAGATGAATTCGATGCTATCTATCCAGGACACCACGACGTACCTATTGATGCAGAATATATCAGAGAGTATATTGAGTGTGCAGATTTGATCATGAGCGGTGAAGCTGCTGCTGTTCCACTGCCTGAAAGTGTATTAGGAAGCGGCTATCTGGCCATGCATAAAAGGGTAAGCATCGCTTTTAAAGAGTCGGATCTAAATGAGAAAGCGAAGTAACGGCAATTAATTAAAACAGGGGGATCAATAATGAAATTACACCTCATAAAAGCATATTCTAAAGTCCTTTGGCTTTTTCTGAATCCGTCAACGAGAAAATTCAACATCTCAAATAGTGTGAAAGATGTAATGAATGTATCCTATTCCAATCTTAAGGGCAATCACTATAAACTGGATATCCATTATCCTGAAAATGCTTCTGGCCCATTGCCGATCGTTGTGTATATCCACGGTGGCGGGTGGGTCATCGGCGATAAGTCTTCAACAAGAGGTTATTGCCGAAAACTGGCGGATAGTGGCTACCTCGTTTTTAATGTAAATTATGGTTTGGGTCCGAAATATACACATCCTGATCCTTTACATCATATTATTGCTGCGATTGATTGGATAAAAGAGAATTGTGCACGATATAACGGAGATCCGAACAAATTTTTCCTGGCCGGCGAATCAGCGGGAGCGCATCTGGCAAGCCTTATCACCTGCATTTGCACCAATGAAAAATTGGAGAAAGATATCGACGCAGTAGCCCCGTTAACACGTGAACAATTAAAAGGAGCGGTGCTTTTTTGCGGAGCGTTTGATTTTGATACGGCACTGGAATCAGGCTTTCCATTAGTAAAAGAAAGCATTATGGGATATACAGGATCAACTGACCTTAAAAAATATCCACTTGCGGGTCAGGTTTCTCCTCTGCATCATGTAACAGAAAACTATCCTCCCGTATTTTTAACTTCAGGAGAAGTAGATCCGCTTCATAAATCACAGACAATGGCAATGATTCAAAAGCTGGACAGTCAAGGTGTAGAGCATGAAGAGCTGTTATATGACGGCACTGTCGCGGAAGCTTCCCACGGCTTTCATATATTCGCAAAAAGAAAAACTGCTATGGAAGCGTTGGATGCGTTGACAGATTTTATGAAAAGAAAAACAAGCGACAAGTCCCAACCCGTTTCCTTAGGTTAATGGAAGGAGGAAATATTGTTGGTAAACACTCCAAAACTAAAAGCGGTTAAAAATGGTCCCATGTTAAATGCATATCCGGACAGTATCGGCGGTTCTTTAAAGGGGATGGTTGAATTCATACAGTACCCTCAGCTGAAAGATGCCTTCGAATCCTTTTATATATTGCCGAGTCTTTTCAATACTGATTTGGACAGAGGTTTCTCAGTCATCGACTATGAATTGAATGAGATGTTTGCTTCCTTAAAGGATTTAGAGGAATTGAAAGAAGCCGGTCTTGGATTTAAGTTTGACTTCATATTAAATCATGCATCCGTACTTTCGAAGCAGTTCCAGGATCTTCTGAAAAACGGTGAGGTTTCTAAATATAAAGATTTTTTCATCAACTGGAATCAATTCTGGGAAGGCCATGGAGAGATGACGCCAGAGGGTTATATAGAGCCCAATGCGGGATTGATCAAAGAGATGTTCTTCAGAAAGCCCGGACTTCCAATTCTGATGGTGCGAATGCCGGATGGAAAAGAAGTTCCTTACTGGAACACTTTTTATCAGGAAGTGAAATATGAAAGGGTCGATGCCCAGGACTTGATGAAGACCTTCGATATTCAATATGCTTCTGCTGAAGCTGTTGCCAATTTAGTGAACAGCGCGGTTCATGCGGGTAAGCGGCCTGCAGAAATAGACTTTGGAAAGTTTACGGAATACAAGGAAAATATTATCGAATTACTCGAATCACGGCGTAAATACTTGGGACAGATGGATTTGAATATCAAGTCGCCGCTGGTATGGGATTTTTACGCGGATACGCTGAAAAAACTGGCAGGCTACGGGGCAGAAATCGTCCGATTGGATGCATTTGCTTATGCGCCCAAGGAGCCCGGGGAAAAGAACTTTCTTAATGATCCCGGCACGTGGCAACTTCTGGATCGTGTCAGGGAAATGGCGGACGAACACGATGTTATGCTATTGCCTGAAATCCACTCGAAATATGAAGAAAAAATCCATGAAAAAATAGCGGAAAAAGGATATTTGACTTACGATTTCTTTTTGCCTGGATTAATCATTGATGCGTTTGAACGAAATACAAACGAGAAATTACTTGTATGGATCGGTGATATCGAGAGAAAAGGGATTCAAACTGTGAATATGCTGGGAAGCCATGACGGGATACCGCTTCTTGATCTGAAGGGATTATTATCGGATGAAGAGATAGAGAGCCTTATCAAAACTGTGGTAGGCAGAGGCGGCTATGTGAAAGATCTTCATGGACAAAAAACGATGTACTACCAAGTGAATGCCACTTACTTCAGTGCATTGGGTGAAGACGAACAAAAGCTTCTGTTGGCTCGCACCATCCAACTGTTCATGCCAGGAAAACCGCAGATCTGGTATCTGGATCTTTTTGTCGGAAAAAACAATTACGAGGCAGTGGAAAAAGCAGGATCCGGAGGGCATAAAGAAATTAACCGTACAAATCTCGGTCTGGAACAAGTGCAAGAAAATCTCCAAAAAGAGGTTGTGCTGGAACAGCTGGAACTTATTCGATTCAGGAATACCTGTCCTGCTTTCGGGTATGGGGCAAAGCTTACTGTACTGGAATCTGAGCCGCATATCTTAAAGTTACAATGGGAAAATGGTAGTTGCAAGGCCATCCTGAAAGGTAATCTGAAAGAATACAGCTATACGATACAAACGGAAAATTGTTAAAAAGCAGAATAGGCGACAGTAAAAAAAACGGTTTATTGGGAGGCGTAAGATGGCTTTTATTACCATGAATTATCAATCAGCAAGTATGGGCAGAAGTGTAAAATTGAATGTGTTTTTGCCTTTTGACGGAAATCTTGCCCAAAAGACAGCACCATTCCAGACTTTATATTTTTTGCCGGGATACAGTGCAAGTGCGACAGACATAAGTACGGCGATAAATCTGACGGAGCAGTCCCTCTATAAAGGCATTGCTATTGTAGTGCCTGATGGAGACAACTCCTTCTATATGGACCGGCCGGAATGGAATGCTTACTACAGCAAATTGATAGGCGAAGAATTAGTGGAAGTCACCCGTAAATTATTCCCCCTGTCGGACAAACGGGAAGATACATTCATCGGCGGCATTTCCATGGGCGGCTTTGGTGCCATGATGCTGGGCATGCGCTATAAAGAGACATTCAGTAAAATTATGACCATGTCTCCTGCGCTCGGTTTGAATAAGGTACTTGAGTTTCCTGGTTTCCCCCGGGGTCTCTTCAATCACCTTTTTGAAAATGAAAAGAATTATTTTGACAATTACGATCCGACAACTCAGTTTATAAACGCCAAACAATCGAACGAAGACATACCGGACCTGTTCGTCTGCTGCGGAAAACAGGATGAGCTTGTCTATGAACCTACTGTAAAATTCGTCAACCAGCTGAAAGAAAACGGGATTCCTGTACAGTACGAAGAAGAAGATGGATTGCACGATATCGTCTACTGGAACAAGGTCTTGGGTTCCGGAGTGGATTTCCTTCTTAAAGAGGAAGGATAATGAAACATCCCTCCGTCATAACACGCGCAGATGATTTTGGTTCCCTCCAAGCAGCAAATCAGGCAATTCTTCAGGCTGTGACAAACGGATACTTGATAAAGAATGTATCCTGCATGGCTGGAGGTCCGGCACTCGAAGACGGCGCTCGGTTGCTGAAAAACTGTGAGAATATCGATATTGGTCTCCATCTGACATTGATTTCTGAATGGGATTTGATCAAATGGAAACCAGTTGCACCTAAAGAGAAAATTCCATCGTTACTGAACAAAAATGGTGATTTTTATCAGTCGCAGCAGCAACTGGCTTCAGCACAACCCAAATTAGATGAGATATTAGTAGAATACGAAGCACAATTAGCTCGTTTAACGAAATTGGGATTGAAAGTGAACTATGTTGACAGCCATATGGTACCGGAACTGTTTATCCCTGGGCTTGAAAAGGCATTAGAAGAGTGGATTTCCAGTAAAGGTTTGATAGATGCAAGCAAGTATTACAATTTTGCTGATCCGATTCTGCCTATTTGGGGAGACAGTAAACAAGCATACTTCAAAAATATTGAAATTTGGTTGAATGCACTTAAAAAGAATCATCAATATATGTATTTCATGCATCCAACAAAGAAAAGTGATGAAACACATTTATTATCGAATGAACATTTTCCGCCCGGCATTGTCGAAAAGGAAAGAGAGCTGGAATACCAATCTGTCATTTCTAGTAATTGGAAAGAGTGGTTAAAAAATTGGAATATTCAAGTGCTACGATATTCTGAGGCAGTCGCTATTGGAAGTAATAACGCATTGAGGCAGTTATTGAATCTTTGAAAGCATTGTCAGCGATATAAAGAAGCTGCGGGATTAAGAGCTATATGCGATAGTTGCTGTTACAGGAAAAGAGGCTAGTATAGTTGGGGAGAATAGCAGTAATGGATGCTCAACCTTCCCATATGTTTAATTAACTATCTATTCCGTAGCTATTGCTAGCTGCCAATATACAAAAAAGACCAAAACGTTTATCCCTTGTGGAGTTTTGGCCTTTTTGTGCTATTCCGGGAGAAGATGTTGTATGAAAATTACATAGAAATCAATTCTCTGGTGGTTGCAATTTTTATTCTATGAACAGTTAACATATGAGGGATTATCGGAAGTTGTTTAAACACAAGGGAGAGAAGCGGCTAATCAAAGCCGATTTCTTTCTCTTTTTTCGGTAAAAGTGTATTTTTATGAATAGTTTTCCTTTTTTTAAGTGCTAAAAAAATGTATGAACAGCTGCAAAAAAAAAGAGAGCTAAAAGGGCAATCCACCTTCAAAGTATACCGAAAACATGCTTAAATTCGGTTCCATATTATTCCTACTTACTGGAGAAATCTTTCCTTTGGTTTTAATATAAATTTACTATAATAATTTAAAGGCTATAATGAATAAATAGAAATAGGAAGATGTAGACGCAAAAGATATGTACAGAAAAAAATTAGCATTCCTAGATGCCAAGTATGAAATGTTCTGAGATATATCTCTTGAATATCATTGATTTTGGGTGATTTATTTTTTAAAAAAATTTATACAAACAAGTGAGAAGAAAACGGTTATTGTGTGTTCTTCAATATAAGGAGCGAAAACTATGAACCAGTTTATCACCATCAATGATCGGAAAATGGAAGTAGTGCAAAAAGGTGGAAATGGAGTACCTATCTTTATTCTGCCGGGAATGGGCTGTTCGTTTGAGGAATGGTTTGAAGTGACAGAAGCTCTGAGTAAAACGAATAAAATTATTATGTTCCACCGTCCAGGATCAGGAAAAAGTGAAATTGGAGAAGAAAAACGTACGACAACGGCTAATGCTGAAGAGATGAAGCAACTAATGGAGAAGTTGGAAATAGTGGATCCGGTCATTCTGATCGGACATTCTTATGGGGGCTTATGCGCGCAGCATTTTTCAAAACTCTATCCTGAAAAAGTAAAAGCATTGCTCTTAATTGATTCTACATCTGAGGATTTGAAAAGACTGGATGAGCTTGAACTTCCTGTTTTAAGGGGAAATTCAGCTGATAATAAATGGCTAGAGGATTTTCAAAACTATGCAAGTATGAACGAAGAAGAAACCAGAAAAATTATTCACCCCAAATTAGCCGAAAACCAGAAAAAACTGCCTTCACATATACAAAGGCAATTAATCCAGTTTCGGCAAAAGCCAAACTTGTACAAAGCAATGATATCTGAATTCGTAAACTTTAAAATAGATGCAAAAATGATCAAAAAATTAGGTATGCTGAGCAACATTCCACTAGTCGCTATCGGCCGCGATAAAAACTATGTAATTCAGGAAGGTGTAAGCAGAGGTTTGCCTGAGTCGGAACTGTTGATGTTGGAAAACATGTGGCAGCAATTAATACTCGAACAAGGAAAGCTTTCGAAAAGAAGCACAGTTAAGTTTGCAAAAAGTGCAGGACATTCGATACATTTGGATCGACCGGATTTAGTCATATCGACTTTAAAAGAATTAACAGAAGACTAAAAAACAAACACGATTTTTTTTCATTAAGTTATACTGTAGAAAACAGATGCGGAGCGTTTAGGATGAAACGGATACTGGCTGTGGGATTTGGCGGAATGATCGGTTCGCTTTTGCGTGCGGGAATATATATGGTGGCTGTAGGTGGATCTGGACTCTGGCTCGTCAATATAGCCGGCAGTTTTTTAATCGGGCTCGCAGCCATCCGGTTAAGCCGGAAGTTGGCAGAGCTTAGGCTGCTGGTTTCAACGGGGCTGCTGGGCTCGTTTACAACATTTTCCGCGTTCTCTGCTGACTGGTTCCATTACCTGGAGTCCTCCATTTGGCTGGGCATGGCATTTGCGGGCGGCATGACGGTTGCTTGTGTTGCCGCCGCAGCCGCAGGTTTGTGGGTTGGCCGGAGAGGGGTGCAGTCATGATTGGCATTGCGGTTGGCGGATTTTTAGGAGCGGTCACGCGTTACTTGTTTTACTTGTTGATTGAAAGCAGGGTGTGGCAGCCGAAAGCCGCGACCTGGCTGGTCAACAGCATCGGGTCGTTGGTGCTTGGCCTGTTTATCGGCAGCGGCAGCTTATCGGCTTTCTGGATCACCGGTTTTCTGGGGGCCTTCACGACGTTTTCGACGATGGCTTTGGATGTGGTGAAAGATTTGGAAGATGGTAGATGGCTACAGGGTGCCGCTTACGTTTTTGCCACTTTAGCCAGTGGAATCGGCCTATTTAGCCTGGGCTATGTCTGGATGCACTGAATTTCTGTACCTCCTGTGTCTGCTGCAGGAGTTTTTTTGCGAACGACCGCAAATCCTGCTGAACGCCCACAAATTCGGATAAGCGCCCATAAATCTCGCTGAACGCTCACAAATCCAAATAAGCGCCCACAAATCCTTGCAAACACCCACAAATCGAAAAAAAACAAAACTCCAGCCGCTCTTCGCAGATTCACGAAGAGCGGCTGGAGTTATTTGACGATGATGACCGGAGCCTGGACACGTTTGGCCACTTTATGGCTGACGCTGCCGAGCACCATTTCCTGGAGTGCATTCAATCCGCGGCTGCCGATCAATACGACATCATAACCGGTTTCATTGGCATGCTTGACGATGGTCGGACCCGGTACGCCGTGCAGCGTTTTGGTTTCAAAATCAACGCCGGCAGAACGGAAGATTTCTTCGAGCGGCATCAAGTGCTTTTTGCGTTCCAAATGGACTTCATCACTGCTTTGGCCGTGAAGAATTTCGGTTCGCGCTTTTTCATAATCGATGACATACAGCAAAGTGATGAAAGCTTGTGGGTTGGCTTTGGCCATTTTGACCGCTTCGTGAGCGGCCCGCTTTGAATGGTCAGAGCCGTCGGCCGCAACTAAGATTTTCTCGTACATAAGCATCCCCCTTAATGTGTGCTCTTGCCTGCAGTGCCATAGGTCGCTAATTTGTCGACGAGCTTTTGGCTGGAGGCGTTCAACCCGGTGATTTCAACGGTCTGGCCCTGCGCCTGCAGTTTGTTCATGACCCGGTCGATGGCGCCGACGCCTGAATCGTCCCAGACAGTCGCATCTGAAAAGTCCAACACAATCCCTTCGGAAGCTTCCACTTTATCGAATGCGGAAACAAAGTCCTGGGAAGATGCGAAAAACAATTGTCCGTGTATGTTATATCTATTCGACGCATTGGACTCCAATCCTTCTTTGCGGACCTCCACTTTGGAGATCTTCGCAGCAAACAGGATGGTGCTCAAAATGACGCCGGCGAATACGCCTTTGGACAAATCATGGGTATAGACGACAACGACGACAGTCAATAGCATGACGATCGCATCTGATTTCGGGGCAGTCGCCAAGTATTTGAACGAACCCCAGTCAAAGGTGCCGATGCAGACCATGACCATGATTCCAGCTAAGACCGGCATCGGTATCTGGACGACCCAATTGCCGAGGACAATAATCAGGAACATCAGGAATACGCCGGCTGTGAAGGTGGACAAACGTCCTCGACCGCCGGAACGGACATTGATGCCGGACTGGCCGATCATCGCGCAGCCTGCCATGCCGCCGAAAAATCCAGTGATGATGTTGGCGATTCCCTGACCGCGTGCTTCCTGGTTTTTATCGGAGCCTGTTTCAGTCGCATCATCGAGTATCGATGCAGTCAACAAGGATTCCAGCAATCCGATGATGGACAAAGCCAGTGCAGTCGGGAAAATGATTTGTAGAGTTTCAAAGTTGAACGGTACATTCGGAATGAAGAAGCTCGGCAAGGTTTGTGAAATCGTGCCCAGGCTGCCGACATTCTGCATATCCATTCCGCTGTACATGACGACTCCCGTCAAGACTAGGATGGCGATCAAGGGAGCCGGAATAGCCGTAAAAAAACGTGGCAAAATGTAGACGATCGCCAACGTGATTCCCACAAATACATAAGTGATGGCATTGACGCCAAAGATAAATGGCACCTGTGCCATGAAAATCAGGATAGCCAGTGAATTGACAAAGCCAATCATGACAGCCCGCGGGATGAACTTCATAAAGCGGGCGACTTTCAGCAATCCGAATATGAGTTGCAGCACACCAGTCAGAACGGTTGCCGCGAGTAAATAATCCAATCCGTGATCACGGACCAGCAATACCATCGCAAGTGCCATGGCGCCAGTTGCTGCTGAAATCATGGCAGGGCGGCCGCCGACAAAGGAAATGACGACAGCGATGGAAAATGAAGCGTACAGGCCGACCATCGGATCGACTCCTGCAATGATGGAGAAAGCGATTGCTTCCGGAATCAGGGCAAGTGCCACCACAATTCCCGCCAGGATATCCCCGCGGATATTGCCGAACCACTGCTCTTTATAAGGTAAGGTATTCAAAAAACTCCACTTCCTTCTATAGTAAATGAACACGCATTATTTAGTGGTTATCCCATAAACCGGCTGTTCCTTCCGGTAAGATGGAGAGCTTATGCATAAAGCTTTTCAAGCAATAACGTTAAAACTGTATCACCTTTTTATAGTCGTGTAAATACACTTCATTCAAATATGCATTTGACTGTAATCGCCAAAGCCTATATACTGAGGGAAACAATCAAATCTTTATTTGAATGAAAGAGGTGCCGGCATGAAAGAGGTATGTGAAGTGACGAAAGTCCATCCTGAAGCGGTCGATCGTGTACAGAAGAGCATGACCGATTTGAGCGAGGTGGCGAATCTGTTTAAAGCGCTGGCGGATGAAACCAGATTGAACATCGCATATGCCTTAACTATAGAAGAAGAGATGTGTGTCTGCGATATCGCCGCAGTCATCGGGTCTTCCACAGCAACGGCTTCCCATCATTTGCGTTACCTGCGGGAGCGGGCTTTGGCGAAATCCGAGCGCAAAGGAAAACAAATCTATTATTCCTTGTCTGACGATCATGTCCGCCAGTTGGTGACAATTGCTCACGCACACACGAAAGAAGGTGTGGAAAATGGTTAAAACCTATCGTCTTGAAAATCTATCATGCACCAGCTGTGCGGCCAAGTTTGAGAAGAATGTCAGAGAACTGCCCGATATAAGAAACGTTAATTTGAATTTCGGAGCTTCTAAATTGACGATTGATGGGAATGTGACGATTGAAGCGCTTGAAAAAGCGGGGGCTTTCGACCATATCCGCGTCTATCCTGAAAAAGAAAAAGTGAAACACGTTCCTTTCTATCAGCGACGCCAGACGATAGAGACGGCTATTTCACTGCTGCTGTTGATAGCGGGGATCATCGTTTCGTTCCAGGCGGGTGAAACGCATCCATGGTCCATCGCATTGTTCGGCGGTTCCATGGCAATAGGCGGTTACCATATGTTCTGGACAGGGTTGAAGAACCTCAGCACGCTCCAGTTCGACATGAAAACATTGATGACCATCGCCATTATCGGGGCCGTCATCATCGGGGAGTGGCGCGAAGGGGCGGTAGTCGTGTTCCTTTTCGCTGTCAGCGAAGCATTGGAGTCCTTCTCCATGAACAAAGCACGCCAGTCGATCCGCAGCCTGATGGATCTGGCTCCGGCACGGGCGTTGATTCAGCGCGGCGGTGAATTGGCTGAAATGGACACGGAAGACATCCGCATTGGAGACATTCTGATCGTCAAGCCGGGGCAGAAAATCGCTATGGATGGCACAGTCCTTCGCGGGCAGTCCGCCGTCAACCAGGCAGCGATTACAGGAGAGTCGATTCCTGCAGTCAAAAAGGCGGGAGATGAAGTTTTTGCTGGTACCATGAATGATGAAGGTGCGCTTGAAGTCACTGTCACGAAACGTGTGGAAGACACCACCATTGCAAAAATCATCCATCTCGTTGAAGAAGCGCAGGCTGAAAAAGCGCCGACCCAGAAATTCATCGACCAGTTTGCCAAATACTATACGCCGGCAATCATCGCCATCGCTTTTTTCGTGGCATTGGTACCGGGCTTTGTAACCGGCAACTGGGAACTATGGGTTTACCAGGGCTTGGCCGTTCTCGTCGTAGGTTGTCCATGCGCGCTCGTCGTGTCGACACCGGTTGCCATTGTCACGGCCATCGGCAACGCCGCGCGCCAAGGAGTCCTTATTAAAGGTGGGGTCCACCTGGAAGAAACCGGCCGCATCAATGCAGTGGCTTTTGACAAAACCGGTACACTGACCAAAGGCTATCCTGAAGTGACAGATGTTCTTGCGCAAGGAGCGGTTACAGACGAAGAACTGTTGAAACTGGCTGCCTCTGTAGAAACCATGTCGCAGCATCCATTGGCCAGAGCCATCTCGAAAGAAGCAGCAGGTGTCTATGCCTCTGAAAACTTCAATTCTGTTACCGGGAAAGGTGCTTATGCGACAGTCAATGAAGAAACCATCTACGTCGGCAGCTTAAACTGGGCTGAAGAAAAGGGCTTACGTATTCCTGATAAAGCGCGTAAACTGCAAGAGAGTGGGAAATCCGTCACCGCTGTATTTTCAGAAGCGATGCTGATGGGAATCATCGCAGTAGCGGATGCCATCCGTACAGAAAGCCCTTCCATCATTCAGAAGTTGAAAGCGATGGGGATCAGCCAGACCATCATGTTGACTGGGGATCATCCAGCAACGGCAACAGCCATTGCAGCAGAAATCGGTGTAACCGATGTCCGTGCAGGGCTGATGCCGGAAGACAAATTAGCAGCAATCAAAGATCTGCAAAAACAATATGGCCGGGTGGCGATGGTCGGCGATGGCATTAATGATGCGCCGGCCTTGGCTGCATCAAGTATCGGCATCGCAATGGGCGGAGCGGGGACAGACGCAGCGCTGGAAACGGCGGATATCGCCTTGATGGCAGATGATTTGGAGAAACTTCCTTATACGATTCGACTCAGCCGAAAGACATTGCGTATAATAAAAGAAAATATCGTCTTTGCGCTAGGGCTCAAGATTATCGCATTGCTATTGATCATTCCAGGTTGGTTGACCTTGTGGATTGCGATTTTCGCGGATATGGGTGCTACGCTATTGGTGATCATGAATGCATTGCGACTTGTAAAAGTTCAGAAGTAAGGCAAGTTTGGAGGTTTTATATTGAAGTTAACAGAGTGGACAATGGAGGAGCAGGAACAGCTGATTCATTTTATGACAACAAATTCGTGGCCGTTTCATGGCCATGAACACCCGGTGCGGGCTTTGATTGAGAAAACAATTGAAGAAGGTGGCTATAAATCAGACCAAGTGACAACTTTCTGGATAGAAAATGATGAAAATCAGCAAGTTGGCTTAGTCAAAATCTTTGATTTGCAGGATGATATCCCGCTTTTCGATCTGCGGATTGCAGATCCTTACCGCAGCAAGGGCTATGGTCCGAAAGCATTGAAACTGGTTGCTGATTTCGTCTTTTCGCTGCCGGAGAAGAAAATTCGGCTGGAAGGCAATACGCGCCACGATAACTTCGCGATGCGCAAGGCTTTCGAACGGACTGGCTTTGTCAAAGAAGCCCATTTGCGCCAGGCCTGGTTTTCTCCACGGGAAAACCGTTATTATGATGCAGTGACTTACGGCATGACACGTGAAGACTGGCAGGCTGGAATCACGACACCGGTTTTATGGGACGATACCGTCGCAGAAACAAAAGAGCTCCCGTTTAATCCGGTGCTGCTCGATTTTCCGGAAGAGTTCGAATCGGAGCGTCTGTTGATACGGGCGCCGAGAAGAGAAGATGCGCAAGCCAGTTATGAAGCTGTTATGCATTCGTTGGAAGCATTCCGGCCATGGCTGCCATTTGCACAGCAAAAGCCTGATCTTGCAGAAACAGAGGCAACATTGATTGAAGCCGAGGCTAATTTTAAATTGCGTAAGGATTTGCGCCTGCATTTCTTCCTGAAGGAAACTGGCCAATTCGTCGGCTCTACTGGACTTCACCGGATTGACTGGGAAGTACGTAAGTTTGAAATCGGCTATTGGGTCGACAGCCGCTATGAGGGCAAAGGGTACGTTACGGAAGCAGTGGAACGCATTACGCGCTTTGCTTTTGAAGAGTTAGGCGCCAATCGTGTTGAAATCCGCTGCGATCCGGACAATGTCCGCAGCCGCGCAGTCGCCAACCGCCTGAAATTCGAGCTGGAAGGAATTTTACGCAATGATACGGTTTCCCGGGTAGGCAATAAACTTCGGGATACATGCGTCTACGCTAAAATTAAACAATAAAAAGCAGGAGAGGAAAAATCAACGATTTCCCTCTCCTGCTTTTTATATTGGATGGATAAGCAAAAATACAAAAGAAAAGGTTGCCCCGACAGCCATTTTCATGGCTTTCGGAACAACCTTGTATTTCTTCATCGAATGCTATGGCTATACGCCTTTGCGTCCAGTTACTAAGTTGATAACTAAAACGATTGCAGCAATGATTAAAAGAATGTGTATTAGTCCGCCTGCTACGTCCATTAAGAATCCGATTAGCCATACTACGATAATAACTGCTAAGATAATCCAAAGAATACGTCCCATGTTTTTCACCTGTCCTTTCAATAATAACTATTTTGCTTATAGTAATAACTACCCTGACACCAATATGCCTAAACCTTTCTGAAAAAACGGACTGTTATAAGGGGCGACAAGTCCAGTTGTTTCAATGATGGCGGTATAGTAAACTGAACATAGCTACGTGAGGGAGGAAAGAATTTTGCCTACTCCAAGTATGGAAGACCATATTGAAATCATCTATTCATTAATTGAGCAAAAAGGCTATGCGCGTGTCTCGGATATCGCGGAGGCCTTATCTGTGCTGCCGTCTTCTGTCACCAAGATGGTGCAGAAGCTGGATAAAGACGGGTACTTGATATACGAACGATACAGAGGCCTTGTGTTGACGCCAAGAGGCCAGAAGCTTGGCAAACGCCTATTGGAACGGCACGGCTTGCTTGAACAATTTCTTCGGTTGATCGGTGTAGATGAAGAGCGGATCTATGGGGATGTTGAAGGAATCGAGCATCATCTGAGCTGGAATTCAATCGATCGAATTGCCGATTTGGTCCAACTGCTGGAAGAAAGCCCGGAGTTTACGGAAAAGCTGGAACAGCTGAATAAAGAAGGAAAAGAAAGTTAAGAGAAATAGGAGGAGCTAATTATGGCTTTACACCCAGGGTTAAAAGCGGTACTGCAAGTGAAAGACCGTTCAACATCGCAATGGATCTTATCGGATGGTTCAGGCGATGAAGTGATGATGAACGCATCAGAAATAGAAGAAGGCCAGGAAATCGGGGAAGAGATTGAAGTTTTCCTTTACCGTAACCGTCAGGGAGGGGTTTCAGCAACACCGATGATTCCTCATATCCTGCCTAGTGAGTATGGCTGGGCGAAAGTATTAAAAGTATCACCACGTGAAGGCGCAGTAGTTGATATCGGCACAACACGCGAAGTTTATCTACTGCCAGCCGATCTTCCGCAGATCATGGAATTATGGCCAAAGCAGGGCGACCATATCTTTATGACGCTTCGTACAGATCGCCACGGCGACTTATACGGGCGTCTGGCAACTGAAGAAAAAGTGTTGGAACTGATGCAGCCGGCGCCCGAAACCGCCTTTAACCAAAATGTGCAAGCACGCGCTTACCGCCTGTTGCCGGTTGGTACTTTCATGCTGTCCGTACCTGAAATGTACCGGATCTTTGTTCACGAGACAGAACGCCATGAAGAACCACGCCTTGGGGAAGAAAAAACCGTCCGCATCATTGATGTCAAAGACGATGGTACACTTAACGGCTCGTTGCTCCCAAGAAAACAGGAACGTTTGTCCGATGACGCAGAAGAAATCATGCGTTATCTCGAAGAGTCGGGCGGCAAGATGCCGTTCACCGATAAATCTTCACCAGACGAAATCCAGGAAATCTTCGGCATGAGCAAGGCGGCATTCAAGCGTGCGCTTGGAAAACTGTATAAGAATCGTCAGATCATCCAAGAAGAAGGATGGACCAAGTCGACAAAATAAAGGAACCTTTTCAAATTGATTTCGTATTAATTTGAAGAAAGGGGCAATAAAAAAATGAAAAAATTACTCACTGTCATAGCATTACTGTTTACGCTATCTGTCGTCCTGCCATCCTATAGTTCGGCAAATGTCGGCATCAATGAAAAATTTGGCCTGCCGATCGTTGTTTACGGAGGCAATCTGTCGGCTGACGAAAAAGCATCTGTTGCTGAAAGCCTGGATGTTGCAGGGGAAGCTGATGTAGAAGAAATCGAAGTGACTGGCCAGGATTTGGTCAATTACATTAAAGATGGCGATTCCCGTGCGAATATGTACTCATCCGCTAAAATCACACGCAAAGATGAAGGAAACGGACTGGTCATTGAAATCGTAACTCCCGATAATATTACACAAGTAACATCTGAAATGTATGCCAATGCCATGCTGACTGCAGGAATTGAAAATGCTAATGTAGAAGTTGCGGCGCCCAAAGCGGTAACCGGCCACTCAGCGCTTGTCGGAATCTACAAAGCTTATGAAGTGAACGGTGAAGAGCTGGATCCGGAACGGACAGACGTTGCAAATGACGAATTGACTGTAGCGACTGAACTTGCGGACGGTGGCGTGGAAGATGCCAAAGTCAGCGAGCTGTTAACCGAAATCAAAAAACAGATTGCTGAGCAAAACCCGGCATCGCGTGAAGAAGTGGAACAGATTGTCGAAGATCAACTGAGCAAGCTTCAAATCGAATTAAGCCCGGAAGATCGTCAATTGCTGGTGGATCTGATGGACCGTATCCGTCAGCTTGACATCGATTTTTCCCAGTGGTCAACTCAGTTGGAAGATTTGAGCAAGACGATAGAGGATAAAATCGGCAACATCGTCAATGACGAAGGTTTTTGGGAAAGCGTCAAAACTTTCTTTAGAAACCTGGCTGATACAGTACGCGGTTGGATGAATTAACCCGAAAAAAGGCAAGCCCGAAACTTAGGGCTTGTCTTTTTTTATGGAGCTCAATGGCTTGCGTGGAATAAAAGACAATGCTACTATAAAATTAATATCTCGAATTCAAGATAAATAGGAGGAAAAATGATGAAATTAGAAGGAATTCACCACGTTTCAGCTTTGACCGCCAATGCCGATGCCAACCACGATTTTTTTACACGGATACTGGGGATGCGCTTAGTGAAAAAAAGTGTCAATCAGGACAATCCATCTTCTTACCACCTGTTTTATGCAGATGCTGTCGGCACTCCGGGTACTGACATGACGTATTTCGATATTCCGATGGCTGGACGGACACATCCAGGTGTTTCGAGCATCAGCAATACCGCATTCCGAGTGAAAAGTGAAGCAGCTTTGGATTATTGGGCTGGACGTTTTGATGAATTCGAAGTTCCTCACGGAAAAATTGAACAGCGTTTCAACCGCCGGACTTTAACGTTTCAGGATTTTGAAGGTTCCAGGTTGATGCTGGTCGTTGATGACGGCAAGGGTATTGAATATGGAATACCGTGGACGAAAACTGGAGTTCCGGAAGAGTTTGCGATTGTCGGTTTGGGACATGTCCGATTAACAGTCCGCAAAAGCGAGAAAACGGCTGCCGTTCTGACGGACATTATGGGATTTGAAGAAATAGGGGCCTATCCGTCTACTGTAGAAGGGCAAAAAGATATTTTGGTCTTTTCGACAGGAAAAGGCGGTCCCGCTGGCGAAATACACTTAGAGGAACGTTCGGACCTTCCGCCGGAACGTCCGGGAAGAGGCAGTGTCCATCATGTGGCGTTCCGGGTGAAAACGTTCGAAGATTACAGCAAGTGGAATGAGTATTTGCGTTCGAACGGATTCGTGACTTCTGGTGAAGTCGACCGTTATTACTTTAAGGCAATTTATTTCCGGGAGCCTAATGGAATTCTTTTTGAATTATCAACAGACGAACCGGGCTTTGCAACGGACGAACCGATGGAAAGTTTGGGAGAGGAGCTTGCGCTGCCGCCATTTTTAGAGCCGAAACGCGCTCAGATCGAAGCATCTCTTCGTCCGTTGAGTATCAATCAGTGAAGAGGAGGAGAAGGAAGAATGGACTTTAAATTAATTGAATTAGGCAGTGATGAATTTGCATACCGCCTTGAAGAACAAGGGGAGACAAAAGCGGAAATCACGTGGACAGAACTGGCGGATGTCATGGTCATCGAACACACCTTTGTCGATGAGTCGATGCGCAATCAGGGAATGGCCAAGAAGCTTTTGGATCAGGCAGCAGATTATGCCCGTGAACATAGCTATAAAATGGAGCCCGTATGCTCCTATGCCGTAACGGCTTTTGACCGCTACAAAGAATATGATGACGTGAAAATATAGGGAACTTGTACCAGCTGAATAAATGAACATACAAAAAGCAATCCGCTCTCAATTACAGTGGATTGCTTTTGCTAGTTATCGATTATGTAGTTCACCATTTGTTACCTCCACTTTAGATGCTGGTCATAAAGAAAACGATAGCTGTTAAAATCGAAGCTCCACCAACACCGTACATGAAATCTGCTTGACTAAAAATTAGGTTTTTTTCCATTTTATAGAACTCCTTTCAAATCTTTGTTAGTATTAAAATACCCGGCTTCCCATATTTTAAACAGGTTTTATTAATTTTATTAGGGGAACAGAGTAATTAAGTAACCAAATCCTTATTTGTACGTATACTCATAAGAGACTATAGGAAGAGGTGGATTGAATGAACCAGGAAACAGTGAATAGAGCAGGAGAAAAAGTGCTCGGCATTATCGGAATCATCTTTAATGTTTTAGCGATTGCCTTAATTGGATTTGCAATGGCAAGTTACGCAAATGTCCAGGGTACTCCAGAATTCCAGCAGTATATAGAAGATGAAATTATGGCGGATCCAGCTTTTTCAAATCCTGAAGAAGCCCAGATGGTCATGGATATGATGTCTTCAAGCTTCAGCGTAGTAGGATGGGTGCTGATTGCGCTATTGGCATTAAGCACAATTTTGGCGATTGCCGCCTTAGTTAATCTCCGCAAAACTGGCAAAGCGTCCATTGCCGGTGTCTTATTCATCGTCGCCGGTCTGTTTGCAGGCTTGCTGTCATTAACGTCGATTCTTTTCTACATCGCTGCAATCATGTGTTTTGTCCGCAAACCGCGTGTGCAAAACGATCAGAATTTGCGCGATGAGGATTTCAAGTATCAAGAGGATCAGCTTCGCCGCAAAGAAGAGTCTGTGCGCCGTGAAGATGAGGTGCGCCGCGATGACACAACAACCCGCAGTAATCGCAGCAATGACGATGATACCCCTTACCGTCCGCTGTAAAGCAGACATTGTACATCATAAAAAGAGACGTCCAGGCTGGAAATGCCCTGGACGTCTCTTTTAATTTGAGTCTGTAAAAAACAGCCGCCTATAAGGCAGCTGTTTTCAGGTGGTAGACATATTTGGCGGTCTGCAAAGGGTGGCCTTCAAATAATTCTTCAAATTCTTCGAGTAGCTCAAAGCCGTTCGCTTCATAGAAGTTGCGGCCTTTGGTATTTTCGCATTCGACATAGACAAATAACTGGTTGCCGTTGAGCAGGTAGCTTAGACCGCTGTTCAATAATTGTTTGCCATAGCCCGACCGTTGAAATTCAGGTTTCATGTAAATGGCAATCAGCTCGGCATCGCCGTCTTCGTCCACTTTCGTGAAATTGGCGAACCCGACAGGTTGTCCTTCATGTTCCGCAAGCAATATAATCGTCCTCTTTAAACGCATCTCCATCATAGGAGTAGAATATGATTTATCTAAAAAACTTTCTTGGACTGTAGAGGGAATGATTCCAGCGTACGTATCATTCCAGCTAACTTTGGCAATTTCCTGAACAGATGTAATATCTGCGGATGTACCGGTACGAATCATGCAATCACCTCTGAAATTCTTTCTGCAATCATATCAAAAAAAGAGCCCAATAGCCACTAATGTGGAATAATAGAAACAAAAGGAGAGTGTCAGATATGGACTGGAATACCTATCGATTCGACGATTTTACAGCAAGGGAATTATACGGAGTTCTGAAGTTACGGGTAGATGTATTTGTCGTTGAACAAAATTGTCCTTATCCCGAGTTGGATAATTTAGACCAGCAATCCATTCATTTGCTTTATATTGAAAAGGGCGAAGTATTGGCCTATGCACGACTAGTTCCTGCTGGCGTAAAATATGAGCTGCCTTCGATCGGCAGAGTCATCGTACGAGAAGATGCTAGAGGACGTGGTTTAGCGAAGCAGCTGCTGGAACGGAGCATCGATTATATTGTAGGGGAATGGCGGGCGGAAGCCATCCAATTGCAGGGGCAAGTATACTTACAGGAGTTCTATCAATCTTTTGGGTTCCAGACTGTCTCAGACAGCTACGATGAAGATGGGATCCCGCACGTAGACATGAAACTTACCAATAGTTAAATGTAATACTTTTGACATACAATCGAGGATTAGCTTTGGAGAGAATAGGGTAAATAAACAGTAATATATAAATTGATGAAGGAGTGCTGCAAATGGCAAGAGGAAGAGGTCTCTTATTAGCAGGATTAGCTGCTGGAGCATACGCATATTTCAAGAATCCTGAAAATCGTGAAAAAGCTACAAAGGCGTTCAATGATACGAAAGTGAAGGTGAATTCTTATATGGAATCACAAAACCTGGACAAAGATGGAAATCCGACTTCGAAAACTACAGATACGCTGAGCAACACGGAAAAACGTGAAAACAAAATGGTTTCAGAAGGTGGAGCCTCAGCGAGTGTTCAATATTATAACGAGCAGCAGCAGAAGGAAAAGGACAATGAAAAAGACAAGGACGATGTGAAGCTGTCGTCAAACGATGTCAGCAAAGAGAAAGCTGAAAACACAGATTCAGCTGCTCCAGAAAACAAGATAAGCACCGATAATTTATAAAGAGAAACTTCAATCAGTGGGGGTTTTCTTCATCCCCCCTGAAGAAAAGCGGAACATAAGCTAAGAACGCCGCATCCTGCGGCAACGCCTATGTAACCGACATCCTGTCGGCCCGATCCAATCGGACTTTTATGGTCATTGGATCTCCCGCTTATAAAAGTGGGAGTCATACTGCCCCGTTAAAGCGGGATAAAAAAAGGATGGTCCGGGACCATCCTTTTTACTGCCAACTATTTTTTATAAGACCATATATTTAGCGAAGCGATAATCAACAATAGAGAGCCGCTGACGAAAAATCCTTGATTGGGACTTAAAGCAAAAGCTCCTGTAATACTCGATCCGGCTACAACACCGATGGAAAAGAAAGCATAGAAATACCCATAGGCTCGTCCTCGGGTTGAAACATTTGTTGAATCGATCAATATGGAATTGATTGAAGGAAACAGCAGAGCGAAGCCCAACCCATAAGTGCACATGCTGGCATACAGCAACGGCTCAATTGTCACGGCACTTAAAAAGAACAGGGAAGCCCCCATTATCGTAAAGCCGGAGATCAAGGTGTAGATGGGTTTGGCAGCGTCAAAAATCCGATTGATGGGAAGCAGGAATACCAAGATGGCTGAAATTCCAAATGTGCTCAGCAGCAAACCGCTGAGCTGGGAATCCAGCCCAAGTCCTTCAACTTTCAGCGGCAGCATATAAGCTAGGACCCCTTGTGAAAACATCAGGAAAAAAGCGCCTGAAAAAGAACGGATCAACCCGTTGTTCTTTAAGATATCCTTGAAGGAAACGGCGTCTTTGACAGCTTTGTCTTTCTTGATAGTGGTCTGCCGCAAGATGAAAAATGCAGCTATTCCTATCAGCAGAATCAGCGTTCCGGTAAGGAACATGGTCTGCGGCACATCGTTTCGGCTTGTATAGATTGCACCATACGCTGGTCCAAGAATTGCTGCAAGCCCGACAAAAGCGCCTGATAAAGCAGCTCCTTTGCCGCGTTTAGCGGATTCAGTCCGATTGGCCAAGTACGTGAAAGCGGCAGGAACTGTCAGGCCAGCTGCGAGCCCATGGATAAACCGGACAGCAAGCAGGCTATAAGGGCCATCGATTGAAGCATATGTAAACAAGGTTAAGCTGGTCGACAATAAGCCGATCACCAGAATTGCAAAAGGCCCTTTTCGATCTGAAAAAATACCGGAAATGACATTCCCGAAGGTATTCGACAGTGAATACATGCCGACTGCGAGTCCGGCGATAAAAGGACTGGCACCCAATGACACCGCATAGGTGCTCATGATGGGAAGTTGGGCAAATAAGTCGAAAAAAGCAAAAAAGATAATAATATAAATGAAAATTCGCAAGACGGCTCCTACTTTCTTGAACAACATACCCTTTTGTGGATTTGTTCATCCTGATACAAGAGTAAAGATAATTATAGATGTATTATACCATCGGAGGTCTGATGATGAAAAAAGCAATGTTTATATTGAATCCGTCTGCCGGAAAAGAACGCGCTTCCGAGTATCGTGGGCAGGTGGAAGAAACGCTCGCTTCAATGGGTTATGAGGTTGATACAAGAGAAACACAAAAGGCAAAGGATGCGACACATTTTGCCGCTGAAGCATGTGAAAAGAAATATGACTTTGTTGTAGCGATGGGTGGCGACGGAACAATCAATGAAGCTGTGTCCGGAATTGCGGAACAGCCGCATGAGCCTTTATTTTCTTTGATTCCACTTGGTACCGTCAATGATTTCGCGCGGGCGTTAGGAATTTCCCTGGATCCGCCCGAAGCTATTGAAGCACTTAAAACCGGCTATGAAAAACGGGTGGATATTGCCAAAGTCGGCAAACATTTCTTCATGAATATACTGGCAATCGGGGATATTGCGGAATCCACATACGACGTGGATCCGGAGCAGAAAACCAAATTAGGGGCATTGGCTTATTTCATTGAAGGGGTAAAAGCCATTACGGCGGATACAGAAACTTATTTTGAAATTGAACATGATCACGGCGTGTGGTCTGGAGAAGCAAAACTGGTATTGGTCGCTTTAACAAATTCAGTAGGCGGTTTTGAAAAATTAGCCCCGGAAGCCCTGACGGATGATGGCTTGCTGCATCTGTATATTGTGAAGAATGCAGCGTTGCCTGCTTTTGTCCGCATTGCGACTTCAGTGATAAGAGGCAAGCTGGAGGAAGATCCGGCAGTGGAAGCGGTTCATACGACAAAAGTGTCCATAAAAACAACGGAACCCTTGTCCTGTAATATTGATGGGGATGAAGGTTGTATGACGCCTTTTGTCATTGAAATTCTGCCTCGCCATATCCGTGCGCTTATTCCGCCGGACAAAGATGAATAACAGAGAAAATATTGTATTATAAAAGTTGAGCTTGAAAGATCACCATTTTGTACAAGGTTTAATGGATCGCCAAACAGGAATTTAAAGCAAACTGTCTTATTTCTAGGGTTTGTTTTGGATTCCTGTTAAAATTGAGTTTTATGAAGTAAAAATGAAACCTTTTTCAAGCTATTTCGTTATGTATAGTATAAATTTTGTATTAAAATGTTACTGATGGCATAAGAAAAGGAATTTAGTACTAGAGCAAATTACACAAAAAAATTACAAAAACAGAAGCATAACTCTATTATTTTGTGGTATTTCAGTATATAGTTGAGGGAATGCTGCAAAAACTTGGATAAAGAAAGACGGGGAACCCATGAATATTATTACAGCACCATCCATTCAAGAAACCATTTCGAAAATATTTATGAACGAAACAGAAAATTTAAACCAAATTGAAGGGTTGGATAGATTTTTTGAAATTGAAACACAATTGATGTATGAAATTCATCACCTTGAAAAAGAACGTGCAAAAGAGACCTTGAGAGAATTGATCGATATGCTCTCACTCCGTTCGGAAAAAGACATCATCCGTTCTATCCGCAATTACTACATCATCCTATCTTCCGTTATGGCGCGCAAACTTTACGAAATGCGTGTACCGCCCAAAAAAGCATTTGCTTTCAATTCAGCGTGTGTGGAATTAGTGGACAAGCACATGAATGATTCTGAATTCATGTTTGTGGCAGATGAATTGATCGAATTCTTTGTGTCGATTATTTCAGAACGCAAACAGCCTTCTTTTGGACATCAAACTGTCAACAAAGTTGTCATCTACATCAACGATGAAGTGGAACGCGATTTGTCAGTTGAAGAAATTGCCAAGCATTTCAATATTTCGACAAGCCATCTCTCCCGCATCTTCAGAGAACATGCGGGCATTACGCTTGTTGAATATTTGAATGTACGTCGTGTGGAAGAATCTCAATATTATCTTCGCCACTCGGATAAAGGGATTTCAGATATTTCGAAGCAGTTCCATTTCTGTAACCAAAGTTATTTTACACGGATCTTTAAAAAGTATACTGCCGTCACACCGAAGCAATTCCGTGACAGCCAGCACATTCCGTATTTCCGCTATACGTTGCCGAATGCCAAGTAAGGAGAAGCAATTCTCCTTTTTTTTCTTGCTTACTTTCCGTCTTGATCGAGCAAATGGAGTGCCGTAATTTTGTCACAAAACTTAAAAAATCCAATAGTGTTCCCTCCATGGATTGAATTTTCCAGCGCTTATCGTTATACTTCTTAGTAGTTGAAAAAGGTGAAGGTGACTAATTTGAAAAAGAAAATTACATTATTAATGATGATGGCGACAGCCGTTGTTCTATTGAGTGGTTGTTCGGCTGTTGAAAACAAGGAAGGGTTCTTCTATTCCATCTTTGTTAAACCATTTGATTTCTCGTTGGATTATTTAGGCGGATTATTCGGCGGCAGCTACGGCATGGCCATTGTTGTCATTACGATCATCATCCGTTTAGTATTGATGCCTTTCATGCTGCGCACATATAAACGCCAGCAAGGAATGAAAGTGAAAATGGATAAGATGCGCCCTGAAATGGAAGATATCCAAAAGCGTTTGAAAGAAACAAAAGATAAAGAAGAACAGATGAAACTGCAGCAGGAAATGATGGGTCTTTACAAGAAGCACGAAGTGAACCCGTTGAACATGGGTTGTTTGCCTGTCGTTATCCAAATGCCGATCATCATGGGTCTTTATTTTGCTATTCTTTACTCACCGGACGTCCGTTCGCACGAGTTCCTTTGGTTTAACCTCGGGTCGCCAGATGTGATCATGACCTTGATTGCTGGAGCAGTTTACTTCTTCCAGGCAAAAGTTTCTTTATGGACAATGCCTGAACAGCAGCAAAAACAGATGAAACTATTTGTTTACATTTCCCCAATCATGATCATGTTCATTTCGTTCACATCGATGGCGGCTTTACCGGTTTACTGGGCAGTCGGAGGGATCTTGTTGATCATCCAGACTTTCATTGGCCGTAAATTCTATTCGAACCATCCTGAAAAAGCACTTGAAGCAGTAGAAGAGAAGAAATAATACAGAAGGAGCCGGCAGTTATTGCCGGCTTTCTTTATTGGGGGATAGCTGCATGAATATGAAACTTCTGCAAGGAATCGGAATTGCACTTTTGAGTATCACTGCGTTGACCTGCTTGATATTCGGCTACCTGGAAGTAGCGGTCTTGTTCATGACCTTATTGTTCGTTCTGACAAACAGTTTCCGTTACCGCCACATGAAGGCGCAGGGGATGCACCGGGAAGCCAAATGGATGCTGGGCATGTCCATTATTTTCGGTTTATTGTTTTTTATCGTGTTAGCTACTATTTTAGTGTAGACGAAAAAACAGCGCGATCTCATCTATTGAGATTGCGCTGTTTTTATATATTCGTGCTTTTCTTTCATTCGCTCTTCCAACAGTGTATCCAACTGATTCATTAAGGCCTGGATATCACGTTCCGATATTCGATCCAATGTTTCCATCTCCTTATGCGTTTATACTTATTTTTTCGTAAAAAGCGTATGTCTTATGGGGGTGATGAGTTAATATAAAAGAAGTTTATTTATGGTAAATAGTCCCATTATTCAGAAAGCTGAATGATTTAAGACAAAATAGACTGTTTGTATTTTAATAGTTGTCTTCAACTCTCGAAATAGGATGAAAGCACAGAAGAAAGCGCTGCTTGTTAAAGGAAGAAATTCACCGATAAGAATGGTAGAATAATAAAGACGTTGATAGAAGGAAGGCCTTGGCATGAAGTTTATAGATAAAGGAAAACAAGCTAATAAAAAGTTATATATTAAATGGATGGTGATCAGTTTGTCAGCAATTATGGCTGCTTTAGCAGCAATGTGGTTTTATATACATGACTGGAATGTTGAACAAAGCATGAAAGCGTTGGCGGAGGCTGTGGCGATTGAAGAACCTGCTACAGAAGCCCCGGAAGACGAAGCGGTGATTCCGGTTGAACCTGAAGAAGAGGAGCCGGTTGTAGAAGAGGAACCGGCTGCAGAAGAAAAAACGGATGCGACGATTTATCCGGCAGACAGTGCTTTGCCTGAAGCACCGACCGTGATTAATGGCGTCCTGCTGGCAAATAAGCAGCATCCGTTGCCTGCAACTTACGCGCCGGGAGAAGTGCCGGAAGCGCGTACAGCTTTTGAAACCATGAAAGCGGCGGCGGCTGAAAACGGCCTCAACTTGTCAGCATTCAGTACCTATCGCGATTTTGCACGGCAAAAACAATTATACGAAGGCTATACAGCAAAGGATGGCCAGGAAGCGGCGGATCGATACAGTGCACGCCCTGGATACTCAGAGCACCAGACAGGTCTTGCGTTTGATATCGGCGAAGCCGGAAAAGAACAGCATTGGGCTTCTGCATCATTCGGTGATACAGAGGGTGGCAAATGGTTGGCAGCCAATGCGCATGCGTACGGATTTATCCTTCGTTATCCAGAAGGCAGTGAACACATAACGGGCTATATGCATGAGTCCTGGCATTTCCGCTACGTAGGAAAAGAGGTTGCTGCAGATATTCATCAAAAAGGCATTACCCTGGAAGAGTATTTAGGGGTTCAGTAAAATAAAAAACGTCTCCGGTTTTATTCGGAGACGTTTTTCTATGGTCATAAATACCTTGGAAAGCTCTTAGTAATTGTCACAGAATAGGTGCCAGCAAACGGGCGATGGATTCTTTGGTTTTGATCATACGGGTGCGATCTAAATACATCATATATGTCAATTCGGTTGAAAGCTTCATATCCCGATGAAAGAGTTCTGCAAGATCTGTGGATACTTTTTCATCATAAATAAAGGCGTTCACTTCAAAATTCAATTTAAAGCTTCTGACATCAATATTGGCAGTACCGACGGTGGACGCCTTATTGTCGATGACAATCATCTTGGTGTGCAAAAAGCCGTTATCGTAGATGAATACGCGGGCTCCAGCTCTCAACATTTGGCCGGCGTATGAGTAGGTTGCCCAGTAGACGAATGGATGATCGGGCTTGTTGGGTATCATGATGCGCACATCGATGCCCGATAAAGTTGCGATGCGTATAGCATCGTAAAAACTGGCGTCTGGTATGAAGTAAGGGGTCTGTATGTAAATATACTCTCTTGCTAAGTTAATCAGCTTCAAATACCCATCTTTGATTTGCTCCCATTCCTCGTCGGGTCCGCTGGAGACAATCTGCATCGATGTGTTTCCTTTTTCCTGCTTTAGCGGGAAGAAGGATTCATGGTATTCGATATCATGGCGTATAGAAGCCTGGTTCCAATCCCGGATAAAGCGTGTCTGTAAAGGATACAAGGCACTGCCTTGGATGCGCAGATGCGTATCCCGCCAATAACCGAATTTCCGGCTCAGCCCAATATACTCATCCCCAACATTAAAGCCGCCGATATAACCGATTTGCCCATCGATTACGACGATTTTCCGGTGATTTCGGTAATTCAGGCGTGGGTTAATGATTGGTAAAATTGAGGGGAAGAAAGTTTCAACTTCTCCTCCGGCTTCTATAAGGCCTTTAAAATGCCGTTTACTTAAGCTTCTGGAGCCCATATCGTCATATAGTAACCGAACCTTAACGCCTTCTTGTGCCTTGAGGGTCAATGCATCGACAATTCGTGTGCCCAGTTCATCCAATCGGAAAATATAGTACTGAATGTGAATATGGTGTGTGGCATTTTCAATGTCCAGGATAAGGGAATCGAACTTTTTTCGTCCATCATTAAAAATTTGGACGCTGTTATCCTGGGTCAGTAAAGCACCGTTATTGCGCAGATGCAGATAAACCAGGTCCGTATAGTTTTTGGCGTTGGGGTCTTTGAACTCAAACGCCCCGTCGTTCAATTCATTCATTTGGTGTGCGATCCGGCTTTCAATCCCGATCCGTCTGCTGCCTTCCCATTTGAAAAGCGTTTTTTTGCGCAATTGTCTTCCTAAAAGAAGGTAAATGAAGAACCCGAAAATAGGGATGAAAAACAAGACCAATAGCCATGCCCACGTAGAAGAGGCATCTCGTCTTTCAAGAAAAACCAGCGCCGCTGCAAGCGCGATATTGAATATGAAGATCGCGGCTGTTAAAACACTGAAAATGGTTACAGTCATTGGAATTCTCCTAACTTATAAATCTTCGATCACCAATCGAACCAAGGAAATCAATTTCTTCCAGTCTCTCCGATGATTCTCCGCATTGAATTGTTGCCTCAACGTACAGCCTATTCCTGGAGAAAATCCAACGCATAGGCGCATTTTTATTTTACCATTGTTTGGCTAAAGAATAGAGAGCAAGGCGGTGGATGCTCCACAATGGACAACGATATCAAAAATAGGGGTAGTTCAAGTATAGACTAACGGTGAGAGAAAGAAGAAACATGCTGAGTTGAAAAGCAGATCAACTTTTTTAAGTTGTAAAATAGTGAATTTAAAAAATCGCTTCAGTACAACAGATGCCAGCTCAACATAGTTGAATTAATGGGAGAAATGTCTTTCCTAATTTAAATAAGAGCTTGAATTTAAAAAAATCCGGCCTCTTTGTAAAATCAAGGCCGGAAATCTTAACTTAAGTGTTCTTCTTGTTTTAATTGTTCGACGATGCCTTCCACTTCCTGGCGGCTCATCTTTTCTTTTCCGGATTTCAATGCTTTTAACGTGCTGTGGGCTAACGCCAAAGGAACTTTACAGAACATCAATATCCGCTTGTTCTTGATCGGTTTGACGTACAGGTCGGCTTTCGCCAAATTGTCTTTAGCGTAGTTGAACATATCTTCACGTGTCCAGCCTTCCGGTACGAATGTCACGCCCCGCTCAAAATCTTCGTCATAATTCCGCAGCATATTGACCGCCTGCAGCCCGCGGCCGAAAGCGATGGCATGATCGGGGTCAGTTTCCGTTCCGTCAAACCAGTGCCAGATGTCTGAGAGCATAGTGCCGACCAGACCGGCTACGTAATACGTGTATTCATCCAGATCTTCTTTTGTTTTGATGACCCAGTCTTTTTCGACCCATTTGGACATGCCACCAGCCATAATGGCGGTGGATTCCATCACTTTTCCTTTTATCTCTTCGGGGCAAACGCTGATCCAGTCAGCTAAGCGCATAGTGACAGGTGGAAGGAGGTGTTCGTAAGGAGTCACAAGTTCCAAATAACGTGCCTCATCAAACTCTGTTGCCAACATCTGTTGAATGCTGCTCAGCAGGTTGATCTTTATCTGGTCCTCAAGCTCTGGATGGTCTTCAATTTCATCAATTGCCCGCATACAAAGATAGGCGGAGCCGACAGTCTTTTTTAAAGTAGGTTCCAAAAAGCTGATTGGGATGAAAAAGGTCCGGCTAGTTTCTTTTAGCATAACCAAGGACTCTTTTTGTAGATTCGAAACTTTGCTCATCTCAATTTCCTCCTGTTATGGATTGACATTAACTGATTTTATGTAGGTAAACTCTTTTGATTATAAAATGGCTTCCTACTAAATATAAACCATATAGGTAAAAAAACAAACGATTACCCGTAAACTCATCACTTGAAGAGAAAATAACCCCTTTGAACAGGTTTTTCATGCTCAAAGGGGGAGGGGGTTAATCCGTATGGAAATGGTTCCATGCTTCATGGATGCCGCCTGCAAACTTCTGCTTGGCCCGATAGATGGATGGATGTTCGGACTGTTCAAGCAACTCAGGCTGGGCATTGCCGACGATGACAGAAGGGAAGCCGAGCGTCAACATTTCGACGTCGTTCCCGGAATCACCAGCTACCAACAATTTGGCTTCTGACAGCTTGTATTTATCCAGGATATACTGGAGAGCCTGCCCTTTGCCGCTTTCGGCTGGAAGAATATCGACATCCCGACCGCCACTGTAGATCAATTTGTATGGAATACCGGCTTTGGTCAACTTTGATCGAAAAGTCTCCACGACAGTAGAGTCGGAAGCGAAATACGAACAACGGTTGGTGATGGGCAAATCCTGCGATGTAAGACCCGGAACCTCGCTTGCGATAGACTCTATTTTTTCAGGCGTCCAGGATTTTTCCAGCCGTCTGCTCCACTCCAGGTCTGGCTCCAAACGATCGCCTATGTATATGCCAGTTCCCACGTCTGTAATCAGCACGTCGGGAACTGGTAGATTTTCTTCTTCTATAAGAGACAAAGCGGATTGATAATGGCGCCCGGTAATGTAAACCAGAGAAACCTCATAGGTCTGGCTGCCGTAAAAATCCAGCAGCGCCTGTAAACTGCTTTTATCGCCGACCAATGTCCCGTCCAAATCTGTTGCTAACAAATGCGTTGCTCCGTGCACCGATGATCACCTCATACAATGAATTTATCCGTTTGGAAATGGAATCCCAGTCGAAATCCTTACGTGCAATCTTTACCGCTTGGCGGCTTAGGCGTTCCGTCAACAGCGTATTCGCAGATAGGACTTCCATCGCGATTGCCAAATCGATTTCATTTTTCGTTTCAACCAACAGCCCGGTAATGCCGTCCTGCACAACGTTCTTCAATCCGCCGACGTCTGAAGCGATGACAGGGCTGCCGCAAGCCTGTGCTTCTGCAGCGACCATTCCGAAAGATTCGTAGAAACTTGGTACAATCGTTGCGGTTGCAGAATTGAATAACAATGCCAATTCGTCTTGAGATTGTGGTCCCAGGAACTCGACCCGATCTTCAATGCCTTGCAGGGCATCCCGTAATTTTTTGTCCTTAGGCAGTTTGGTTTCCATGTCGATGGATTCTGCATCTCCGCCTGCGATGATCAGGTGTGGCGTATTGGAAGAATCGGTTCTTTCTGCCAGCAATTGAAAAGCTTTCAATAAAGTGAAAATGCCTTTGGTTACTTCCAGTCTCCCGGCAAAGACAAAGAGAGGGTTACTGTAGCCGAATTTTCTGCGTAAATGTGTTCGGTTGCCACGCACTTTGAATGCCTGGTCTACTCCGATGGGGATAACTTTGATGGGAGAAGGAGAATCAACAAAAGTTTTGATCAATTGTTTTTCATTATTGGTGGTAGCCAATACTTGATCGGCGTTTTTCAAAATTGCCTTTTCCGCATTGATGCGGCGCTGATCATGAACTCCTGTTGCTTTTTCTTTTGCCCATCCCAGTGAGTGTGCGGTATGCACATATGGCAGGCCAAAGTCTTTCTTCAGTTTTTTGCCGATTAAGCCTGACAGCCAATAATGTGTATGAACAATATCATAGGAATCAAGGGTCAATGTACTTTTCAGTTCCTCATAAAAAGCTGGAAGCATGGAATACATTTCATCTTTCGAAACGAATCCTCTATGGCCAGCTTCAAGTCTGATGACACGGCATGTGTTTCCGAATGTCTCTATTTGAGGGGCTGAAGAATCGCACCAATGAGTGGCGACATCAACTTGCCAACCTTTATCTTCTAATGCAAGCGCTAATTGTTTTACATAATTATTTTGTCCACCCGCTTGTTTGCCACCGAGTTTCGCTAAAGGATCACCATGATCCGAAATAAACAAAGCTTTTTTATTCATCAAAGCTCAACTCCTTTTTATCGTACTAAGGCTCTTAGTAAACAGAGACCGCTTAATAAGTATACCCGTCTAAAATAAATCTAAACATCGTATTTTGAATTTTCCTTCATTTGAAATTACATGAAAACCAGCAAGAAACACAGGACTGTAAACCCCGCTGTTTCTTGCTGGACAATACTTTTATTTTGTATGAACGTATTTTCCGTGCGCTGGGACAGCTTCCTTCTGGAAGTTCTCGGCCAGGGAAACCAGTCCCCTGGCCAGGGCTGCTCCTCTTACCGGTTTGCCATGTCCTGTTGCAGCAATGGAAGGCTCAAGATCTGCCAACTTGCAAACCGATTCCCAAGCGGCTCGCCAGTTTGTTGTCAAATAGACGGGCGGCCCATGAATTGCTTTTTTCTGGCGCAGCACTTTATAGAGTGAATCCTGTTTCACTGTAACAAAAGCGTCTCCGGCAATCAGGACCCGGCCCTGCTCCCTGAACAGCGAGACGTGGCCTTCTGAATGTCCAGGCGTATGAATCCATTGCCATCCCGGCATTCCCGGAACACTGCCATCTGACGGCAGCTCGTGAAGATGCGCAGAGATGTCGATGGCTTTGACGGGGAAAATCCCGGATATTTTGGCCACTACGCCGCCTTGAACGGAAGTATCAGGTTGTGGATAATCGGTTGCGCCTGTCAAGTATGGAAATTCGAGTGGATGGGCATAGACCGGAACATTGTATTGTTCCAAGATGTCGATCAGACTGCCGACGTGGTCGAAATGGCCATGTGTCAGAATGATTGCTTTCAACTGGTGGTCGGGTCCAAATCGATTTTCTGCGGCCTTAAGGATTTTGTTCGTGGAATGCGGCATGCCGGCATCGACCAATACCCATTCATTGCTGACTTCCGGATTTCCGATAAAGAAGACATTTGCGATCTGTACAGTATAACAGTAAACATCGGGGGTCAACTCAATCCCTGATCCGCTTCGAATGGATGTCATAGGCAAGATACTTTCGGTTGCTGAACTTCTTTCCATAAAACTGATTCCTCCTCTTGTGAACTTCCGCTGACTTTCTATTATATGCTTTACCCCCAAAATCGAAATTCAAATCCGGTGGCTGCTAAATTCATGAAATGGGTTTGAGTCTCCTCGCTGACTCGATTAGAATGAAGACACGAGACTTTTTGAAACTGGGTGTTTAAATGAAATCATTGATAATTATCGGATCAGGAATATTAGGGGCCTCTGCTGCATATCATGCGGCAAAGGCAGGAGCATCGGTGGTGTTGGTTGACCGTGGCGATAAAGGACAGGCAACAGGAGCTGCAGCAGGAATCGTCTGTCCATGGATCTCACAGCGAAGAAACAAAGCCTGGTATGGCCTGGCGAAAAATGGTGCCAAGTACTACCCGGACTTGATTCGGGAGCTGGAAGCTTTAGGGGAGGCGGATACAGGTTATAAGCAAGTGGGCATTGTCAGCATCCATGAAGACAGCAAGCTGGATAAGATGGAGCAGAAGGCTTATGAACGGCGATTGGATGCTCCGGAAATGGGGGATATCAAGCGGTTGTCTCCAGATGAAACAAGAGAGCTTTTCCCATTTGCGACAGAAGAGTATGGATCATTGTGGGTCAGTGGGGCAGCCCGTGTCGATGGCCAGGCAATTCGCGATGCGTTGATTTCCGCCGCCGTCAAATTGGGGGCAAAACAGCTGACGGGCAATGCTGAGCTGTTGATTGAGGGATCGCAAGTCATCGGAGTGACAGTAGATGCCGAGGATTTGCTGGCGGATCGGGTCATTTCGACAGGAGGCGCATGGGCAGCGGAATTATTCAAACCTTTAGGAATGGATCTCGATATTGTTCCGCAGAAAGCCCAAATTCTTCATCTGCAGGCGGAAGGGCAGCAGACCGGCAAGTGGCCGGTTGCTATGGTGCCTTATGGACAGTATATTGTCCCGTTTGATGATGGCAGGATCGTTGCGGGGGCGACGCATGAAAATGGCGCTGGTTTTGACGACAAGCTGACAGCAGAGGGCATGCACCACATTTTGGATAAAACGCTGGAAGCAGCTCCGGGTCTCGGGAAGGCGGAAATTGCCGGAGCGGCAACCGGCTTTCGTCCCGCTACAACCAGTGCGCTGCCGTTTATCGGCCAAGTTCCCGGACAATCCAACTTCTTTGCGGCGAACGGTCTTGGGGCATCAGGTCTGACGGCGGGTCCTTATCTGGGTGGCCAGCTGGCAAAGCTGGCGCTCGGGGAACCTGTTGAGATCGATTTAAGTCTTTACCAAGTAGAAGATGCATTCAGGAAGTGAAGGGGGCGGACAATTGTGTATTGGTGCAAGATTGCCCGGACAAAAAAAGAGTTCGATGAAATTGCGCGGCTGAACTATGAAACTTTTGTCGAGGAGATTCCACAACACCAGGCCGATGGCAGTGGCATGCGTACCGATCCATTTCATGAGCAGAACACGTATTTGATTGTCCTCTCGGGAATGGAAGTGGTGGGGATGATTGCACTGCGGTCTGAACGGCCTTTCTCCCTGGACCTGAAGATCGGAAAAGTGGAGGGTTTTTTGCAGGATGTCGGGAAAATTTGTGAAATCCGCCTGTTGGCTGTCCGTAAAGCGCATCGTAATGGACGTGTCTTTTTTCTTTTGGCGCGGGCACTATCCGATTTTTGTTTGGAACAGGGCTTTGGATCTGCAATCATTTCCGGCACCACCCGCCAATTGAAATTATATGGCCAGTTAGGTTTCCAGCCGTTTGCCGAGCCGGTGGGTGCAGGCGAAGCTGTATTTATCCCGATGGTCACCACCCGCCGGCAGTATAGCGATTCTGTTGCGGCAAGGCTGCAGGCGAAACGCCGGCTGTTCGTGCCAGGTCCTGTTGCGTTGACTGAGCAGCTCGCAGCGCCGTTCCAGGAGCCGCCCATTTCCCATCGGTCCGCAGCTTTCCATGAAGTTCGTCTGGATGTCGACCGCCTGCTCGTTGAAATGGCGGAATCCACGCCTTACCTGCTGGCCGGAAGCGGAACCTTAGCCAATGAAGCGATGCTCGCACAAATCAAGCGGCTGGATTCCAAAGGCCTGATTTTGGTGAACGGCGAATTCGGCAGAAGGCTGGTCAAGCAGGCAGAACGTCTTGGATTGGATTACACGGTGGATAACGCACCATGGGGGCAGGCTTTCGATTTTAAAAAGACAACAGAACAGCTGGAAACAGGAGACTATGGATGGGTGCTTATGGTCCATGGTGAAACTTCGACTGGGCAAATCAACGATTTTCGCGCCTTAGCGGATCTCTGCACACAACAAGGAATCCGGTTATGTCTGGACTGCATCAGCAGTTTTGGTGCATTGCCATTTTCGTTGAGGGATGTCTGGTTAGCGACAGCGGCGAGCGGAAAAGCGGTCGGAACGATGAGCGGAATCGCCATTGTTTTTGCACATCACGAGATTACGCCGGATAGCAAGCTGCCAAGCTATTTTGATTTGGGCCTTTATGCTGAAGATGTGCCTTTTACGTTTTCTTCAAGTGTGTTGGAGAGCCTGAAGCGTGCATTGAGCGCTTATCCCGATCGCTATAAACTTTTGGATGGACGTTTCAGAAAACTCCAGGAAGATACGAAGGACTGGCCAGCTCTCGCAGCCGGCTATCCGACGTCCCGGACTTTTGAAGCGGAAGAGGAAACCGGTTTTCTGACACAGGACGCCCATCTTTCCGGATTTGAGCTCCATTCGACGAGCGGCTATTTAAAAGCACGGGATTTGTTTCAAATCTCCTGCATCCAGCCGGAATTCGAAAAGGACTGGCAGCAATTCCTCGAATTCCATGAAATTTATCAACGCTACCATACGACTGAAAAAGCCCGCCATATGTGATGGTGGGCTTTTGTGCCGCTCGGTTATCTGTTGTTCGGCGTGCTGTATGATGTGGTGCCGGCAGAATATATTGTAGGTGCGAGCAGCCTTTGCTTGATCGCGTTGACCAGTTATTTGATGCGCCCGTCTATCCTGAAAGAAGCGCATCCTGAACTGCAAAAGAATCTTTCGAATCAGCCAGAACCTCTGTAAGTTGGAGGCGCTGGCTTTTTTTATGATCAGGTTTAGTTTGTAAGAATAAGGGAAAATCGTAAAATAATCTGAGAATATAATGGGAGGGAAAGGCTATGGATAAAAACAAACCAGAAAATGTACCAGCGCAGGAACAGGAGCGGCAACCGGGATTTGAGACGAAAATGGATCCAAAACCCGACTTTAAAGGGAATTTAGCTGGCCAGGCGCACCGGCTGCCTGATAAAACAGCGTTGATCACCGGTGGAGACAGTGGAATTGGACGCGCCATAGCTCTTGCGTTTGCAAAAGAAGGAGCAGATGTGGCCATTGCCTATCTTGATGAACATGAAGATGCGGAAGAGACGAAGAAATTCGTTGAACAGGAAGGGCGACGCTGCCTGCTGATTGCCGGAGATATCGGAGATGAGTCTTTTTGTCAGGACGTGATCCGGAAAGTGATTGATGAGTTCGGCAAGCTGGATGTGTTGGTCAATAACGCAGCAGAACAACATGTCCAGCAGTCTTTGAAGGACATTACAGCAGAACAGCTGGAGCGGACATTCCGCACCAATATTTTCAGCATGTTCCATTTGACCAAAGCAGCTCTGGATCACTTGAAGCCGGGAGCATCCATCATCAACACGACTTCCATTACGGCTTTCCGAGGAGAGCCGACACTGATCGATTATTCATCTACAAAAGGAGCGATTCTGGCATTCACACGTGCCTTATCCGGTTCTCTTGTAAAAGAAGGAATTCGAGTAAACGGTGTAGCACCAGGCCCCATCTGGACACCGTTGATTCCTGCATCTTTTGATGCTGAAACGGTAGAAGGCTTCGGTACCAGTTCGCCGATGGGGCGTCCAGGACAGCCGGACGAATTGGCGCCGGGCTATGTCTACTTAGCCTCCGACGACTCCTCCTACGTAACAGGGCAGGTCCTTCACATAAATGGGGGGTCGCCTTACTAGGAAAAGCGGAAGCGCCCGTGTAGCTCTGCCGGGCATAAGACGGACCGGCGAAGCGGCGCTCTTTGCCGTACAGCAGGGCCGGCTTATGACCCAAAGAGCTGGCCGCTGGAGTCTGGACACAGAAAAGCGGAAGTAGCCGTTAAGCTCCGACAAGCGCTGGAAGCCTTGCCGGTAATGGCGTTCTTTGCCATTGCTGGAAAGGCTGAAGCGACTCGAGGGGCTGGCTGCTGGAGTCTGGACACAGAAATCGCCTGCGTCAGTCAAACTCCTCTAACCCTAAGGCAAAAAATCAAATATATAAGGTGAACTAAAGAAGTAACATTTATATGCCATATCGGCGGCTATGGAAGTGCTAAGAACAATGCTCCTCCGCATACTCTGTCGCAGAGGTGGACCAAATTCTTATGGCCCACCTTGGTTCCCGCGTTAAGTCGAGAAGAACACTCGCTTTATTTCTCCATCTCTTTCTGAGCTGCACCGGCGCTGGAGAGCTCTCATAGATATGGAGCAAAACAGCGAAGAGTATATCTCTATCCATAGCGTAGCTTTAAAAACCGTGCTCCTCCATGCTGCGCACTACGTCGCAAAGACATTGTCCTCGCAAGCTACGGCTAATGTCTTCGAAGCTGTTTTGCGGAGTATCGACTAAAATAAATCATTAGTTCACCTTATATAGATTGAACAAAACAGCCAGGTACCCTTTTGAGGTGCCTGGCTGTTTCACTGTGGATTTCTTCTTAACTTAACAAAGAAATTTAAAAAACGCACGACAAAATACCTGTTTTTATTGTCTAAAAATTCTGTTTACGGGGTACCCCATTACTAAGGGCATATGACTGATGGAATGAATGAGGTGAGGGTATGGGGATAGTTAAACAACATAAACCGTTGAAAAAGCATGTCTGGAGCTTAGTTGTGTTGAATTTTCTTGATGGATTATTGACTTATATAGGGCTGTCACTCGGTGCCATAACCGAAGCGAATCCCATACTGGCGTCTTTTTCCCCCCTTGCCATCCTGATGACGAAGCTGTTGTTATCGCTTTGCCTCTTCAGTTTTCTCTACACGCCCTTCGTCCGCTTACAATCCCGCAGCTGGCTTTACAGCCTCATTTTTGTCAACATGCTCTATTCCTTCATTTTGCTTCTGCATCTCCTCTGGTTGATCTTGTTCTTCATCGGATAGGCTAGGGGCATTTTTTGTAAAATAAAAAGCATCGCTGAGAGCGATGCTTTGCTGATTCATCTTAAGAGCTACAGACCAGCGTTCAAACAGAAACGCTGGCTTTTTCTGTTGTCCGTAAAGTCTTATTGGAAGCTTTATACAAAACAATCAGCAGGATGCTGGCGATCGCTAAAGCCGCTGACAAATAATAGATGCTGCCGGCTTGCACCGTTAAAAGCCAAGTGAAGGTCAAAGGCCCGATGATGCGGCCGAGGTTGTCCATTGAGTAGGTCATCCCTGCGGCAGTACCGTATTTGCCGCCTGATTCTTTTGACGTCAGCGACACCAACGCTGTACGCGCCAGCGCGTTGCCGGCGGTAAAGATGCTGAGAGCGACACCCGCGAAGATCAAACTGCCGGTAAAAGGCAGAAGGAGCAATCCAAGAGCCGTTACGATTTGCGCGCCGATGATCCATGTTGTTTCGGTGCCGTCTTTTATGCGGCGTACGACACCGCCCTGAATTGCGGCATCCACAAATCCACTCGCCATGAATAAATAACCGAGCTGAAGCGGCGTGATTTCAATCTGTTCGATTTGGAACAGCTGGAAAGTCGACTCCAATCCTGCCAGCAGAAATGTCACCATAAAGGAGAACAGGAACAGATACCGGATGCGGAATTGCCAAAATGTACTGGAGCCTTTCGGCAGGAGTGCGCGCTTCACTGCTTCGCCTTTGCGGACAGGCTCTTTTAGGACCAGACTCGCATAACCCATCAGCAAAAGAGTGAGAACAGCAGAAGCCGTAAACGGCAAGGACAGGGAAACCGCCCCAAGCAAGCCACCGATCGCTGGTCCGAAAATAAAGCCGAGGCCAATCGACATGCCGAGAAGCCCCATGTATTTATTGCGTTCTTCATTTGTGGTGATATCAGCCACGTAGCCGGTCACCGCAGTGTAAAGCGCACCAGAGAACAGGCCTCCGACAATGCGAGATAGGTACAACAGCACCAGGTTATCGAGGAACAGCGAAAATAGGAAGAAACTTAGGCTGAATCCCGCTAATCCCAAAAGAATAAGCTTTTTGCGGCCGGTTCTGTCGGAAAGCCTTCCCCACAGCGGTGCGGTGAAAAAAGAAGATAGGGCATAGATGGTGATCAATCCACCGACATGGATTTCCGAATAGCCTTGTTGAACAATGACTTCGGGTAAAATCGGTATGATAATGCCGAACCCCAGGTAAACGAAGAACTGGACGGACATCAGCAGTAGAATAGTTTTTTTCATAATAAGGAATTCCTGCTTTCTCAAAAGAATATGTCCCCATTTTACTCCTGTTTCAACTTTAGGACAATGGCATAAAAAAGAGGCCCATTTCTGGACCTCTTGTCAGACTCACCCTTATTTATTCAACTTCACACGCTGAAGGCGCAGGGCATTCATGACCACCGATACGGAACTGAATGCCATTGCTGCACCGGCAAGCCACGGAGCCAGGAAGCCGGCCGCGGCAATCGGAATGCCGATCGTATTATAGGCAAGGGCCCAGAACAGGTTTTGTTTAATGTTCCGGACAGTCAATCGACTCATCCTGATCGCATCGACAACTCTCATTAAATCGCCTTGCATCAAGGTGATGTCAGCGGCTTCCATCGCAATGGCTGTTCCTGTGCCCATTGCCATCCCGACATCAGCACTGGCTAGTGCCGGAGCATCGTTCAGCCCGTCTCCAGCCATGGCAACGCGGCGGCCTTGTCCCTGGAGTTTCAAGACAACATCCGCTTTTTCAGCAGGCAACACACCGGCAAACACTTCGTCGATCCCAACTTCTTTAGCGATGGCCAAAGCTGTCCGCTCTTGGTCTCCAGTCAGCATAACGACGTGCAACCCCATGTCTTTCATTTCCTGGATTGCCTGTTTTGCGGTTTCCTTAACGGTATCAGCGACTGCTACCATTCCGCTGTAGCGGCCATCGACTGCAATGAACATGACGGTTTTGCCGTCTTGTTCAAAAGCTTCTGCCTGTGTTTCGTCAATTTCCAAACCGTCCATCAAGCGGCGATTTCCCATGACTACCTGGCGATTTTCCACTGTAGCCCGGATGCCATGGCCTGGAACTGCTTCAAAAGCACTGACGCTAAGCTTAGCGTCGCCAAACTCAGAAATCGCTTGTGCTACTGGATGTTCGGATTGGCTTTCGGCGCTGGCAGCCAAATTCTTCAAATCATCAAGGTCAACATCATCCGCTGGAATAAAGTCTGTTACGACAGGACGGCCATTGGTGATGGTGCCTGTCTTATCCAGTACGACAGTATCGATGTGCTTGGTATTTTCCAAGGATTCTGCTGTTTTAAACAGTACCCCTTGCTCGGCGGCACGTCCGGACCCTGCCATGATGGAAGTCGGTGTAGCCAAGCCGAGTGCGCAAGGGCAGGCGATAACCAGCACTGCAATGGTACTTTCAAGTGCTGCGGCGAAATTGCCGGGTGCGACAAGGAAATACCAGACCAGGAAGGTAACGGTGGCGATTCCTACCACAATCGGCACAAAGATGCTGGAAATTTGGTCGGCCAGCCGCTGGATTGGCGCTTTGGAGCCTTGTGCCTGTTCAACGACTCGGATGATATTCGACAGCACCGTGTCCTTGCCGATTTTATCGGCACGCACGCGGAGAGAACCATTGGAATTGACGGTTGCTGCAAATACAGCATCGCCTGCTTCTTTATCGACCGGGAGGCTTTCACCGGTCAGCATGGATTCATCAACGGCCGAATTGCCGGAAATGACAGCTGCGTCTACTGGAATGGAGGCTCCGGGTTTGATCATCAGGACGTCTCCTGTTTTAACTTCGGAAATCGGGAGGCTGACGAATTCGTCATTGCGTTCGACCAGTGCATGTTGCGGCTGAAGTTTCATCAGCTTTTTGATGGCATCGGATGAACGGCCTTTTGCTCTTGCTTCGAAAACTTTCCCTAATATGATCAAGGTGATCAGAACGGCACTCGTTTCAAAATACAAGCCCATGCTATGCTCCATATTCAAGTTGGCCAGAACCAGATAGACGCTGTAGAAATAAGCAGCGGATGTTCCCAGGGCGACAAGAACATCCATATTGGCTGATTTATTTTTTAAAGCAAAATAGGCTCCTTTATAGAAGGATGCACCGATCCAGAATTGGACCGGGGTTGCCAATGCCCATTGGACGAATGGATTCATCAGGATATCGGGCACATACATCCAGGACGTAAAGGAAAAATGGCTGAACATGGTCCATAATAATGGCAGGGAAAGGGCAGCAGAAATCCAGAACAGGCGAGTTTTGTTTTTGATTTCCTGTTCTTTGTGGTCAGTTGCTTCCTCACTTTCCTGGCTAAGAACCGCGTCGTAACCAAGAGATTGGATTCGTTTGACAAAATCTTCAGGGGTGACAGTTCCGGGGTTGTACGAAACATGTCCGGTTTCCATCGCCAAATTGACGTTGGCAAGTTGGACGCCTTCCATCTTATTCAAAACTTTTTCAATGCGTGCTGAGCAATTGGCACAAGTCATTCCTTGAATGGAAAAATCGATTTCTTCCTGCTGCACGCCATAACCGAGCTGTTCCACTTTGTTCTGCACGTCTGCCATGGTGGCTTGCTCATCATCATAGACGACTGCAGCTTTCTCGGTAGCGAAATTAACGCTAGCCTCCGAGACGCCCGGTAATTTTTGAAGGCCTTTCTCCACACGGTTGGCGCAGGCCGCACATGTCATGCCCGTAATCGCTACTTCAGTTTGCTTAGTGCTCATCGTAATCCCACCTTTTCTGAAAACAGTATACCTATCGGGGGTATCTAATTTTGAAAAAAATAACTGCGTTTCCGCAGTTATTCACTTAAAGTTGCAACATCGTATCCTTGATCTTCAATAGCTTCTGCAATTTGGCTTACTTCTACAGCTGAAGCATCATAAGCAACATCAACTGAGCCGTTTTCAAGAGAAACATCTACTTTTTCGATTCCTGGAAGCGCCATGACACTATCTTTTACGGAGCTGACACAATGCTGGCATGACATGCCGCTGACCTGTAGGTTGATTTGTTCTTTCATGAAAATTTCCTCCTTTTATTTACGCATCATTTTTTGGATAGTAATTAGCAATTCATCCAACACTTCTTCTTCGCCGTTTTCCAGGCGATCTCTGACACAGCCCTTTAAATGGCCTTCCAACAAAACTTTGGTGACACTGTTTAATGCAGATTGAGTGGCAGCAAGCTGCGTGATAATGTCATCACAGTAAACATCCTTATCCACCATACCTTTAATGCCACGGATTTGGCCTTCCACACGACTCAACCGATTGGTCAAATCCCGTTTAACAGAAGGAGGATGGTGACTTTTTCGACAAGAGTTATCCACTACTAAGGTTTCTTCGATCAATTCGCTCATCTGAAGATCCTCCTATCTTATTTCTAACTATAGTATACCTGATGGGGGTATGCAAATCAATTGATTTACACCACCTTCGCAATTGTCATCAAAATGATAAGTTTAAAATCCTGAAATGATGGTATTATAAGCATAGACACAAAAAAGTCAACGATTTATACCTTGTCCTTGAAACATGGCAAGTTTCTATACGTCCTTATATGTAATGAAAAATACAAAGAGGTGATATGGATGGCGAAGAACGTAGATGTTCGCAACATTGTTTCAAATTTATCGAAACTTGGAATCCAAGCAAAAATCACAAAATCCCGCGTGGAATTAATAAAGGCGATTGCCTTGCCACAACCGATCCAAACCCAATCGCAACAATAAAAACTCCGACGCAGGACGTCGGAGTTTTTATTTTTTGTTTTTATCGAACATATAATTCTTATGGTGGAATTTCATGCTGAAGACGATTCCGAGTGCCAGCATATTTCCGATCAGCGAACTGCCTCCGTAACTGATGAAAGGAAGCGGAATCCCCGTGATCGGCAATAGCTGGATGGTCATGCCGATATTTTGGAATACATGGAACGTGATCATGGCGATGATCCCTGCACATACATACGTACTGAATGTATCTTTGAATTGCAGTGTGATTTTCGTCAAGTGATAAATCAGCATAAAGAATAGGATGATGACGGCACTGGCTCCGATAAACCCAAAGTCTTCCGAGATCACAGTGAAGATGAAATCGGTATGGTTTTCCGGAACATAGACCTGGCGACCTTGATAGCCTTTTCCGAAAACTTCCCCAGATCCGATGGCATTCATCGCAGCAATCAAATTATACCCGCCCGATTCAGCATAAGAGTAAGGGTCAAGCCATGTGTAAATTCGTTCGAACATATAAGGTTTCAAACCAAACGCACTGGACAGGAAGTTCTGGGCATTGATGGTCATCCACAACAGCAAAGTTCCGATGACTGCAACACCGCCAAAACTTGGAACAATGATTTTCCAGGAGATTCCCGAAACCACTACGATGGCCAAAGTGATGGCGATAAATACGAGTGCAGTCCCTAAATCCGGCTGCAGCAGGATAAAGCCAAGAGGAATAGCAAGGCAAAGGCCGATTTTACCCAGTAAGTAAAAATCGGATTTGATGGTTTTTATCAGGTTTTCCTCGTGATGGGAAGAAATCATTTTCGCCAACGCTAGTATATAGAAGGTTTTCATGAACTCAGCTGGTTGGATATTGACGAAGGGTGTATGGAACCAGGCTTTGGCACCGTTGACCGGTTGGGCGATTTGGCCAACGCCATCTGGCGAAATCATCAATACGATCAGCAGGAAGATGCCGAAACCGTATAAATAATAAGCCATCTTCTTATATTGTTCTGGATCAAAATACATCAGTACCCCGATCATTCCGACAGAGATGATGTAAAATAAAGCTTGCCTCGGCACAAAGTTAGTTAAATATTGACCCGAAGTCTGGGCAGAGGAAATCGCCACGAGACTGACGATGAAGAATAGGAATAAGATGAAAGCCAGCGACCAGTCAAGCCGATCGGTGAAGCTTTTGTTTGTTTGCATGTAATTTCACCTGTACTTTTTATTATTATGAGTCGGAATATATTATAACGTATATATCTGTAATATGCGCATGACAAAAGTAATGACGCAATTGGAGCAGGTATGTTTCATATTTAGCCCTTTTGGTCGTATAATAAGAAATGGAATGGAGTGGGGGATATGGTGAAAAAACCGTTGAACACGGACGCCTACATACAGCATTTATATATTTACCTAAACGAATCCGATCAATTTGCTTTATTCAGCGGACTTACCTTCGCCCATTTTTTGGATGCCATGAAACTGCCTAAAAATTTGCTGCTGTTGAAGCACCCATATGAAGATGCATCCTTTAACATGCACACGCATATGGAATTCGCTACGCAGGAAGAGTTTGGGCAGCTGCGTAAAGCACGTGCAAACAAAAAAAGCGAATTTTGCTGGGTTGATTTTAGAAGTGAAAAGCAATTAAATTCCCTGACACCACAGGAACAAGCCGAATTGCTGTACATCGGCCATAAAAAAGAACCGGTTAAATCCCCGTTCTATTCGACTCTTCAAAATGAATTCGTCTATTTGTCCAGCGAAGAAGAAGAAACCACAAAAATTTACTTCCGCAAATTAGAACGCCTGAATGAGCTTGTCGGAAATTATTTTACGTATTTGATTCGCCGGGAAGAAAATGGGCAGAATTTCTGGCGCCGGAAATCTAAAGACCTGATTCCGGAATTGCCTTCTGAAATTCTGCAATCCTTGAAAAAGAATTACCGTGAAGGCGTACTCATTTCTCTGGCTGACCCCGAAAAAACGAAAAACACAATCGAATTGCATGTTCGGCCGGTGGAGGAAATCTCTTTTCTAGATGAGTTTTGGTCCGATATTGAAGAATACACAAAACAGGGGATTTCACGTAAGATCATCTATGACAGAAAACAAAAAGTATGGAAATGATACCTGGAAACAGGTATTATTTTTTTCGGGCTGCCTTTCGGTCGATGGCTGAAAGTGGAGCAGGTTTAAAATGAAAGTAGGGAACCAAATGGCTTGGATTTACCTTTTGATTGCAGGAGTCACGGAAATTGTGTGGGCAATCGGCTTGAAGCTTGCTGATGGCTTTACGAATTTAACCCCTTCTATTATTACGCTGATTTTTATCGTCATCAGTTTTCTCTTGTTTGCTATAGCGATGAAAACAATCCCGATCGGAACAGCTTATGCAGTTTTTACCGGCATCGGTGCTGCAGGCACAGCCGTTCTCGGCATTTGGATATTCAATGAAAATGCCAGCATGGAGAAACTGTTCTTCTTAAGCTTATTGCTCTTCGGCATTATCGGTTTAAAAGTGATGGATGGGAAAGAAGCATCCGGTAAAGGAGTGGAGCCGTGATGGATTGGCTGATTTTGATTGCTGCTGGAATATTTGAAGTCGCTTTTGTCACGACGATGAAGTTATCGGATGGCTTTAAAGTGAAATTATATACAGGGTTGACCATTTTGACAGGCGCGCTCAGCTTCTATTTATTGTCACTTGCTCTGACGACTATTGCACTCGGAACAGGATATGCAGTCTGGACAGGCATCGGCGCAGCTGGAAGTGTTTTGGTCGGGATGCTGTTCTTTGACGAAAGCCGCCAGCCAGCGAAATTATTTTTTCTATCCTGTATTATTGCAGGAGTAGCCGGTCTAAAAATTTTCGGTGGCTGACATGAAAAAATTATTCGTCCCTGTGGGTTCGTGATAAACTAAGCAATATGGATAATGAAATGAGGTTTCTTGGATGAAAAAAAGAATCGGTTTATTATATGGCGGCAAATCGGCAGAGCATGAAGTTTCTCTGTCTACAGCCCTGGCAGTTACAAAAGCAATTGATTTTGATGCATACGAAGTCTATCCAATCTACATTACGCAAGATGGAGAATGGCGAAAAGGTGCCCGTCTTGAAGAAACGGCAAAAACGATCGAGCAGCTTCAATTGAATGGAGAATCTTCGAAGCCGAATGATATTTCCGGATTCCTTCCGGCACAAAGCAGGGAGGCGTTGGATGTCATCATTCCTTTGCTGCACGGACCGAACGGAGAAGACGGAACCGTTCAAGGCCTTCTTGAAGTCATGAATATTCCCTACGTCGGTAACGGGGTATTGGCATCTTCCGCAGGCATGGACAAAGTCGTGATGAAGCAATTGTTTGAGCAGGCAGGTTTAGAACAAACGCCTTATGTGTATTTTATAAGAAGAGACTGGGATAAAAACCAGGATTTTTGGCTGGATAAAATCGAAGCGGAACTCGCTTGGCCAGTTTTTGTGAAACCGGCTAATCTAGGGTCGAGTGTCGGCATCAGCAAAGCGGATAATCGGGAAGAAGTGATTGCCGCAATCAAAGAGGCTCTGAAGTTCGACCGTAAAATCGTGATTGAGCAAGGGGTAGTTGCGCGTGAAATCGAAGTTGGCGTGCTTGGAAATGACGAGCCGTCCTGTTCAGTAGCAGGAGAAATCAAACCATTGAAAGCCTTCTATGATTATCAGGCGAAATACAAAGACGGCAACACCGCCATGATCATTCCAGCTGAATTGGATGATGCAGTCTACGCGAAATTGGAGACGGACGCTAAAAAAGCATTCAAAATTCTGGATTGCTCCGGGCTTGTCCGTGCAGACTTTTTCGTGACAGAAGCCAATGAAATCTTGATCAATGAAGTGAACACCTTGCCTGGCTTTACGCCTTACAGTATGTTCCCCTTGCTTTGGGAACATACGGGTTTACCTTATCCGGAACTGATTGAACGCCTCATCGCTTTAGCGATTGAGCGGCATGAAGAAAAGCAATTACTGCAAGTTAAAATAGATTGAGTGGAGAAGCCAAATGAAAAAAAAGATTGAGCAAGTAGCCAAATGGCTGGATATCAAAACTAATTTAAAAGGCTTTGACGTTACGGGGGTCTCGATCAACACGAGAACGCTCAAGCCGGGCGATTTGTTCATTCCTTTCCGTGGCGAACAAGTGAATGGGCATAAGTATGTCCGTTCAGCTATCGAACTAGGCGCAGCAGCTTCTTTATGGCAGCGCGACGAGCCGGGGGCACCGGAAGATCTGCCTCTGCTTTTCGTGGATGACTGTGAAGTTGCTTTGCAGGAAATGGCTAGAGCCTACCGCGATGAATTGTCTGCGATTGTCATTGGGATCACTGGATCCAATGGCAAGACTTCGACAAAAGATCTCGTGGCGAGTGTTTTAAAGCCTTATTTCAAAGTGCAAAAAACCCAGGGGAATTACAATAACGAATTGGGCTTGCCGTTGACCATCCTGTCTTTGGACGAAGACACAAAAGTTGCTGTTCTGGAAATGGGCATGAGCGGCAAAGGGCAGATTGAGTTTCTGTCTGAATTGGCGCGTCCCGATTACGCCATCATCACCAATATCGGTGAAGCGCATCTGCAGGATCTTGGATCACGTGAAGCGATAGCCGAAGCGAAGTTTGAAATCACTGCAGGCCTGCAGCAACACGGCAAACTTTTCTATGACGGAGACGAGCCGCTGCTGCAGCCGTTTATGGAATCTTTCCCACAGGCAGTCTCTTTTGGATTCGATGACAACAACGAATTGACGGTAACGGATATTAAAGCGACTGAAAATGGCAGCAGCTTTATGGTGAGCGGAATCATAGATGCCGCCTTCACCATTCCTGTATTGGGTGAGCATCAGGTGAAGAACACGCTGGCCGCCATTTTGATCGCTCTTGAAGCAGGCCTGTCAGAGGAGCAAATCCGCAAATCCTTGAAAGACGCGGCTTTGACCGACATGCGCATGCAGATGATCCAAGCGGATAACGGAGCCATTTTCATCAATGATGCCTATAATGCAGCTCCTTCATCGATGAATGCAGCATTGAATTTCATTCGTGAAACAACGATGAAAGACAAGAAGTGGATCGTCCTTGGCGATATGCTTGAACTTGGAGACGACGAACAAAGCTATCACGAAGCGCTGAGCAATTACATTTCAGATAGCCTTGCCGGGGTCTGCCTCTATGGACCGCGCATGAAATGGCTGTATGATAAACTGAAGCCGGCCTATAACGGCAAATTGCTGTGGAGTGAAGACGACTACGGACCGATTATCGATTTGTTGAAAAGATATACCAACAAAGACGCGGTCATATTAGTGAAAGGTTCCCGTGGTATGGCGCTGGAGAAAGTGATTGAACCTTTCACCGGACAATAAAGAAGATGGCAGTGTAGGGGCTGAAAAGCTTTGTGCTGTTAAGCGATGAAAAGAGGGAAGCAATTTGAAGACCGGGGTTCTTTGTATCCATGGCTTTACAGGAGGCCCGTTTGAAGTTGAGCCGTTTGCTGATTTTTTAACCGGTGAGACCGATTGGATCGTGGAAATACCGACGCTTCCAGGACATGGTGAAAAATTGGCCTTAAAAAATATTTCAGCTGAAAGCTGGATGATGGAAGCGGAGTTGGCATTGAAAAAGCTGAAAAAATCAGCGGACCGCATCATCATTGTCGGCTTTTCGATGGGCGGATTGATTGCGCTGTATCTAGCCATGCGCTACAAGGTCGATCGGCTTGTTCTGCTGAGTGCGGCAGCCAAATACATCAGTCCTGCGCAGATTTTTGAGGAAGTGCAGGAAGCGATGCGAGATGTGTTATCTGGGAAAATAGCGAAAAATTCATCTTATCATCTATATGAATACAAACTGATGAATACACCTGTCAGCTCAGCCGTGGAGTTTCTGCGGGTTGTCAGAATGGTTGAACCCTATTACGATAAGATCAAAGTTCCGGTTTGTATCGTGCAGGGAGGCAAGGACAGCGTAGTTCCCGCTTCTGCCGCTGACTTCATCCATGACCACATCGGTTCAACAGAAAAATGCATGATCCATTCAGAAACCGGCAAGCATTTGATCTGTTACAGCGACGACTGTGACGATTGGTTCAAGAAAGTTTTTGAGTTTATGAATAAAGGCGCAGAGTAAACTGATTATTAGAACCTTTGCGTATTGATTGCAAATAGGAAAAAAACATGGTATTCTTTTGAAAGCAATGGATACATTTTTGAATTACTCTTCCCTGTGAAGAGTATTTTTTTGAGCAAAACGGTTTGTTCTATAGATAGGGCATCAAACACCCGCCGATCAGACCGCTCGGCAAAGCCCGAGCTTTTCCTGTTCACACATCCCCTCTGACTTAAAACTACAGAGTATGATTTTCGACGTGAAACTTCCTCATAAAGGCTCGACCTTGTCACGAATTCATCTAAAATGTACACCATTTGTAAATCAGATGAAGACAAAAGGAGATTGAAAAAATTTGGTAAAATTTTCAGAGTTAAATATTAGCGAAACAACTTTAAAGTCCGTAAAACGCATGGGGTTTGAAGAAGCAACACCGATTCAAGAGGGAACTATCCGTCTTGGAATGGAAGGCAAGGACATTATCGGACAAGCACAAACTGGTACTGGTAAAACAACTGCGTTCGGTATTCCTTTGATTGAAAAAATCGACACTAAAGACGGTAATGTTCAAGGATTGATCATCGCACCAACACGCGAATTGGCAATCCAGGTTTCTGAAGAACTTTACAGATTGGGCCAAGATAAAAACGTGCGTATCCTTTCAGTATACGGCGGCCAGGAAATCAGCCGACAAATCCGTGCACTTAAAAACCGTCCGCAAATTATCGTTGGTACTCCAGGACGTCTATTAGACCATATCAACCGCCGTACTCTTAAATTGGATAATGTAAACACATTGATCCTTGATGAAGCAGACGAAATGTTGAACATGGGCTTTATCGAAGACATTCAAACAATCATGGCAAGTGTTCCTGATACTCGCCAGACCTTGTTGTTCTCAGCAACTATGCCGGATGCAATCCGCCGTATTGCAGAGAAATTCATGAAGACTCCTGAAATCGTTAAAATCAAATCAAAAGAAATGACTGTTGAAAACATTGAGCAATTCTATGTTAAAGCAGTAGAACGCGAAAAATTCGATGTTCTTTCACGTCTTTTGAATGTTCAACAGCCTGAACTTGCGATCATTTTCGGACGCACAAAACGTCGGGTTGACGAATTAGCTAAAGCTTTGAATATCCGTGGCTATTTGGCTGAAGGAATTCATGGCGACTTGAGCCAAGCAAAACGTATGTCCGTTTTGAAGCAGTTCAAAGCAGGCAAAATCGATATCCTAGTTGCAACAGATGTAGCAGCTCGTGGACTTGATATCTCAGGCGTATCACACGTATACAACTTTGATATTCCTCAAGATCCTGAAAGCTATGTTCACCGCATCGGCCGTACTGGCCGTGCAGGCAAAAAAGGAGTAGCTGTCACGTTCGTAACTCCACGTGAAATGGGCTACCTTGGAATTGTTGAACGTACAACTAAGAAAAAAATGGAAGCTTTGGTACCACCAACAGCTGACGAGGCTGTACTTGGCCAAAAACGCGTTGCTATGGAGCAATTAGTTGAAATGACTGAGAAAAACAATCTTGGCGACTATCGTGAATTTGCGACTCAAATGTTGGAAAAACACGAAGCAGTTGACTTGATTGCAGCGGCTCTTAAAACAATGACTAAAGAACCGGAAGATGTTCCAGTCTCTATTTCCGAAGAACGTCCTTTGCCATCACGCGGAGGCGGCGGATATAAAGGTAAAGGCGGAAGCGGACGCAGTGGCGGAGGCGGCGGCTATAAAGGCAATCGCTCTTCATCATCATCTCGTCCATCTTCAAGCCGTGGAGCGAGCTCAGGCGCAAGCCGACGCCGTGAAGGCGGAAGCGGTGGCGGACGTCCAGGACGTACGACTCGCCGCAGCGAATCTTAATACCGATCCATCCAAAGGGCGTATGCCAAACAGGAAACTGTTTGGCATACGCCCTTTTTTGCTGTCCGGATTTCAGTTACAATTGACTGAAACGTTTAGATGAGTAAATCGTATAATGGGTAAGCACGCGATTGGAGAGAATATAATGGACAACCAACCGAAAAATCAAATTTCACGAAAAGGATTAACCGTCTGGCGTGTTTACGGCAGTATGGAAACTGCGGTGATCGCATTGATCGCAATTGGAGCAGGCGTTTTAACGTACTTTTTTGACTGGCCGCAATGGCTGTACGCTGCTTATGCAGCAGTAATTCTGCTATTTGGCTTCCTGTTTATTTACTTATTTCCAAAAATACGCTGGCAACGCTGGCGTTATGAGGTGAGGGAACAGGAAATCGAATTGCAGCATGGCTTATTCATCGTTACCCGGACGTTAGTGCCGATGGTGCGTGTTCAGCACGTCGATACGGAACAAGGCCCGATTTTGCGGAAATATGATTTAGCGGAAATTTCGATTTCAACAGCGGCAACCACTCATACAATTCCTGCGCTTGTAACAGCGGAAGCAGATGAGCTGAGAGCCAGAATTTCCGTATTGGCAAGGGTGGCGGAAGATGATGTATGAAGAACGCTATAAGCTGCATCCCATTTCGGCATTTCTGAATTTCATCAAAGGCTTAAAAGAATTGATTGTTCCGTTCATCATCATTTTTGGTGTCAATATATTCAGGGACGGCGGAGTCAGTTCGATGTTCAACCAGGGCTGGCAAGGTTTGATTCCAATAATAGTGGGCAGTGTTGTTCTGGTCTTCCTGCTGATTGGTGGAATCATCAAGTGGAAACGTTTTGTCTACTGGTTTGAGGACGGGGAATTGCGCATTGAATACGGCCTTTTTGTAAAGAAAAAAAGGTATATTCCTTTTGACCGGATCCAGAGCTTGAATTATACAGAAGGTATTTTTCATCGGCCACTTGGTTTGGTGAAAGTGAAAGTGGAGACTGGTGGCTCAGGTAAGGTCGGGCAGGCCGAAGCCGAATTGACAGCTATTTCGCGCGAAGATGCAGACCGCATCGAAAACGAGATGGAGAAAGCAAAACACCCGCTTCCCCAAGAAGGCGTTGCAGTAATGGGGCCGGTGGAACAAGTGGAAGCGCCACCTAAAAAAGAGGCACAGGTACTTTACCGCATGTCCATGAAGGAATTATTGATTCTTGCAACCACTTCGGGTGGGATTGGGGTCGTGATTTCAGCGGTTGCGATTTTCCTTTCCCAGTTTTCCGAACTGATTCCGTATGATGCGATTTACGAAGAAGTCATGCTGTTTCTGCGTTTTGGTGCATTGATCGTCGCATTGACCATCTTTTTTGTGTTATTGATCGCTTGGATCATCTCGGTCATTATGACCATCGTGGCGAATTACCAATTTACCATCCAGCGAGATGAGGACCATATCTATATCACCCGAGGGTTGTTGGAAAAGAAAAAAGTTTCCGTGCCGCTGAAGCGCGTTCAAGGCATCAAGGTAAGCCAGAACCCTTTGCGTGAGCTTTTCGGATACGCTACAGTATTGGTTGAAAGTGCAGGAGGATCAATCGGGGACAAAGATGAGAAGATCCGCCTGTTTCCTTTGGTCAAAGCAAATCGGATGATTCCCATCCTGGCTGAGTTGTTTCCTGAGCTGGAATGGAAACCGGAATTGGTCAAGGCTCCGAAGCGCAGCGTTCACTTTTTCTATCGTCTGGATTTGCTCTGGTTGTCGCCGGTATTTGCTGCGATAGGCTATTTTTTCTATCCTTACGGCCTGCTTGCATTGATTTTTGTGCCCGTCATTATCGCCATCGGAATCTGGCAGCACCGGACCGTGGGGTATGCGCTGGGAGAACGCCAATTGACGATGCAATTCAGGGGGCTCAGCAAACACCAATTCTTTATGCTGAAGAAGCGGGTGCAAGTTGTTCAAGTGACGCAAAGTTTCTTCCAGCGCCGTAAAGGGATTGCTTCGATCAACTCAACGATCAAATCGGGCATGATGGGGGCCACTGCATCAACACCTCATATGGAAAAAGACGATGCCAGCCGAATCTTGTCATGGTACGAACCTTCCAGCACCAGAGAAATAAAGGATTGAACAAACCCGATTTTCCGCAAAAAAAGCAGCCGGAATTTTTATTCCGGCTGTCTTTATTTTTTTGCACGCCAACTGACGATTCGCTTTGGATGGAAATAACTGAGTCCGATTAGGAATCCGGTTATCATTCCAGCGATATGGGCTGTCACGTTAACGTTGGGAGTCAAGAAAGTCATCACTATACTAATCACGATAATTGGGAGTATAATTTGTTTTAGCTGAGGCAGAGCGCGTCCGCCGTAATACACCAATGCACCGAATGCGCCGAACACTCCGAAAATCGCACCGCTTGCTCCTACGTGGGCATAATCGAGCGGCTGCAAAAAGTAGGTGGCCGCTGAAGCGAAGAATCCTGCCAGCAGGTAGATCGTGATAAAGCGGACTTTACCGGTTAAACGTTCCAATTCAGGTCCGAACAGGAACAGTGAAAACATATTAAACAGCAAATGCATCAATCCGCCATGCAGGAACATCGGTGTAAAGAAACGCCACCATTGGCCTTCTGCAATGTAGAAGTTGGAGCCGACACCATAAAAGTAAAGCCAGTCACCAAGCAAAGGAAGCCATGTCAGTACATAGACCAACAGATTAAGGGCCATCAAAGTGGAAACAACCGGATACAGGCGCAGGTATTGCTTAAAGCTTTCTGTTCGAATAAACATTTAGTCACCTCTATTTCATATCTTTAATTATACCTGTTACCCGTTTGCGATTGAAAGGAGAAACATTTATGATTACAGGAATCGGGTTGGATATCGTTGAATTGTCACGGATCCAGCGATTGGATGTAAAATCAGCGAAATTTCGTGAGCGTGTATTAACACAATCCGAGCATGCTGAATACATTCAGTTAACTGCTGCAAGGAAAGTTGAATTTCTGGCTGGCCGCTTTGCAGCCAAAGAAGCGTTCTCCAAAGCGAAAGGAACCGGAATTGGCGGGGCCTGTTCTTTTCAGGACATTGAAATCCGGAAAGACAGCAAAGGCAAGCCTTCCGTTTATTTTCAGAACAAGGAAACGGGCCTGGTCTCCATTACGCATTCAAAGGAATTTGCAGCAGCGCAAGTTCTTTTACAAACAAATTAACTGGGTGGTGTTACGATGACAGAATATTATCGTCCGACAAAAGCAGTCATTGATTTAGGTGCAATCAAAAAGAATTTAACCGCTTTTCAGGAAAGAAGCAAGGGTGCTGAAGTGATAGCAGTAATAAAAGCCGATGCTTACGGGCATGGTGTTTTGGCAGTGGCGAAAACGGCGATTGAAAATGGTGTCCGCTTGCTGGCAGTGGCAACCCCGGATGAAGCTCTTTTTCTGCGGAAAGAGGGCATCGACACGGAATTGCTGGTCCTTGGCGCGACTCCGCCGAATTTCATCCCGTTCGCGCAGCAGCACAATATTATCGTTACGGCTGTTTCTCTTGATTGGCTATCTATGGCGGCAGTCCAGTTGGCACCTGATTTGGACGCATTGAAGATCCATTTGAAGGTAGATACCGGAATGAGGCGCATCGGCATCCAATTGGACGAGGTGGATGAAGCCTTCGGTTTTATTGCTGATCATGATTTTGATTTTAAAGGCATTTTCACTCATTTTGCCACAGCGGATGAAGAGAATTCTTCGTTGTTCAGCCGGCAAGTGGGCGCTATGAATAGCGTAATCGATAAATTGGATGATCCTTCCGTCATGGTCCATGTCTCCAATAGCGCAGCGGCCATCATGCATCCGGAATTGGCTTGTAACGCGGTGCGCGTAGGAATTTCATTGTATGGCATCGCGCCATCCCCTTATGTAGGCAAGGAAATGTCATTTGAACTCCATCCGGCGCTTAGCTTGGAAACGGAAATCATCCATGTGAAAAAAGTGAAAGCTGGTGAAGGGCTAAGCTACGGGGCGACTTACCATGCCGAGCAGGACGAATGGATTGCGACCTTGCCGATCGGTTACGCGGACGGCATGCTCCGGGGACTGCAGGGGCAGGAAGTTTTAGTGAGAGGACAGCGCGTGCCGGTTGTGGGCCGGATTTGCATGGATCAATGCATGATTCGGCTTTCTGAAAAACTACCGGTCGGAGAAAAAGTGCAACTGATCGGTGCTCAGGGCGGACAGCGTATTTTCATCGACGAATGGGCGCGCAGACTGGAAACGATCCCTTATGAAATCCCGTGTATTTTAACGAAACGGGTGCCTCGAGTATACTCGGACAGCACCAAAGTTTCCGATTTACCTTTTCAGGAACCCGATACAATGTTAAGATGAGAAAGATAAAGGCAGAAGAACGGGATTTTCGGAGGTGTCGGCTGTGTACGAGAAGTCAAAGACAAAAGAAGTGGTTGTAAAGTTACCAAAACAATTTATTTCAGAGTTGACAACTCATTCAGATGAACGTGTTCAAGAAAGTGGAGATTATATTTATGTTTCCACGCACCGGGTGACTAAGAACCTGTACGACTCATATCATATTCGGGAAGCGATGATCAAGGGCTACGTGGAGATGTCACAGATCAATCTATCGATTGCTTGTGAATGTTCTCACGCTGAGTACGAAGCGGAGCACACGACAGTGCGACTCGTAAGCGGAGGGTGACAACTTGATTGTAAAACGCGGGGATGTTTTTTTTGCAGAATTATCACCGGTCGTCGGGTCTGAGCAAGGCGGGACCCGTCCTGTCCTGGTGATTCAAAACGATATAGGCAATCGTTTCAGTCCTACTGTAATCATTGCTGCAATTACTGCGCAGATTCAAAAAGCCAAATTGCCGACTCACGTAGAGATCAATGCCAAGAAATATGGCTTTGAACGTGATTCAGTCATTCTGCTTGAACAATTGCGGACTATTGATAAGTCTCGGCTGACCGATAAAATCACCCAACTTGATGACACGTTGATGGAAAAAGTAGACGAGGCACTGGAAATCAGTGTTGGCCTGGTAAAATTTTAAGCATACATACTCCTTGAAAGGCACCTTGAGAATTTTTCTCGAGGTGTCTTTTTTTAGAAAATAGACTAGCCGACAAAAAAGATGTGAAAAAAACGAATTTCCGATACAATAAAGAGTAGCAGATAAAATTTAAGATACATAGTGTCGCAGGGAGGGTTTTTAATCCATATGAATAAACAGATGGCTCAATATATACAGGGCAATTTAACTGAAATTATTTCACAATGGCAAGAAAAAATGAAGAACGAGAAAGAGGAACGTTCTTTTCAGGTGATGCCCACAGAACTGATGAATCAGACAAGCCATGAATTCGCTGAATTGATGATATCCAATTTGCTTGAAAGCCATCAAGCATATGAAAGCCGATTAATCGATTTTGCGGAAAAGGTAGTTCGCCTTGGATGGTCCATTACATTCGTTACGAAAGCAATCAATCATTTCGCTGAGATCGTCTATGAAGGCATGACCAAAGAAGGCATTATTAACGAAAGTAATATTGCCGCATTTGTAGAAGAGTTCAACAAGTGGATCTCGCCGATCCGCAACAGCACCATCGAGGCATACTCCAAGACATGGGAACGCACGGTCAGCCTCCAAAAGATCGCGTTGCAGGAACTTTCAGCATCGCTTATTCCGGTTTTTGAGAAAGTCTCGGTCATGCCGCTTGTCGGAACAATTGATACAGAGCGGGCGAAATTGATTATGGAGAACCTGTTGGAAGGTGTCGTCAAACATCGGGCAGAAGTTGTGTTGCTCGATATCACCGGTGTACCGGTAGTGGACACAATGGTCGCCCATCACATTATCCAGGCAGCAGATGCTGTGCGTCTGGTTGGAGCGAAATGCATGCTTGTCGGAATTCGACCTGAGATTGCCCAGACGATTGTCACGCTCGGCATCAACCTGAACGACTTTACGACAACAAGCACTTTACAGCGAGGCGTGGAACAGGCATTGGCTTGGACAAACCGAAAAATTGTGGAGGTTGAAGACTGATGAATTTTAGAATTCCGATTTTAAAGTTAAGAGATACATTGATTGTTTCGATCCAATGGGAGCTTGACGACCAGACAGCTCTTCAATTTCAAGAGGATTTACTGACCAAACTGCATGAAACAAGTGCGCGAGGTGTCGTGATTGATTTGACTTCCATTGATTTCATCGACTCATTTATCGCGAAAGTTCTGGGAGACGTCATTAGTATGTCAAGCCTGATGGGGGCCCGAGTAGTCATTACCGGTATCCAGCCAGCAGTCGCTATCACTTTGATCGAGTTAGGAATTCGACTTGAAGACGTTATGACAGCACTGGATTTAGAAAATGGTTTAGATAAACTTCAATTGGAATTGGAGGCTTAAAAATGAGCGACCAGTCCTCGGTGGAAATTTTGACAGAATGGGATATTGTAGCTGCAAGACAACTCGGACGCAATGTAGCGAAAGAGCTTGGCTTTGGCACAGTTGACCAGGCCCGTATTACAACGGCCATCAGCGAGCTTGCCCGCAATATTTACTTATATGCCGGTAAAGGCAGAATCGAAATTCAACAATTAACAGAAAACGGCGTGAAAGGAATCCTGATCATAGCTGCAGACAGCGGTCCGGGAATTCCGGATATCCGCAAAGTCATGGAAGATGGTTTTACGACTTCCGGTGGACTAGGGGCGGGACTGCCAGGTGTCAAACGATTAATGGACGACTTTAAAATCGAAACGATACTAGGCGAAGGTACAGATATAAGAGCTACCAAGTGGCTTCGTTAGGGGGAACACCCAATGGCTCAAGAAATTGAGAATCAGTATAAAGAGATTCTAAATGAATACATGAAAAAACAGAGTGAACAAAATCTGTATGTCGGCCAAAATTTCAGCCGGCAGCTGATTTTAGAGAATATCGCACCTGAAGAAGTCATCAGCATGCACAAAGCGGCGATTCAAGAACTGTACGGTGAGTTGCCGGATGTTGTGTGGCATTCTTTTGATTTTCTGATTGAAATGATGATCAACTATGGCTTGGCGCTTCAGGAGCGGCAAAGTCTCCTGAAACAGCAGGAAGAGCTGAAAGTGGAAATGGATCTTGCTGCCAACGTTCAGGAAACGCTGTTGAAAACTAAATTGCCTCTATTGGAAGGTTTGGATATCGGCCTTCTTTCTATCCCTGCGCGAAAAATGAACGGGGATTATATTTATTTTGTCAGTGATCATGACGGCTATGCCGGGGTGGCGGTTGCGGATGTAATCGGCAAAGGCCTTCCGGCTGCTCTTTGCATGTCTATGATTAAATTCGGTATGGACAGCTTGAGCAGCACCCATGCACTTCCGAAAGACGTCTTGAGTGTCATCAATCGGATTGTAGAAAAAAGTGTCGATGATTCGATGTTCGTGTCCATGTTCTATGGCAATTATGATGCCAAGCAGGCGCGCTTGACTTACGGATCAGCTGGGCATGAGCCGGCTATCCTTTACCGAGCCAAAGACCAAGAGTTCAGCGAACTGTTTGCAAAAGGGTTGCTGCTGGGTGTATCTCCGGCCGCCGTCTATGAAGAGCATACTGTCGATCTGGAAAAAGGCGATCTCGTGATTATGATGACTGATGGCGTGACAGAAGGCCGGAACGATGAAGGTTTTATCGAGCGTGAGGTTATCTTTGAATTGATTGAGCAGAAGAAAGACGAGCCTGCACAAACCATTGTGCAATATGTCTATGATGAGCTTGAACGCATGCAAAATGCGCAGTTCCAAGATGACTTTACTTTGGTGATATACAAAAAAGTCTAGTAGCAGGTTTAACTATGGGTCAAATGTGGTATTAATGCTTAGAACAGCTTTTTTTAAGCGGGGTTGAATTTAAAAAAACGGGGTGTCGAAATACAATGAATATTCAAGTGGATTTAACTGAATCGGACAATATTCTTGAGGGCTTTGTACGCGGAGAAATTGATGCGCATACTGCACCGGTCCTACGGGAAAAACTAGAAAATTATCAGAATCACCAAGGATTGAAAGCAGAGTTGGATCTTTCCGACGTTAATTATATGGATAGTACAGGATTGGGAGTTTTTGTAGCTTTTTATAAATCGGTCAATTCAAATGGCGGACACGTAAAGTTAAAAGGGCTCTCTGCACGATTAAAACGGCTTTTCGATATTACAGGTCTAGGAGATATTATGGATATCGAATCAGTCGGGAAGGGTGGTAACTGATATGCGTCCTTTCGATTATGTAGAAATGAGAGTTCCTGCCAAATCCCAATACGTTGGTGTCGCAAGACTCACCATTTCAGGATTGGCCAGCCGTATCGGATTTTCGTTCGATGATATAGAGGATTTGAAAATTGCTTCGAGTGAAGCGGTGACCAATGCAGTCCAGCATGCTTATGCAGAAGGCGAAGAAGGCGAAGTTGTCATTGGCTGTGCCTTGTATGAAGACAAGATCGAGATTATGGTAGCGGATCATGGACAAAGCTTTAACTTCGAAGAAACTAAAGCAAAAGTGGGTCCTTATCATGACCAAGAAGAAGGTGCTTTTCTTCGTGAAGGAGGTCTCGGCTTGTATTTGATTGAAACATTGATGGATGAAGTCAAAGTTCATCATCAAGAAGGAGTGACAATCTTCATGACAAAGCATGTTGAAGGAGAGCAGGTGGAGAAGGATGTCGAAACAGTCTCATCCTAATCAGCCTACTAAAGAGCAGGTGCTTGAGTGGATTGAAGCTTATCAAAAGACAGAAGATGAAGAAGCCCAGACTAATTTAGTATTGAATTACAAGCGTCTTGTAGAATCCATTGCGCGAAAATACTCTAATGGTAAATCTTACCACGAGGATATTGCGCAAGTAGGCATGCTTGGGCTTTTAGGAGCGATCAGACGTTACGACCCTTCGTATGGCCGCAGCTTTGAAGCTTTTGCTGTGCCTACGATCATCGGCGAAATCAAACGCTTTTTACGCGATAAGACATGGGCGATCCATGTTCCGCGGCGCATCAAGGAATTGGGGCCCCGTATTAAAGCGACGGTAGAAGTGCTGACAACAGAGCTTCAACGTTCGCCGCAAGTATGGGAAATCGCCGAATATCTGGATGTCGAAGAAGACGATGTGTTGGAAGCGATGGAAATGGGCAAAAGCTATCAGGCACTTTCAATGGACCACTCTTTGGAGGCGGATTCAGATGGCAGTACCGTCACATTGTTTGACGTAGTAGGCCAGGAAGATGATGGTTATGAGAAGGCGGATCAGCGCATGCTTGTAGCTGAAGCGATGAATGTGCTTTCGGAACGGGAAAAGCAGATCATCCAATTCACTTACATAGAGCAGCTGAGCCAAAAAGAAGCCGGAGATAAACTCGGTATTTCTCAAATGCATGTTTCCCGTTTGCAAAGAAAAGCCATTAAGAAATTGCAGGAAGCTATTTTAGCGGCCGGTGGGGTTTCGTAGTGGAGAAAATTCAGCATAGTTTTGTAGATGCTTTTATTTTCAACGAAGCAAAAAAAGGGAATCATGAATCCGGTGACAGCTACCATACTGTATTGACGGACGAGTATTTCATTTGCTCTGTAGCCGATGGATTAGGGAGTGGACCTGTGGCGCGTGAATCGTCTCAAGTCATTCCCCAAATTTTACGTGAATACCATCATGAAACAATCAATCAATTAATGTATCGCTTTAACGGATTAATGCTTCAGAAGCGTGGAGCTGCCGTGGCTATCTTTAAAGTCGATTTCAATAAAAAGACGCTTGAATACAGCTGCGTCGGCAATATCCGATTTTATCTGTACCGTAAAGCTACCGATGAAATCATCTATCCATTGCCGGTCATGGGCTATTTGTCAGGGCGTCCGCAAAAACTTCGTACTCAGCTTTACACATATGTGGAGGACGATTTGTTTCTGATCCATTCCGATGGAGTGGATTTAAGAAATCCGAAAGCCATGATGCGAAAAGCTGCAGTGCCTGAACAACTATACCGCGACATACTGGCGTCTATCCAAACAGGTGATGATGCCACATTCATAACGGGAAGCCTTCTCAAATGAGATGGCTTCTTTTTTTTGCCTAAAATGAATAATAAAAACCGAATAAGTTTATTTGAAATTCTGAAAAAATCAGAAGGTATTTATTCTATAAATTGAAAGCGCTTTCTCATACAATTCAATTAGTGCAAAACAGAGCTGAAAGGGGATGCGGAGGGACGGAGTTGGAAGAAGTAATGGCTGGAGCAAAAATAACGGACTAATCGAGGGGGTTGACAGAATGGCAAAAATTAAAAACGGGTTAAGTTATGAAACCGTATTGGTCATGCTCTTTTTCGTCGCATGGGGTTTTCTTTATTTGGATAGACAGGCAATTTCGATGCTGATGCCGTTTATCATCGAAGACATCGCTTTGTCGAACACAAAAATCGGTCAAATCAATATGTGGCAAACCATAGGATTTGCCCTGGCAGCTCCGACGTTTGCAATTCTCTCGGATCGCTTAGGGCATAAAAAAACGATCCTGTTCTGGGCGATGATCGTCACGTCCGTGTTGGCGCTTTTGACGATGTTTGCAGAAACCTACACGTTTATGCTGATTGTCCGTACTTTATTGGGCGCCAGTGAAGGGGTCATTCTTCCGATTTCACTCTCGCTATTGGCTTCCGTTTCGCGTCCGACGACACTCGGACGCAATATGGGCTTGGTGTATGCAGGAGCCGCAGTCATCGGCGTCGCTATTGGCCCACTAGTTGTAACGCAGTTGGGTGAATTGGTGGGCTGGCGTTATGCATTCCTGTTCGTCAGTATTCCGAGTTTCGTTGTCGCCTTGCTGATGCTTCGTTTTGTGAAGCCGCCTGAAGCTGTCGTGAAAACTGAAGCGGTTACTGCTTTTAATGTAAGCACAATCTATAACAGCGTGAAAAACCGGAATATCCTGATCTGTATTCTCATCAGTATCTTCTGCATGGGTGCCATGTGGACATTCAACGCATTCTTGCCGCTGTATTTGACGCAAGTGAGTTTATTGTCCAATACCCAAATGGGCTTGGTCTTCTCACTCTTTGGATTGTTGACCATCATCTGGCAAGTATTCATTCCTTATTCTTCCGATAAAATCGGCAGAAAACCGGCAATGTCTGGTTATCTGGCAATGGCAATGGTGACGCCGCTCGTCTTATTCATCTTCCCGCAATCTGCAGTAAGCCTGGTGGTTCTGGTGTTGTTTGGTGGAATCATTTTGGCAATGAACACCCTTTATCAAAGCATCATACCGGTTGAAAGTGTACCGGTTGCCGTCATGGCTACGGCCAATGCGCTCATCATGGGAATCGGTGAACTGGTAGGTGCCTTCTCGATCGGCTTATCCGGAGTGCTGGCAGACTCGTTTGGATTGACTGCTGTTATGGTCGTCATTCCGATTTCTTATCTAATCGCATTTCTCATTTCGTTCGGATTGATTGAAACGCTGAAAGGCAAGGCTGCACGCAAAGAGCCAGTATTGGTCGAAGTTCCAACTGAGACTTGAGTGGAGAAGTACTGGGAACAGGTAGGCTCGTTTGCAGTGAGAGTTGGCCATTTCAGTAAATGAATAGAATGACCGACAAAAAAGAAGCCCTCTGTCTGATCCGCGCCCCATTTAGTGGACAGTTTATAAAAAAAGGTACCCTGCAGCTAGGCTGCGATCAGATGACTTCGGT
>NZ_CANMXD010000011.1:0-190797 GCF_947501725.1 uncultured Planococcus sp. | reverse complement strand
GCGGTCGTGGCGAAGTGGTTAACGCACCGGATTGTGATTCCGGCACTCGGGGGTTCAATTCCCCTCGTCCGCCCCATGTTTTCATTTCAATAAATGTGTTTTATAAATAGTAAAGTGGCGGTCGTGGCGAAGTGGTTAACGCACCGGATTGTGATTCCGGCACTCGGGGGTTCAATTCCCCTCGTCCGCCCCATCTTATATTAATGGGGTATAGCCAAGCGGTAAGGCAACGGGTTTTGATCCCGTCATGCCCTGGTTCGAATCCAGGTACCCCAGCTTTATGCGGAAGTAGTTCAGTGGTAGAACGCCACCTTGCCAAGGTGGAGGTCGCGAGTTCGAACCTCGTCTTCCGCTCCAATATTTGGCGGCATAGCCAAGTGGTAAGGCATGGGTCTGCAACACCCTTATCACCGGTTCGAGTCCGGTTGCCGCCTCCATAATGATTTGCCGGCGTGGCGGAATTGGCAGACGCGCGGGACTCAAAATCCCGTTCCTTCACGGGAGTGTCGGTTCGACCCCGACCGCCGGTATCATGAAAGGGCCTGCCTGCCCTTTCCAAAAACCCCTTAACTATGAGTAATCGTAGTTAAGGGGTTTTTTGTTGTTTGCAGTATTTCCAGCATCAAGATTTTTATATGTCTATCCAATCTCTGCTTGGCTGCAGGTGATGTCGATGGAGGCGTTTGGAATGGCTTAGAGGACTTCAAATGGCATCTGGCAATTCTTACGTAGGAGAGAGACGAGCTGCCAATGGATTAGCAGCGAAGGGTACAGCAGTAGTTGTTAATGCTGCCAGATTCTCTTACTGGTCCTAGACCGTTATTTTGACTTCTATGATGGAAAGTAGGTCAAGGTGCCAGGACAGGTATGGAATGGGAACTGTTAATATCCTGTTTATTACCTCACTAATCGAAACAGGGTTTTCAGCAGTATTGGCAGCTAATTTCTATTTTTTTCTTAGCTTTTCCTGTAGTAAAGTGGTGAACAGAATTAAGTAGAAATTTTTTCTGTTATATTAATAAAGTATTGGCGCATGAAATAAGATGTGCTATAATAGTTCTTGTCCGCTAAATCATTACTTGCCGGCGTGGCGGAATTGGCAGACGCGCGGGACTCAAAATCCCGTTCCTTCACCGGAGTGTCGGTTCGACCCCGACCGCCGGTATATTGCAAGTTAAAAAAAAGGCCCTGACTTAATTGTCTGGGCCTTTTTTCTTTGGTTTACGATCAATAAATATTTAGTAAGAAACTGGTGTTTTCTTAAATCGAAGATCTGAAAAGCCAAGGACACTTCTAGTCGATTCTCCATTAATTGCTATGTTTAAAATGCTATAATAGTTTGCATAATAAGAACGAAATATACTATTCAGAAAATTGGAAAGAGGGACGATTATGCAGGCAAGAAATTGGCATGGAATTGAGGTTGCTGAGCTGCTGAAGCTCCTTGGTACAGATGTGGACAGCGGACTGAATCAAGAAGAAGTAGCCAAGCGGCAAGCGGAATTGGGAGCGAACGAACTTCCAGAACCTAAGAAAGACCCCGCACTCATTAAATTTTTCAAGCACTTTAATGATGTGCTGATTTATGTGCTGCTTGCAGCAGCTGTCGTCACTTTATTTTTGGGACATTATATCGATACTGCAGTGATTTTAATGGTGGTTGTCATCAATGCGATCATCGGTTATATCCAGCAAAGCAAAGCGGAAAAGGCCTTGGACAGCATTCGGAAAATGCTGTCATTGAAAGCCACAACGCTTCGGAATTCGGTTAGAAGGGAAGTGCCGTCAGCCCAATTAGTACCTGGAGATATTGCGGTGCTTACAGCAGGTGACAGGATTCCTGCTGATATCCGGATTCTGGAAGCGGACAATTTGAATGTGGAGGAATCTTCACTGACAGGTGAATCAACAGCGGTCGAAAAAAATTCGGCAGTGCTGCCGGATGATACCGGATTGGGTGACCGTCTGAATATGCTGTTTGCGGGTACAACGGTATCCTCTGGTTCAGGAACGGGTATTGTTGTTGCGATCGGAGCAAATACCGAGCTTGGGAAAATCAGCTCTTCAATGGAAGAAGTCGATCAATTGCAGACACCGCTGTTAAAGCAGACGGCGGCTTTTGGAAAAGTGATTTCCTTGATTATTGTCATCAGTGCAGCTGTAATGTTCGGCATAGGTTATGTATTCCATGATTACGAAACAGCCGATTTGCTGTTGGCAATTATCGGATTGACTGTGGCAGCGATTCCCGAAGGTCTGCCGGCTGTATTATCAATAATTTTGGCGCTTGGCGTACAGCGCATGGCGGGAAAGAACGCCATTGTCCGCAATCTGCCATCTGTTGAGACTCTTGGAGCTGTCACTGTAATTTGTTCGGATAAAACCGGAACGTTGACGAAAAATGAAATGACCGTCACGTCTGTGATGCTGAAAGATGAAGAGTTTACAGTAACGGGAACCGGCTATTCGCCGAAAGGGGCGATTCATCATGATAATAAATCAGCAAATCTTGAAGACTATCCAGATTTACAAGGATTTTTAACAGCTGTTAAAACGGTCAATGAAGCACATTTGAGATGTGATGAACACGGACATTGGGTGATTAGCGGAGATGCTACGGAAGGCTGCCTTATCACACTTGCTGAAAAAGCGGAGAATGCTGTAGAGCGGCTTCCGATTCTCTCGAAGATCCCATTTGATTCCAGCTATAAATATATGGCAGCTTTAGTCGAAAATGACGACGGTAAATGGATATATGTAAAAGGGGCACCTGAGCGTTTATTGAAGATGGCTGATTTGGAATCTTCTTCTGGAGAAGGAGCGAACTGGCAGGACAAGATGTATCAGCATGCCAATAAAGGCGAGCGGCTGATAGGAGCTGCTGTCAAAAAAGTCAGCACTTCTAAGCTCTCCATTGATCAGGAAGATATGGAATCCGGATTCAATTTGATCGGAATGGCTGGAATCATCGATCCGCCACGAGAAGAAGTCATTGAAGCCATACAGCAATGCAAAAAGGCTGGAATCATTGTGAAAATGATTACTGGGGACCATAAGGATACAGCGGTGGCCATTGGGGCTCAGATGGGCATAGGAGACGGCAAACGCGTACTTGAAGGCACAGAGCTGGACCGGATGGACGACCGTCAATTGACACATGCTGCATTGAATTACGATGTCTTCGCGCGCACCAGCCCTAACAATAAGCTGCAGCTGGTCAAAGCGCTGCAGGCTGAAAATCATGTTTGTGCGATGACCGGAGATGGCGTCAATGATGCACCGGCTTTAAAACGCGCAGACATTGGTGTGGCCATGGGGATAAAAGGGACGGAAGTGTCGAAAGAAGCAGCTCGAATGGTGCTGGTGGATGATAATTTCAGTACGATTGTCAATGCGGTGAAAGAAGGCAGGCGCGTCTACGATAACCTGAAGAAGACGATCCTTTTTATCTTGCCGACGAATGTTTCAGAAGGCGCTTTGATTTTTGTCAGCATCCTGTTCGGCACGACTTTGCCGTTGACGGCGGTACAGATTTTGTGGGTGAATATGATTTCCGCTGTCACCATCTCCTTGGCGATCGCCTTCGAGAAATTAGAACAGGGTGCCATGGAGCGTCCTCCTAGAAAATCGAATTCCAAATTGCTGAGCCCTTATTATATTTTCCGGGTCGCTTTTGTTTCATTTGTCATCTGTGGTGGAATTCTATTGATGAATAAGCTCTTGGACAACCAGCAGGTGGATCCGGCGATCATCAATACGATGACGCTGCAGGCATTGGTGATGTCGCAATTGATGTATTTATTCAATTGCCGAAGTGAAACAGAGTTTGCGTTAAACCGTGATTTTTTCTCAAATAAAATTGCGTTCCTGGTATCGGGAATTCTGATTGCTGTGCAGCTCGCAGTTACCTATGTTCCATTTATGAATATCCTGCTTGGTACAGTTCCATTGGAAGCGCGGTTTTGGATATGGCCGATTATAATCGGTATTTCGGTGTTTATCATCGTGGAACTGGAGAAATGGATCGTCCGCCAGTACAGGAAATCTGGAGAAGCCCTTAAAACTGATACATAGCCACTGCACTTTTAGAAATTGGATACTGAATTGCGGTGCGCGTGTGAAGGGTGAAAAGTGAATGCAGTGGCTGGTCCTGTCCCATTCGTTTATAGGACAGGATTTTGTAGTGGGATTAATTGCAGTACGGAGTTTTTGAGTTTCGTTCTGGAAATGTGTATGCTAAAACATAATTGATGATTCTGCAGTGAAAAGGAGAATTCGATGAGACACATACATAGTAATATTTTGGAATTCCGGGGGAGCCATTACGATTTCGGTTTCAGGCAAGGCGAACTTTTAAAGGACAGCATCACCCTGGACAATCGGACAAAGCAATGGAAGGCGAAGAGGCCAAGGTTTGAAATCGACTTAGAAGACACGGAACAGGCTTACCGTAAATTTGCCCCTGGAATCTGGGAAGAGCTGATCGGTCTGCAGGAAAGCCTCGAATTGCCGATGGAGGAAGTGGTGCGTGATTTTGGAGGCTACCGGATCGATGCAATGCCATCTGGCTGTTCAATTCTTACCGGACAGGATTTTATGGTCCGGAACTACGACTTTCATCCGCAAACCTACGAAGGGCGCTTCAGCCTGTTTCAGCCGGATGACCAGGGCTATGCCATCATCGGGCCGACTTCACGAATTACGGGACGAATGGATGGCATGAATGAAAAAGGGTTGGCGATGGGCTATAACTTCACGCACCGGAAAAAGCCCGGCGATGGGTTTGTCTGTTACCTGATCGGCCGCATCATTCTGGAAACTTGCGCGACCATCGAAGAGGCGGTGGCGCTGCTCAAGGAAATCCCACACCGGGGATCGTTCAGCTATATCGTGACTGACCCAAGCGGTGAAACACGGATCATTGAAGCCAGTCCGCGGGCAGTTGATGTCCGGGTCAGCAATGTCTGCACCAATCATTTTGAAATCCAGCAGCACGAAAACCGGAACTACCTGAAGGACTCGTTTGGCCGGCTGGAAGCCATCCATACGCAGAAAAGCCAGACAGAGGATGCGCTGCAGGCGTTCCGTCTGTTCAATGATACGGACAAAGGAGTCTTTTCAGAACTGTATAAAAGTTGGGCAGGTACCATCCACACTTCTCTTTATTTGCCGAAGGAAAAGAGTGTCTGGTTTGCGCTTGGCGGAAATCAACAGCCGACAGTTTTTGATTTTGACAGCTGGCTGAAGGGAAAAGAATTAGATATTCAGAAAGTACATGGAGCAATCGATACAGAAATCGGTTTTGCCCATCTGGATAAGCAGTTTTTACCTAAACAAGAAAAAGGCGCCAGCATTTAAGTTGCTGGCGCCTTTTGTTATTAAAGCTCGACCATATGGGCAAATGGCAGATGTGTATCGATTTTTCCGTTGATGCGTTTGGCGTACAATCTTTCGCCCTGCAGCCATTTCTCAAAATCAAGCATGAGCGGCAGGCGGTCCGGGCCGATGGCGAATCCGACTTCCAGGCTATGCTGGAAATAAGAAGCGGTGTGAAGAGTCCCGGAAGCCGTGCTGTATTTTTTCGAGAAGACGCCTTTATCCGAGTCGTTCAAGAGCCGGAAAGCGCTGTAGGCGTCGATCTGGTTTTGCTGCTGCGCAAGCATCGTTTGTTCTCTTCTGCGGGAGTCGTCTGTTTGGTAGCGGTTTTCCTCCACCAGCAATTCAAAATGATTGGTGGAAACAGCCGATTCACGAACCACTACAGAACGGGGCGAAGCTTCGACGACTACGGATTTTCCGGTGCGGTCCAACAGCACATAGCTGAAGGAGCGGCGATGCGGCAGTTCTTCCAGCAATGCGACTGCGTCTTCGATGGTCGCACAGTTTTCCAAGATCAGGCGGCCGATCATATTGCAGATGAAGCCGTCTTCCGAATTTCGGCGATTGATGAAATTATAGCCCATCACAAGGCCTTTTTCGTTCATCCCATCGGTCCGGCCGGTGATCTGCATGGTCGGTCCGATAGTGGCAAATCCGCCGTCTGTCGGCTGATACAAAGCGAATCGCCCTTCATACCCTTCAGGCGAACTATCGTAATTGCGGACCATGAAATCAGATTCCGTGTAGATAGAGCAGCCGCTTCGCGTATACTCCAAGTAGTAGCCGCCGAACTCACGGATGGCCTCATCCATGGGCCATTCCAGCGCATCGGCCAAGCCGTTGATTTCTTCCCAAACTCTTGGAGCTAATGTCAATAAAATATTTCTGGCACGTTGTTCATCTATGATCAAATGGCGGCTGGAAGCTTTTCGTTGCTTTTGGCGGTTGGGAAGAATCAAAGATTCCTTCAGCAGTTCTCCCTGCATCCGGCCGAAATCATAATGGCTTCCCCGAAACTGGACAATGTCGCTATGCACTCGTTTCACGTGTTGATCCCTCTTTTACTCATCAATGTAAGAAGAGTTTACTGCATCTGTATACGAATGAAAAAGAATATGCCTATAGCTGAAGTTTGTAGAAGTTTTAGGGGAAAAAGACATGCAGATATGCGTCGCTCCGGGCGCTTTTTGAAGCTAGCCGGTATTCGTGGAATAAGTTAGGGGGAGGGAGCGGATTAAAGGGGAAAAATTATTCCGTGAAAATAAAATATGTGTCAATAAATCCATAGAACAGTAAAAAGACCGGGCATCTCTAAATCCAGAGGCCGGTCTTTGAGTTCATGAAGTCAAACGACATAAAACTCGGCATCTCCACCGTTGATGCCGGTAAACATATTCGAAGCAGCAGTCAGAAGCTGTAAAGCTGTATCGCGGTCCATGGATGGCCGCAGATAAAAGATGTGGACAGCATTTTTTGTCTGTTCAGTTACAGCAGTCCGCTTAGAATCGACGTAGGGGCTGCCGAATGCGCCTTCAGCATCTTTGGACACCAGAATGCCAGTCAATGTATTGACGCGGTTATTCAAGCCTTCATAGCGGTCTGAGCTGGTGCCGACAGCGATGTTAATATCACCTTTAATTTTATCGGCATCATAGAGGCCAAGTGGAATTTCATATTGCAGCGACAGGAAGCTGTTCATGTCGACGGCTGAATCCACTGTAGATAAGTAATTCTGTTTTTTGACGCGCCGGTACAGCGCTTCCGCTGATGGGCGGTAACGGCTGGGATCGGCTCCCAGGGCTTTCCAGATTAATTGCCATTCGAGAAGGCCGGGAAATTCGGTTAGATCCTTATCTTCCAAATCGAAGTAGAGCTGCTCCTGAAAAAGCTGGAGACGGCCTTTTAACATTTGAGGTGAATCGGAAACGGTGATATTGTTATAATGAATGACGCCGATTTTAAAATCGCTTAGAATTTCGTTTATTTGAGGATCGATTGTCAGTTTCATTGCAATCTTCCTTTCGCCTAGGGGTTTTTATTATCGTATCATAGAAATGAGTGAGGGGTTACAACATGAATCTTGATCAGTTCCAAAAAGAGCTTGTTGCGTATGCCTCGGAGATCGGGATTGATAAAATCGGTTTTGCTTCTGCAGAACCTTTTTATAGCTTAAAGCATCAATTGATTCGCCAGCAGCAGCTGAATTACCAGTCCGGTTTTGAAGAATCAGATCTGGAAAAACGCACGCGGCCGGAGCTTTTGCTGAATGAAGCCGTCAGCATCATCGCCATCGCCATCGCCTATCCGTCAAGGATGGAAGATGCACCACAGGGAGTCAAAGGCGCGCGGCGTGGAATATTCTCCCGGTCGTCATGGGGCAAAGATTACCATGCGGCGCTCAGGGAGCGGCTGACGCTGCTGGAAGCGTTCATCGCAGCACATTATCCGGAAGCGCGGATGCGGTCGATGGTCGATACAGGCGAGCTTTCAGACCGCGCAGTGGCGGAACGTGCCGGTATCGGGTGGAGCGCCAAGAATACCAACATCATCACGCCGGAATTCGGTTCCTATGTCTATCTTGGCGAGATGATCACCAATATTCCGTTCCGTTTCGATGAACCGATGGAAGATCAATGCGGCGATTGCCGTTTGTGCATCGATACCTGTCCGACAGGAGCCATTGTCGAAGGCGGGCAGTTGAACGCCCAGCGCTGTATTTCATTTTTGACGCAGACCAAAGGGTTTCTGCCGGATGAATTCCGCAGCAAAATCGGAAACCGGTTATATGGCTGCGACACATGCCAGACAGTTTGTCCGAAGAACAAGCGCAAAGCCAATCAAATCCATGCGGAATTCGAACCGGACCCGGAAATCGCCAAGCCGTTGCTTGAGCCTTTACTGACCATCTCGAATCGGGAATTCAAGGAAAAATTCGGATATGTGTCCGGTTCATGGCGGGGCAAAAAACCGATTCAAAGAAACGCCATCCTCGCATTGGCGCATTTCAAGGAAACATCTGTGGTGCCGGCATTGATCAATTTATTGGAGAGTGATGAACGGCCGGTAATCCGGGGTACTGCAGCCTGGGCAATCGGAAAAATAGGTGCTGATGAGGGACTGGAAGCATTAAAACAGGCACAGCAGAAAGAAAAGGATTTGGAAGTTCAAGAGGAAATTCAAAAAGGATTGGCATTTTTTGCTGAAGGATTGAAAGGATAAGTGACAGATTTGGCTATTCATATTGTGTTATACCAACCGCTGATTCCAGCGAATACAGGAAATATCGCGCGTTCATGCGCAGGGACAGGGGTAAAGCTGCATCTGATCCGCCCATTGGGATTCTCGACGGACGATAAAATGTTGAAACGTGCCGGACTGGATTATTGGGAGCATGTCGATATCCATTATTACGATGGTCTGCAGGAGCTGTTTGACAGTTATCCCGATGGAGAGTTTTACTATATTACGAAGTTTGGGGCACAGCCTCATACCTCATTCGACTTTTCAGACAGAGGAAAAGACCATTTCTTCGTGTTCGGTCAGGAAACAAAAGGCTTGCCGAAGGAATTGATCGAGCAGAATCCCGATCATTGTCTGCGCATTCCGATGAATGACAATATCCGTTCGCTCAATTTATCGAACACAGCGGCCATATTGATGTATGAAGCCTTGCGCCAGCAGGATTATCCTGGTTTGGAATAAAGGGTAAGAAAAAAGGACAGCGGATTCCGCTGTCCTTTTGTACTATTCTCTTTCGTTTGTTCCAGGCTTGTCATCGTATCCAGCAGTGAAAATAGCTGCTAGGAACGAAACACAAATACCCAAAATAAGGATTAAGTTCATAAATAATGACCTCCTTGAAATGTGCATCTTTGTTTAGTATAGCTTACAATCGGGAAAAATGAAATATACACATGAATTGAAATGTGGATAATTTCTGACGTTCTGAAAAGGATGTGGACTTTAAGGAAAACGAAACCTTTGCTGTGTTCATCCGTATAGTATAGATAAGATAGTTAAAGAAGGGATGATAACTAATGAAAATGAAAATTTCTGTCGCTTTGCTTTGGATTACGGGCTTGGCTGAAGCCTTTCTGGCAATTCCGTTGATCGGTGGCGGCTTTGTCATCAGCACGGGTTATTCCGTTTTAGGTGTCATGTTCGTACTTCATGCGATTACATTGTTCTTCTGTTTCCGTGAATATTCACCGAAATCGGGATCGATTCTTGGAATCATCACTAGTGCGATTGCCTGGATCCCAGGAATCGGCTGGGTGTTCCATTTGATTACAGCAGCCGTCTTACTGATTACAGCAGCAATGTCAGGTGCTAGAGCACGAATCTAAATAAAAAAACCGCCAATTGGCGGTTTTTTTTATGTTTATTAATGGGGCGCAATCAGCAATTGAATGACAAACAAGACAGCAAATACGTAAAGGATCGGATGGACCGATCTGCCTTTGCCTTTAAAGATTTTCATCAAGGGATACGAGATGAATCCGAAAGCGATGCCAGTTGCGATGCTGGAAGTCAGCGGCATTGCCAGAACAATCAGGAATGCCGGGAACGCTTCGTCGAATTCTTCCCATTCAATGTGTTTGACCGCACCGATCATTAAGCTTCCGACGATGATCAATGCAGGAGCTGTAATCGCTGCGACATTCGATAAGGCGCCCACTAAAGGTCCGAAAAAGGCGGCAAGGATAAATAGGATGGCGACGGTCAAACTGGTTAAGCCGGTCCGTCCACCAGCTGCAACGCCTGCTGAAGATTCAACGTAAGCGGAAGTTGGGCTGGTTCCGACCATCGCACCTGCTGTAGCCGCGACAGAGTCAGCCAATAAGGCTTGACGCATTCTCGGCATTTTATTGCCTTTCATCAATCCTGCCTGCTTGGCCACACCAATCATGGTGCCGGTCGTATCGAACAACGTCACCAACAGGAACGAAAAGACGACGCCGTACAGGCCGAATTCAATCACCAGCTGGAGCGCCTCGATAGGATTCCAGATAAGTATGCCTTCAGGCAATGATGGCAACTGCATGAAGCCACCTTCGAACTTTAATTGGCCGGTGAAAAAGGCAACGATTCCGGTGACGATCATTCCGTAGAAAATGCCGCCATGGATTTTCAGCGACATGAAGATGACCGTAACCAGCAGCCCGAGCAAAGTCAATGTGACAGGCGGGGAAGTCAAATCACCCAAGCCGACCAGGTTGGCTTCATTGGCGACGATCAAACCGCTGAGTCTCATGCCGATAAAAGCGATGAAAAGGCCGATGCCGGCGGTGATGGCATGCTTCAAGTTTTCAGGAATGGCCTGAATCAGCACTTTTCGCATAGAGGTCAGTGACAATAAAACAAAAATGAGGCCCGCAACGAATACTGCCGCAAATGCGGTTACATAGTCGATGGCACCATCTGAACCTAAAACCATCGAGGTGAAATAAGCGTTCAATCCCATACCAGGGGCAATGGCTATCGGGTAATTGGCTGCTAATGCCATCCAAAGTGTACCGATGGCAGCCGCGATGATGGTTGCCAAAAATACCTGATCGAAAGGCACGCCGGCAGCACCGAGGATGACAGGGTTGACGATGACGATATAGGCCATTGTCAGGAACGTCGTCATTCCAGCTGTGATTTCAGTCTTTATAGTAGTATTATTTTCTTTTAAATGAAACATAAAAAAACTCCTCCTAAAACACGAACAATTTTAAACGACAAGATATATATTATTCGTTTTACTGCTTGAGCGCAAGAGGCTTTGGGGAAATCTTTAAAGTCGAATTTGTTAACCATTATTTGTACAATGGAAAAGAAAGGATGATGGATATGAAATTAACGATCGATTCGACAAAAACCTTACATAATGGACTGGAAATGCCGCGCTTCGGTTTAGGCGTATACAAAATGACCGATAAAGAAGCGGCAGTGGAAGCGATGATCACTGCAATTGGCGAGGGTTATAAAGCGATTGACACGGCCACGATTTATGACAATGAAGCAGAAGTAGGCGAAGCGGTGCGGAATTCCGGCGTCAAGCGGGAAGAACTGTTCATCACCTCGAAAGTGTGGAACACCGACCAGGGCTATGATGAAACGCTGCGCGCATTTGAAGCTTCTTTAAAGCGTCTTGGCTTTGATTATTTGGACCTCTATTTGACGCATTGGGCGATCGAAGGGAAGTACGTGGATACATACCGCGCAATCCAACGCCTCTATGATGAAAAGCTGGTCCGTTCGATCGGCGTTTCCAATCATCAGCAGCACCATCTGGAAAAGATTTTGGCAACCGCGAACACCCAACCGATGGTCAATCAAATTGAATTGCATCCCCAGTTGACACAGGAACCGCTGCGGAGCTATTGTGCTGATCACGGCATCGCGATCACGTCATGGTCTCCACTGGCACGCGGGCGTCTGTTGGAAGATCCGGTGTTATCGGAAATCGCCAAAACGCATGGCAAGTCGATTGCACAAGTCATCATCCGCTGGCATCTGCAGAGCGATCTGATTGTCATCCCGAAATCAGTGACGCCGTCGCGCATCAAAGAAAACGCGCAAGTATTCGATTTTTCATTGTCTGAAGAAGAGATGACAATGATTGATGGATTGAACCAGGATTGGCGCTCCGGAACCCATCCAGACGAAATTAAAGTATAAGAAAAAGCAAGTTCCCCCAAAAGGAACTTGCTTTTTTTATCTTGCCGAATCTTCAACAACGACTTTTTCATTTGTGAACGGGTGGATAAAGGACATGCGGAACGCATGCAGATGATAGGCGCCGTCTTGTGTCGGTGGTCCGTCGTATAGGGTATCTCCGACAATCGGATGGCCGATATGAGCAAGATGGGTACGGATTTGGTGCGTGCGTCCTGTTTCAAGTGTCAGGTGAAGCAAAGATTTGCCTTCCATCAGCTTGAGGACGCGGTAATGCGTCACAGCGCTTTGGCCGGTTTGTGAAACCATGCGGCGCGTCGGGTGGTGGCGGTCACGGCCGATCGGGAAATCGATGGTGCCGGATTTGTTGTGTACTTTGCCTTTGACGACAGCTTCATAATCACGGACCAGTTGTTTTTGCTCCAACATGCGGTCCAGTACGTTTTTTGCGACAGGGTGCTTCGCGACCATCAAAAGACCGGAAGTTCCCTGATCCAGGCGATGGACGTGCTCGCCGTAAGATCCGCCGTTGCGGATGATATGGCCGAGGATTGCGTTGATGAACGTATCGGTTTGTCCGATTTCATTGGGATGCGTAGCCATGCCTTTCGGTTTGCGGGCCACGATAAAGTGGTCATCTTCGAACAGGACAGGAAGCTCCACATCGTGTTTCGGCTCATAAGGCGAGTCGGCAGGCGGCAAGTCGAACTGCAGGACAGTTCCCGCCGGCAACGGCTCTTTCCATATGACTTCCTGGAACTTTTCATTTTTGACGCTCTTGGCCATGCGCATTTGATGGACCACTTTCTTGCCGAGGCCCCATTCGGTTCTCAATAATTCTTCGACGGTCATGCCGTCGTCTTTGATTTCATAACTCCACGTCATTCGGTTTCCTCCATAAAAAAGGATCATGCGCAAGGCACATGATCCCTTTGTCAGTTATTTTTTAACTACATCGTTGAAAAATTGTTCGATATTCTCTTTCGGCTGTGCGCCGACCCAACGTGAAACTTCTTCGCCATTTTCGTAATGGATCAGTGTCGGTGTTGCTTCGATCAAGTATTGCTGCCAGCCTTGTTCATACTCTAACAGATTATACTGCAAAACGTCTATATCCATCTCTTCAGCAACCGGCATCAAAACAGGTGTGGTCTGTTGGCAGTATTGGCAAGTTGGACTGAAGAAATAAACCGTAGTCGGATCGCCGCTGGCAATCTGTTCTTCCAATTCAGCCGGTACGACAATGTTCTGGTAGTTTTCATCATCCAATTGATCAATCGTTGCCTGTTCCAAATCTTCTGTATCGTACGGGTTGTTCGCCAACTTTTCATTGTTTGCCTGATTTGTTAAAAAAATAATGCCGGCAAAAACGATAACGACAATTCCCGCGATGATCAATAACTTCTTCATTGTGATTTTTCCTCCTTAAGGGACTTCAGTAAATAAATGCTCATTCCAGCGATCAGAATGAACGCGGTCAACGCCAAAAACGGAATAGTGATGAATCCGAGCACGTTGATATACTCCCCAGTACACGGAACCTGACCGCAGGATGGCGCGGAATCTGCCAGAAAATCGAGCTTCTGCAGACCGTAATGGTAAAGGGAAATCCCTCCGCCGATGATAGAGAAAATCAGCGTGGTCGCTGCGATTCGAACATTTTTCTGGACATAGGCCACTCCGAGGACGATGACCAGCGGATACATGAAAATGCGTTGGATCCAGCACAGTTCGCACGGAGCATAGCCGCGGATTTCAGAAAAATAAAGCGAACCCGACGTGGCGATGAGCGCCACAACCCACATGGAAAGCAATACATTTTCCTGGCGTTTCGTCATCTGGTGTTCCCTCTTTTCAAAAATTACTTCCATAGAATTATAATTGTTATGGTGATACAAGTAAAATAATATCAACCTGAGTGACATTGCTATATAATAAAGTTTGAAACTTTTGTGAAGGAGAGCTGTACTGTGGCAGAACAATTCGATTTATCCCATTTCGAAAAAAGCATGATCATTCGTGAAATGAATTATGCAGATATAGATGCGATCCTTGAAATGCAGCGTTTATGCTTTCCTGGAATGGATCCTTGGAAAGAAGAACAATTAAGAAGCCATTTGGGTGTCTTTCCTCAAGGCCAGATGGTTGCTGAATTGGACGGCACAGTGATTGGCTCGTGTTCAAGCTTGCTGATTAACTTTGATGAATACGATGACCGCCATACGTGGGACGATGTGACAGACGCTGGCTACATCACTAATCATAATCCCGATGGCTATAATATGTACGGAATTGAAGTCATGGTCCACCCGGAATACCGCCGGATGAAAGTCGGGCAGCGTCTTTACGAAGCACGCAAGGAACTGGCGCGCGAATTGAACCTGAAGTCGATCATCATCGGCGGGCGCATTCCAAACTACCATAAACATGCAGATGAAATGTCACCGCGTGAGTATGTCGATTCTGTCTCACGCCATAAAATATATGATCCGGTTTTAACGTTCCAGTTGATGAACGGTTTCCAGTTGATGCGCATCAATCCGAATTACCTGCAGGATGATTTGGCATCAGGCAAATATGCCACGTTGATGGAATGGAATAATGTCGATTACAAACCGATATCCAAACGCCATTTCAAAACCAGTTTGCCGGTCCGGATTTGCGTCGTGCAGTACTTGATGCGCGCCATCACATCTTTCGATGACTTGGCCAATCAAGTTGAATATTTTGTGGACGTAGCTTCAGATGCACATTCGGATTTCGTGGTATTCCCTGAAATCTTTACAACGCAGTTGATGTCATTCCTAAACGAGCCATCGCCGAGCCAGGCTGTGCGCAAATTGACTGAATACACGCCACAATATATTGAGCTGTTTACAGATCTTGCTGTGCGCTACAACATCAATATCATCGGAGGTTCACATTTCGTCAAAGAAGAAGACGATGAAATCTACAACATTGCCTACTTGTTCCGCCGGGACGGGTCCATCGACAAGCAATATAAAATCCACATCACACCAAACGAACGTAAATGGTGGGGGATTTCTGCGGGTGATTCTGTTCGCGTCTTTGATACAGACTGCGGTAAAATCGCCATCCAGATCTGCTACGATATCGAGTTCCCTGAACTCGCACGCATCGCAACAGATATGGGAGCGAATATCATATTCACTCCATTCTGTACAGAAGATCGTCAAGGCTACTTGCGTGTCCGTTATTGTGCACAGGCCCGTGCAGTGGAAAATCAAATCTACACCGTTATTTCCGGGACTGTCGGCAACTTGCCGCAGACTGAAAATATGGATATCCAATATGCTCAATCCGGTATTTTTGCTCCATCAGACTTTGAGTTTGCACGTGATGGAATTGTTGGAGAAACCAATCCCAACCTTGAAATGGTCTTGATTGGGGATGTCGATTTGGAGATCCTGCGTCGCCAACGCCAAAATGGGACAGTCAAGCAATTGAAGGACCGTCGCCATGATGTGTACCGTGTAGAATATAAAAAAGACTAAACACAGCCGCTTCCCGAAATGGGAGCGGCTTTTCTTCTGATTATTTGCTAAACTGAATAGTAAAGAAAAGAATTTTCCTTTTAAGTGGTGCTTCAGACTGAGCTGCCGCAGGAATGTACGGTTAGTTTGTAGAATATCAACAGATGAGGATCATTAGTTCAATTTATATCACTATGGATGGAGGACTTTATATGTCATGGAAAGAACGCATTAAACGTTGGATGGACCACGAAGCAATCGATGAAGAAACACGCCAGTCATTGACTGTATTGATGGAAGATGAAAAATCAGCGGAAGACGCTTTTCATCAGGACTTGGTTTTTGGGACCGGAGGGATGCGCGGCGAAATCGGACCCGGCACAAACCGGATGAACGTCTATACCGTCCGAAAAGCTTCGCAGGGAATTGCGGATTACATAAAAGAAAATGGCGAGGAGGCGATGGCACGTGGAATGGTCATTGCCTACGACAGCCGCCGCATGTCTCCTGAATTTGCAGAAGAAGCAGCACGGACGTTTGCAGCGAATGGAATCCACACCTATTTATACAGCGGACCGCGGACGACGCCACAATTGTCGTTCAGTGTGCGTTATTTGAATGCATTCATGGGCATCGTCATTACGGCCAGCCACAATCCGCCGGAATACAATGGCTACAAGGTCTATGGAGAAGACGGTGCCCAATTGAATCTGGAAGATGCTGATCGTGTCATCGATTACGTCAGCCGGGTTGAAGACGAGCTGTCGATCGCTAACGAAGGGTTCGAAGAGTCCCTGCTGGTACGGATCGATGAAAAGTTGGATGAAACTTATCTATCCAATGCACTGACGGTGCAGGAACATTCGGCAAGCCCGATTCAAGCCGTCTTCACGCCGCTCCACGGGGCGTCAGGCGCGACAGTCAAGAAATTATTGGATAAAGCCGGCTACAATGAAATCACGTATGTAGCGGAACAGATGCAGCCGGACGGTGAATTCCCGACGGTGGCATCGCCGAATCCAGAAGAAGGTTCCGCGTTTGAATTAGCGGAACAATACGGCAAGAAATCCGGGGCAGATCTGCTGATTGCCGTCGATCCTGATGGAGACCGCGTCGGCATCGCCGTCTGGAGCGGCAGCCAATACGAATTGCTGAGCGGCAACCAGACTGGTGCTATTTTGATTGAATATCTCCTGAGCCAGAAGAAAGCCAAAGGCACATTGCCGACGAACGGCCGCATTTTCAAAACCATTGTCACCTCTGAGTTCGGCCGCGTTGTAGCCGATTCTTACGGCGTCAGCAGTGAAGATGTGTTGACCGGCTTTAAATTCATCGGAGAAAAATTAAAACATAATGATGCCAACCCGCAATTCGAGTTTTTATTCGGCTATGAAGAAAGTTACGGCTACCTGATCCGCGATTTTGCACGGGATAAAGATGCTGTTCAGTCGGTACTGCTGTTGGTTGAAGCGGCTGCCTTCTATAAGAAGCAAGGGAAAAATCTCCATGATGTGCTGGTTGAACTATATAACCGCTTTGGCTGGTACCGGGAAGCGCTGGTATCCGTCACCAAAAAAGGCATCGATGGTGCGCGTGAAATCAATGCATTGCTGGAAGACTTGCGCAAACAGCCAATTCAGGCGCTTGCCGGTATTCCGGTCGTGTCCATTGAAGATTATGAAACCCAAAACCGTATCTTTGTCGATTTAGGCACTGATGAAAAAATCGAGCTGCCGCAGTCGAATGTCATCAAGTATTTCCTGAAAGACGGCTCATGGGTATGTGTACGCCCGAGCGGTACGGAACCGAAAGTGAAGTATTACTTTGGCATCACCGCTGAAACCCAGCAGGAAAGTGACGAAAAGCTGGAACTGCTGAAGGAATCGTTTTTAGAGGAAGTAAATAGCCGTTAAGTACTCAGCTCCCTGAAAAGGGGGCTTTTCCTTTCTGCTGTTTGGCTGTTTCCGCTTTTCTCGGTGTCCAGACTCCAGCGCCCAGCTCTTTGGGTCATAAGCCAGCCCAACTGCGTGGCAAAGAGCGCCACACTGCCGGTCTGTCTTATGCCCGGCAGAGCTACACGGGCGCTTCCGCTTTTCTCGATGTCCAGCTTCAGCAGCCAGCCCCTCGAGTCGCTTCAGCCTTGCCGGAAATGGCTGAAGAACGCCATTACCAGCAAGGCTTCCAGCGCTTGTCGGGGCTAATCGGCTGCTTCAGCTTTTCTCGTACAAAAGTACGAGGGAGGAAATTTTTAAAAAAGTGTATGGTTAAATCAGCAAGAATGAGGTGAATGGGTATGGTGATGAGTGAACCTTCCAATATAACGCTACTGAAAGAAATAGCAGAATTACTTAATGAAGAAACGGATATGGCCCGTATGCTGGATGGCGCCATCCGTAAACTGTTGAGTGCTTCGACTTTCGAGACTGCCTGGATTTTCTTTATTAATGAAAAAGGGAAACATCAATTGGTGGCGCAGGCAAATTTACCGGCTCCTTTGGAAGATAATAACTGCCGTCATCTGCAAAAAGGCGGCTGTTGGTGCGTTAAGCGCTACCACGATGGGGATCTGGATAAAGCGTCCAATATCATCGCTTGCCAGCGCATCGAAAACGCTATGCCAGCAAAAGCGCGGAAACAAGGCAGCATTACGCATCACGCGACGGTGCCGCTCCAGTCAGGGAAAGAAAAGTTCGGACTGTTGAATATCGCAGCACCAGACACTGTCGGATTTTCAAAAGACGAGTTGGCTCTGTTGGAATCAGTGGCTTTTCAAATCGGTTCGGCGATCAAACGGATCGGATTGACGAAACAAGAGCAGGAATTGGCTCTCGTCAAAGAACGGAACCGTTTAGCTCGGGACCTTCACGACTCGGTCAATCAATTGCTGTTTTCAGTGACATTGACTGCCCGGGGAGGCGTGGAGATGTCGGAAGACCCTACCGTTCAGGAAACTTTTCGCGACATCCAACACCTGACCCAGGAAGCATTGAATGAAATGCGGGCGTTAATTTGGCAATTGCGGCCAAAAGGGCTGGAAAGCGGGTTGCTGGATGCCATTAAAGGCTATGGTGAAATGCTGGGGTTAACCGTTGAAACTAAAATGACCGGCGTCATCCAATTGCCATCGCGCATCGAGGAGACCTTATTCCGGATTGCGCAGGAATCGTTGAACAATGTACGAAAACATGCAGGGGTCAATAAAGTCGAATTGTACTTGTCGGTCACTGCCACTGATGTTTTATTGGTATTAAGAGATGAAGGACGGGGGTTTGCATTTGATCATAATGTCAACCTGCCGTCCATCGGTATCCAAAGCATACGTGACCGCGCCAATGCAGAAGGCGGAACGGCGGACTGGTCGAGTGAAATCGGCAAAGGAACGGAAATCCTCGTAAGGATACCGTATTAATGGAGGAGTGGGGAGCATGGTGAAAGTATTGATAGCCGATGACCATCATGTGGTGCGGCGAGGTTTGCTGTTCTTTTTGAAAACACAAAAAGACATTGAAGTGGTGGGAGAAGCCGTAAACGGTAAAGAAGCCGTGGAAATGGCTGCGGCACTTCAACCGGATATTGTCCTGATGGATTTAGTGATGCCGATTATGGACGGGATTCAAGCAACCCGGCTGATTAAAGAGCAGTTTCCGGATATGATCGTTTTGATGCTGACCAGTTTTTCAGATCAGGATCATGTAGTGCCAGCGATTGAAGCCGGAGCGGCGGGTTATCAATTGAAAGATATCGAGCCTGATGAACTGGTGGCTTCGCTGCGCAGCTTGATGCGTGGGGAAAACACGCTTCATCCGAAAGCATCATCCGAATTGATGAAAGCACCGGCTGAACCGGCGCCGCATACCATCAACCAGTTGACGCCAAGGGAACAGGAAGTGCTCGCCGAATTGACAAAAGGAAAAAGCAACCGGGAAATTGCCTCTGCATTATTTGTCACCGAAAAGACAGTGAAAACCCATATCTCCAATATTTTCATTAAACTGGCTGTCCAGGACCGGACCCAGGCGGCGCTTTACGCTGTCAAGCACGGCCTGACAGAACCCGGTAGAATTTAAAAAGAGTGCGACGGAATCTTCCGTTGCACTCTTTTTTTATCGCTTTTTCACCGGGTGTTTGCGGCTGTCTTTAGTTACTTGCTTCCATTTGCTGCGCTCGGCCTTTTGGGCCGCTGCGTCGCTTTTCCGCTCCATATGGGCAAGCTCGCGCTTCAGTTTCAAATAGCTCCGGTAACGTCCGGCATCCAGCTCTCCGTTTTGGAGCGCTTCCTGAACACGGCATCCCGGTTCGTCGTTATGGGCACAATCCCGGAATCGGCAAGCAAGCGCCAAGTCTTCCACATCGCTGAAGCCTGCTTCGACACCTTCTGAGTAATCCCCGAGCTGAAATTCGCGCATGCCGGGAGTATCGATCATCAAGCCGCCTTCCGGCAGTAGAATCATTTCCCTATGGGTGGTTGTATGCCGGCCTTTGCTGTCATCTTCCCGGATGTTCTGGACCATCATGCGCTCACTGCCGGACAAGGCATTGATCAATGACGATTTTCCGACTCCCGATGAACCAAGCAAAGCACCGGTCTTTGAACCGGCCAATTGTTGCTGCAGCTCTTCAATTCCTTCGCCGGTCAAGGCAGACACGGCGTAGACGGGAACGCCGAATGCCACTGCTTCAACCTGGCGCAGATACGGTTCTGTGTCGGCGCATTGGTCTTTCTTCGTCAAGACGATTACGGGGTTCGATCCTGAATCCCAAGCTGCCAGCAAATAACGTTCAAGACGCCGGACATTGAAGTCGTGATTTAAGGACATTGCCAAAAAGACATAGTCCACGTTCACGGCAATCAATTGGATGTCGGATGTTTCTCCCGCCATTTTTCTTGAAAACTGTGAAGTGCGGTGGAGAACCTGATGGATGATGCCTTTTTCTTCTCCAGGCATCTGTTCGACCATGACCCAATCGCCGACACATGGGAATTCTATGCGATTATGCTGATGGCGGTATTTGCCGGACAATGAGCAGAGCCATTCGCCATTGTCTGTTACGACACGGTATAAATTTTTATGTTCCAAAGTTACGCGTCCAGGGATTCCCGGTGCAGTTATTTTTTCCTGCCAGCTGGAGTTCCAGCCGTACTGTTCAATCTTTTTCAATGATAGTTCCTCCTAATTATGCAAAATAAAAAACCACGGATGCGCGCAATTCGCAGTCCGTGGTCTCCGGGCATAATGGAAGAAGCGTATCGTCAGCGATACACAGAAGGAGACACTATGGACTGGAATTGCGTATTCAAAAATAAAATAGCCATAATGCCTCACCTCTTTCTTCAAGTTAATTTAACCATACTGTATGGCCATTTGAACGTCAAGTAATTTTTCTGAAGATTTGATTCGTTTATTTAAGAAGTATGTTTAAAGCAGAATGGCTAATATACAGAGATAGAAAACCAAGTATTTCTACCGTTAAATTACTGTGAAGTCTTGCATTTATAAAATGTAAACGTTAACATAATGTTAATATTCTGAACATACCAACTGGTTAGTATTGATTTGCTGTGTGAAGAAATTTTTAAAAACGACGAGGGGACAGAAAATGACAATAGAACAAGTTTGGACGAACCATTACCCGAAAGGAATTTCTGCTGAGATGGAATTTGCTGATAAGACGATGCCTCAATTGCTTTCGGAAACCGCCAAGAAAATTCCGGATCAGATTGCGATCAAATTTTATCAGAAAGAAATATCCTATAAGGAGCTGGATCTTTTTTCAACTGTTTTTGCATCCTCTCTTCAGTAAGCTGGAATCGAAAAAAATGATCGTGTCGCGGTCATGCTGCCGAATTGTCCGCAGTACATCATCTCGTATTATGGGATTTTAAAAGCAGGAGCCATCGTCACATAGATAAACCCTATGCTGCTCGAAAAAGAGCTGCTTTATCTATTGAATGACTCAGGTGCGGAAACCATCGTCGTATACGAGCCTTTATATCCGCGTATCCAAGCTATCACAAAAGAAATTTCTTTGAAAAACATCATTGTTGTCAGTTTTGAAACGGAAAAGATGGATCTTAATCAAGCTGTCCATTTCGAATCGTTTTCCGAGATGAGTTGCCAAAAACCAATGTCGGGAAAATTTTAAGAAGGGCGCTTCGGGATGAACAATAATCTAACAAATAGAGTATTTGAGATTCTGTAGATTTATGTAGGGGGAAGTCAACTTGTCAAAAGAGGTGGAAGAGATGTCGAATCAAGAAAATGCAACGATTCCAGTAAGAACTGGAGAAGAATTGGATTATCCGGCGCTTGAAGATTTTCTGCGCCATCACATTGAGGATTTGCCGGCAGGAGAATTGAAAGTCCGGCAATTTAGTTCCGGCCACTCGAATCTAACGTACGCGCTGCAAATCGGCGGATGGGAAGCTGTTCTCAGAAGACCGCCGCTCGGGCCGGTCGCACCAAAAGCGCATGATATGGAACGTGAATTTAAAATCTTGTCCGCGCTTCACCCTGTTTTTAATACAGCTCCAAAACCCTTTGTATTTTCCGATGATGAATCCATCATCGGCAGTCCTTTCTTTGTGATGGAAAGGCGGCATGGCATCGTATTGGACACAGCGTTTCCAGAAGGAATTGAAGCGACAAAAGATCTGGGGAAAAAGATTTCAGAGAAGATGGTGGACACACTGGTTAAACTTCATGCTCTGGATTATACGAAAACACCGCTTGTTGATTTAGCAAAGCCGGAAGGGTTCATGCAGCGCCAAGTAGAAGGATGGATTGGACGTTATGAACGTGCCCAAACCGACGATATTGAAGGTGTAGAGCAGTTGAAAGAATGGATGCTGACGAATATTCCGCTTTCCCAAGAACCTGTCATTATTCATTATGACTTCAAACTGAATAATGCTCTGTTTTCGGAAGACTTCTCCGAAATGACAGGACTGTTTGATTGGGAAATGACGACGGTTGGGGATCCGCTGGCCGATTTGGGAGCGGCTATGAGTTATTGGATTCAAGCGGATGATCCTGATTTGTTGAAACACGGACTTGGCAAAGCGCCAGTGACGGTGCTGGATGGATTCTATAACCGTGAAGAATTTATCGCAAGCTATGGAAAAAAAAGCGGACGTGACATTTCAGATATGAACTTTTATTTGACATTCGCTTATTTTAAATTGGCTGTGATCATTCAACAAATCTACTATCGCTATAAAAAAGGACAGACCCAGGATTCGCGTTTCTCCCATTTTGATCAATTTGTCAAAAGTCTGATGCAGCACGCATTGACGACAGCGAAAAGGGAGTGAATCGGTGCCTAGACTTCATGTGTTATCGGACCTTACCGCGCTAAGGAATTATTTTTCAGTGCACAGCCGATTACAGCCGAAACTGCTCATGAATGGGGAATCGTCAATCATTTATATCCGCTGGAGAAGCTGGAGCAAGAGGCGATCCGCTTTGCCGAAAAACTGGCAAACGGACCGGCAAAAGCTTTCGGATTGATGAAAAAGATCACCGATCAATCGTCGACGGCCGGGTTGGCGGAAATCCTGGAACAGGAACAGATCACCCAAGCGATGATGATCACTACCGACGATCATTTGGAAGGGGTCTCTGCTTTCAAGGAAAAACGCAAGCCGGTGTTCAATCAAAAACAGCAGGTTTTATGAATGGAAGGAATAAAATATAGGAGTATTTGGTAAATTTGAACGAGGTGAGTCTACTGGAGGAGGGGTATAGAAAAGAAAAAGGAGGAGTGGAGATGACTTCAGATCGTGCCAATGAATACGGTTTGTTTACAGATCAATTTACGCAGAACCCTTATCCGACCTATGAAAAATTGAGGGAAGGGGATCCAGTTCATGCGGTGCGGTTTCCAGATGGCCAGAATGGCTGGATGGTGACACGCTATAAGGATGCTGAGGAAGTCCTGAAAGATCCCCGTTTCATTAAAGATATGTCGAAGATTTATGGAGGCAGCATGGATATGATGAGTGTCTTTACGCAGAACATGCTGTTTTCAGATCCACCTGACCATAAAAGGCTGCGCGGCCTCGCCCAAAAAGCTTTTACGCCCAAAATGATTTCGGGTATGCGCGGCAGAATTCAGGAGATAACAGATGAGCTGTTGACGGGAATGGAAGGTCAAGATCAGGTCGATTTAATTGATGAATTCGCTTTTCCACTGCCAATTACCGTCATCTGTGAAATTTTGGGTGTACCATCGGCTGACCGCGATAAATTCCGCCTTTGGTCCAATTCACTCATTGAAGGGACCAGTGGGGAACTCGGCGCCACTGTCTATGAGCATATGAATGAGTTTGTCCAATACCTGGGGCAGTGGTTTGCGACAGTCCGTGAGCAGCCTGGAGATGATCTCATCAGCAGCTTGATTCAGGCGGAGGAAGAAGGAGACCGTTTGAGTGAACGGGAGCTTTATGGCGTGGTTACCTTATTGATCATTGCAGGCCATGAAACGACGGTGAACTTAATCGGCAATACGGTCTTATCCCTTCTCGAAAACTCGGAACAACGAAGGATTTTGGAGCAGCAGCCTGAACTCATCAGTCAGGCCATCGAAGAATCCCTGCGTTTTAACGGACCAGTCGAATTCAGTACTTCCAGATGGGCAGGGGAAGATTTTGAGTTTCAGGGTCGTGAGATGAAAAAAGGCGATTTGGTCGTAGTGTCGTTGAATTCCGCAAACCATGATGAAGCGCAATTCGAAGATCCTGACCTATTTAATATCCAGCGCGAGAAAAGTCCGCACTTGGCATTCAGCAAAGGAATCCATATGTGCCTTGGAGCTCCTCTTGCGCGTTTGGAAGGGGAAATTGCCATTGCCAGTCTGCTGAAGCGTTTTCCACAAATGGATTTAGCGGTGGAGCAGAGCGAATTGATTTGGCGGCCGGGCATGATTGTGCGAGGCGTCAAAGAACTTCCGTTGCTGCTTAAGTGAATAGGAGACATAGGGCTGGAGTGCATCCAGCCTTTTTGTTTGTCCAAAAGCCATCAAGGGAAAGGGAATTAGAAAGCAGGTTACAAGAGAGGGGATTATCTATGAAGTCACTATCATTTTGGCTGAAGGAAAAACTGTGGCTCACTCCCGCATTGTACATTGTGATGGCGGTTCTCCTGTCGATCACTTTTTTCTACATCGATCTTTTATATATTGAAAGGCTCAAGCCTTATATCCCATCTATTCTTTTGACGAATGTCGATTTGGCCAAAACCATCATGGGAAGTTTATCCGGGGCTCTTTTGACCATGACTACTTTTACTTTTTCGACGATTCTGGTTGTCCTGACCATGTACTCATCTCAATTCTCTCCGAGAACCTTGAAAAACTTCATCCATGATAAAATCACCTGGCGTGTCCTGGGGATTTTTCTTAGCGGCTTTATTTATAACACACTGTCGCTGCTCTTTATGAGAGATGATTTGTATACCACCGACGTGATTTCCACGTTTGTCGGAATTCTCATCGCATTTTTCTGTCTTTCGACATTTGCTTATTTTATCCACTATATCGCTACGCATGTGCAAGTTGGCCAACTGGTCAATGAATTGATTGGAGATACAGAAAAGGCCATTGCCAAACTCAAAGAGCTGCAGGAAAATGAAGACGGGAAAGAAACAGAATGGAATCCTGTCGGCATCAAAGAAACCCATCATGCTGAAAAAGAAGGCTATATTCAGTACCTTTCGTTCGATAAGCTGGTGGATTATACGGAAGAACACGAACTGGAAGTGGAGATTCTTGTCCAAACGGGCGATTACATCTACGAAGGAAAACCGATTTTCCATGTTTTTAAAACTAGTGAAACAGAAGTTTCTGCCGCTGACTTCTACTCAATCGGTACCTCCAGAACTTCGGAACAGGATCTCGATTTCGCTATTCAGAAATTGGTGGAAGTAGCATTGCGGGCCATATCTCCAGGTATCAACGATCCGAATACGGCCAATGAAATCATTGTCCGGCTCGGTCGCCTCCTCGGTCATCTGGGCCAGTTGAAAACAGGGCCGTTCCTCTTAAGTGGAGAAGAAAAAGGAGAACGGGTACTGTATCGTTTTCCAACATACAAAAGTGTTTTATATAAAACCTTTTATCAAATAGCCCATTATGGAAAAGAAGATATTTCGGTTCTAATTTCAATTGTTGAATCATTGACTGTCGCTGCAGAACTTGTGCCGAAGCGCCATCATCAGGAATTATGGGATACACATGGCTACGTATTGGAAGCTGTCGATACACAGGGGTTAAAATTATTCGATCGGGAAACGCTTCAGGAAAAGGTTGACCAACTGGCTGTAGCAACGGGCCAGCATTCCTATAATATATTATTGACTGAGAAAAGCTGATGGCAATGCTACTGGAAGCGATAAAGGAGGGAAATGATGCAGAACAACCAGTTGTTTGAAGGAGTTGAGTTTCTAAGGAATTTGTCTGTAGGCGAATTTCTGATGTTCTTTATTTACCTGGCTTTAATCCTGCTTGGGAAATCCCTGATCCTGTTTCTGCTGAGAAAGCTGGTTTCCTCCAAAGATTTCAAAGAACGGATTTATCCAGTGATTGAAGATGTTCTGAATTGGCTGGTCCTTTATGGTGGCATCCTTTTCTTCCTGTTTTATTTCTCCAGGGAACAATGGCTGACTTTGGCTTTTTATGAGACAGAAGGGGTTGAAATTTCCATTCTTCTGATCGTCGTAGCGGTGATGATTGTGACTTTTGCCAGCCGTCTCATAAAGGCATTCAATCACTACGTCATGCCGTTCGTCTATGAACAGTTTAATGTGGACATCGGCATGGGATACACGATCAACCGCTTACTGTATTATGTGGTGATGTTTCTGGCATTGGCTATAAGTTTTACGACAGTGGGCCTCGATTTGACGGCTCTCGGATTTGTATTCAGTGTCCTCGGAATCGGTATCGGATTTGGCGTACGCAATATTGCCGCCAATTTCGTCTCCGGTATCATCATTTTGTTTGAACGGCCGATGGAGGTCGGGGAAATGGTGGAAATCGATAAGAAAATCGGCAGGATCACTAAAATCAAACTCAGATCGACCGTTATAGAGACCTTGAAAGAAGGTACTTTAGTGGTGCCTAATCAGTATTTCATTGAACAGATCGTCAAAAATCGCTCCAGTGCCCAGTTATACGCAAGAGTTGTCGTCAGTGTGGATTATGGCAGTGATACGGAACGAATCGAGCGGATTTTAAAAGCAGCAGCTGTAAAAGCAGCTCAGCTGATGAAAGGAATACCGGAAAAAGAACCGGATGTCCGGTTTATCGATTTTCGGAACTCGGCACTCGATTTTCAGGTGGAAGTTCAAGTCACCGATGTGGAAATGAAGGAAAGGCTGGAAAGCCGGATCCGCCACGCCATTGCGGAAGATTTTATCGAAAATGAAGTGAAACTGGCACAGACAATGTATGAAAGGCAATAAAAAAGTCCATGGCTAGTGAAAGCCATGGACTTTTTTAAGTTTTAAAAATACTATTCGTCAAACTCGTCTTCCTGTGCAGCAGTAAAGGAATAATCCGGTTCGATATGGACCAGAATGACACAATGGGGTTTGACTTTCTGGATTTTCCGTTCGATTTCTTCTGTAATCCAATGGCTTTCCACCACGTTCAGATTAGGGGCGACGCTGACGGTTAAATCGATGAACATGACATTGCCATGATTTCGGCCTTTAAAGTCCCGCAACATGATGACCCCTGGCACTCTTCTGACCAAAACAGACAGCGTCTCCACTTCATCTTCATCAAAGCCATCCGTCAACGTGATGACGGACTCTTTGAAGATATCCAAAGCAGTTTTAATGATGATCAGCCCAACAATGAAAGCTGTGATGACATCTAGAATCGGCGCACCGAAGATGGCGCCGATGATGCCGATACCTGCGCCGATACTGACCAGCGCATCGGAACGGTTATCATAGGCTGCTGCACGGACGGCTGTGCTTTTGATTTCTCTGCTTAGTTTTAGGTTATAGCGGTAAACTGCATACATCACGCCTGCCGAAAAAAAAGCGACCCATGCCGTAACTAGAGAAGGTACTTCAGCTGCGGGTTCAAAAATTGAACGGATAGCATTGGTCAGAACCTGTAAACCAATGACTGCCATTATGAAGGAAGCTAAGAGCGAGGCGATGGTTTCTGCCCGCAAGTGGCCGTAATGATGATTTTCGTCCGGTGGTTTCTGGGAAATTCTGAGGCCGACGAGAACAGCGACAGAAGCGATTATATCTGTCAGGTTATTGAAGCCATCCGCTTTCAATGCTTCGGAAGAGCCCCAAAAGCCGAAGATCAGCTTGAGGGCACTTAGAAATACATAAGCCCCGATACTGATCCAGGCTCCTTTTTCCCCTTTGCGTAAATTTGTATACAAGTCCATAAAGTTTCCCGCCTCCAAGTCTCTGGAACAAAGTGAAACGACCCTCATAGGAGGGCCGCTTCGTGATTGTATCTATTTGTCGTAAGATGAATGGACTGTATTTTAATGTGCTTGTCATCATTCTGCCGGATCCGGCCAATAAAGCGTCTTTAAATAGTATCAATGTCTTTTTAGGCATTGTCAATACCGAATGGTTCTATGTCATCTTCATTCACAAACTTTACATAAATTTAATGTTCATGTATATAAGCAAACGGTTATGCTTAAAGAAAGATTATTTTACTTGAAGGAGAGGACTATGGCTAAGAAAAAAAACAACTACGCAGAAATTTTAAAGGCATCGACGAAATTGGGGCTGACGTCCTTTGGCGGACCGGCGGCGCATATCGGTTATTTCAGGGATGAGTATGTCACTAAAAGAAAATGGTTGGATGATAAAGCATATGCTGATTTAGTTGCCCTTTGCCAATTCCTTCCAGGACCAGCAAGTTCTCAGGTGGGAATTTCCATCGGCATGCTGCGTGGAGGCATATTTGGTGGTTTTTTATCCTGGTTAGGATTCACGATGCCATCGGTCATCTTGCTGCTGTTATTTGCACTCGTCATCACCAGTGGCTCGTTTGACAGCGGATGGATACAAGGATTGAAAATTGTCGCCGTCGCAGTTGTCGCGCATGCTTTGTTGGGGATGGGGAAAAGTCTAGCGCCTGACCGACAAAGAATCGCGATTGCGGTGGGAGCGGCAATCATTATTTTGCTGATACCGACAACTTGGGCTCAAATTGGAGTTATTGTGCTGGCAGGTATCCTTGGATATGCTATTTATCGAAAAGAGAAAGCGCCAGAGCCGGTAAAACTGGTGTTAAGCTTTGGCAAAAAGACCGGCATTGCAGCGTGGTCGATTTTTGCTGTATTATTGATCGGCTTGCCGTTGATCCGGCCGTTCATTGAATCCACTTCGTTTGCGATTTTTGATATTTTCTATCGGGTCGGCTCAATCGTTTTCGGCGGAGGACATGTTGTACTGCCGATGCTGGAGCGCGAAGTGGTGCCGGATTGGATGACGCCCGACGCCTTCATTGCCGGCTATGGCGCCGCTCAGGCCGTTCCGGGGCCACTCTTTACATTGTCCGCTTATTTGGGGCAATTGATGGACGGCGGATGGGGAGTTATGATTGCGGTTATCGCGATGTTCCTGCCGTCATTTCTCCTGATCATCGGAACTTTGCCTTTTTGGAGCATCATCCGGACGAAATCCGGTGTCCAGGCAGCATTGAAGGGGGTCAATGCAAGCGTTGTCGGAATTTTGCTTGCAGCTTTATACGATCCTGTTTTCACCTCTGGAATTCGCGGGCCTGTCGACTTTGCAATTGCGATAACCGCCTTTACAATGTTAGTCTATTTTAAACTGGCTCCTTGGATCGTCGTCCTTGTGACGGCTGTTCTGGGTGCGGTCGCCTATGCGATTTAAAGGCTGAAGGAGGATGGCAATGACAACGAGCAAAGAAAGAGATCGACAAGACCCGTTAGCGGGTTTTAAACAGGAGTTTTTTGTAGAAAAAGAAACGGTATACATGGACGGCAATTCACTTGGCTTGATGTCCAGACGGTCTGAAGAAAAATTGAAGGTCTTGATAGATAGCTGGAAGACATTCGGAATCGATGGGTGGACAGAAGGGGAACATCCCTGGTTCACTTTAGCGGAAACGATGAGCGCACGAGTCGCACCTTTGGTCGGAGCTGGAGCGCATGAAGTGATGGTGACAGGATCGATTACATCGAATATCCATCAGATGCTGTCGACCGTGTTTCAGCCGACGTCCGAGCGTTCTGCAATCATCGTGGACAGCTTGAATTTTCCTTCGGACATCTATGCGGTGGAAAGCCACCTGCGTCTGCGCGGATTGGATCCGGCCGAGTCGATGCGCAAAATTGAAAGCAGAGATGGCTATACGCTGGAGCTGGATGATATCATCGAACAACTGACAAATGACGTCGCAGTCTTGTTGCTGCCCTCGGTCCTATACCGGAGCGGCCAGTTATTGCCGATCCGTGAAATCACGGAAGCGGCCCATCAAAAAGGTATATTGGTAGGTTTTGACTTGGCGCATTCGATTGGTGCTATGCCGCATACCCTGCACGAAGACGGAGTGGATTTCGCTGTCTGGTGCCATTATAAATACATGAATTCCGGTCCGGGTGGAACAGGCGGCCTTTATTTGCATGAGCGGCATCATCACCTGCTGCCTGGCAATGCGGGCTGGTTTGGATCTGATAAGACCCGCCAATTCGATATGGACCATGAATTTTCGAAAGCAGAAGGAGCAGGCGCCTACCAGATCGGTACACCGCATATTTTCAGTATGGCCCCTCTTCTCGGCAGCCTGGAGCTGTTTGAAGAAGCGGACATTCATACGGTCCGCCAAAAATCGCTTGAACTGACAAGTCTCTTAAGAGAATTGGTCGGACAACGGGTTCCTCAATTGGTCGATGTAACACCTTTAGAGGACGAGGCAAGAGGCGGGCATATCGCCTTTTCCCATCCGGAAGCTGCGCGGATCTGTAAAGCATTGAAAGAGGCAAAAATCATTCCGGATTTCCGGGCGCCGAATATCATCCGCCTGGCGCCTATCGCTTTTTACACATCGTTCAGCGATGTAGAGAAAGTAGCAGAGAAATTGCAGAGCATCATGAAAAATGAAACCTATAAAAATTTCAGCAATGAACGAAATGTGGTGGCTTGAATGGAACCTAAAAAAATAATTGATATTTCCATGGAATTGAGTGGGGGAACGCCGGAATGGCCAGGCGATTTGCCGTTCAGCTATGAGCTGTCCGTCACCAAAGAGCAAAGCGGTTCCGTCAATGTCGGGAAACTGCAGTCCAGCACCCATATCGGCACGCATGTCGATGCCCCTTTTCATTACGATGACCAAGGAATCCAAATCCATGAGCTTCCACTGGATATCTATTTATCGAAAGCACAGGTTGTAGATGTCAGCGGCTCTGATAAAGTCAGTGCAGCGGATTTGGGTGCGCTGGAAGAAGGGGTCACGACCGTATTGTTGAAAACTATGTCTTGGACAGACCGCAGCACATTTCCTGAAAAGTGGCCGGTATTTGAAGAGTCGATTGCGGAATGGATGGCTGCAAGTGGCGTGAGGCTTCTTGGAGTCGATGTGCCGTCAGTGGATCCCGAAACCAGCAAAGACTTACCGATGCATCAGGCAATGAACCGCCATCAGCGATTTATTCTGGAAGGCATCGTATTGGATGATGTGGCAGAAGGAGTCTACCAATTAGCAGCCCTGCCCTTAAAGATCAAAGGCGCAGAAGGAAGTCCAGTGAGGGCAATACTTTACTAGAAAAGCGTAAGCGCCTGTTTAGAGCCGACAGGCTTAAGGCAGTTTGCCGAAGCGGCGTTCCTTCAGCCGCACAGGCAAACGGACTTAAGACCCCGAGGTTCTAGGCGCTGGAGTCTGGACATAGAAAAGCGTAAGCGCTCGTCGAAACTGCAAAAATATGATATTCCCCTGAACCACAAATAAAACCTTCACCGGAAACTACGGTGAAGGTTTTTTATACGTAATCTGCACGGAAATAAGGCTCCATGTTTTTTATGTTCATAGCAATCTCATCGCAAATCTCCTGATAGAGTGCCCATTGTTCGATACTGTCGCTGCTGCGCAGTTCCGGATTGCGGATATCCCATCGCAACAGTTTCTGGCTTGGCAAATCCGTTGGGATGTCTCCATGCTCCAATTCTCCGTCATGTAAGGCGATGATCAGGTCAGCTTCACCGACTTCTTCCGGATTATAGGTGCGTGCCTCAACAGACGGCAAATCCAATATCACTTCTTTCATCACTTCCAAAGGGATTTCGTTGAAAGAAGATTGAGGGCTTTGGGTCCATGCGGCGCTACGAATTTCCCAATCAGGAAGCATCAGCCGATTTGCCCAAATTTCAGCCATCAGACCCCGATCCTGGTGGGAAGATAAAAAATAAACAGTGTGTCTTGGCATGGGTGATCCCTTCTTCCTTTTATACAAACTGATTTTTTCTACTAGTAATCTTTACCCATCTCATGGAGAAATAAACTATTAAATTTGTGATGGAATTGTGATATATCGACCTTTAAATGCTCAAGAATCCGGTCCGGCGGCAAGTAACTCTTGCCGCCGGACCGGATTCTTTATTTGACTACGAGTATGGAACTGGAAGATTCCTTTATCAATTTTTTGCTGACTGATCCTACGAAGAATTTTTGCAACCCTGATTTTCCGCTGTTGCCGATGACCAATAGATCGATGTTCTGTTCTTCGATAAATGCGGAAATGGTTTTCGCCGGATTTCCTTCAAGTGCAAGAACCGACGCTTTAATATTGTGGGAGTCCAGCTGCTGCTGGATTGAGTTGTGCATGTGCTTTGAGTATTCCGCTGTTGTATTGTCATAATCCTTTGGCGGCACATAGCCCTCATCACCGATTCCGGGAGGCATAAACTGTGCGTAGTTACTATCGACGTTCGCTGATATTACAGGAGCTGATGCACTGCCTGTATTCATATAGCCAACGCTTTCACGATAGTCTTCATTGACGTAAATCACTGAAAGCTTAGCATCCGGCAATGCTTTGACAAATTCCACTGCTTTTTCGAACGCAATCCGACTCCCATCAGATCCATCATACGCCACTGCGATATTTTTATACATTTCCTTCACCTCGCCCTATTCTCTTAGTTCTAAATTACCCTCGACCCCCAGAATGAAACATCCATTAAATTTTAGAAAGAAAGTATTTTCGAAAAATGTTGACAATTCAAAAAAGACTTTGGTACTCTTGAATTAACAAATAAAAGGAAATGGAGGGTATGATAATGAAAAAACATAAAGTTAACATTTGTATCAATTTAATATTGTCGTCAGACCCTCTTGAAATTTTTTCCTAAGTTTATTTCGGAAATAGAACTATTCAGAACAGGTCTGTAAAATTGTCCTGTTTCCATGAGCGTACGCCCATAAACGAGGCGTGCGCTTTTTTGTGTGGTTTGATCAGTTTTGGACTGTTTAAATAAAAAAACAATGGGGAGATGTTGAATATGAAGCAGCATCAAAAAGGAAAAATCATGATTAAGGAATCGTTGGAAGGCGATTAGCGGATTTGGAAAAAAGAAAGAAGGCGTAAACGATGTTTGACGTGTTATGGAAATTAAAATGGTTTTTTAAAGAAAATTGGCTGCGTTATACTACAGCCGTTGTTCTCTTGTTTATAGCAAATATTTTAGAGATTATTCCGCCTTGGCTGATCGGCGTTGCCATTGATGCCATTGCACAGGAGCAATTGACTGCAGAATTGATGTGGCAGTACATTGCGGTTCTGGCAGTAGCCTTAGTATTGGCTTATTTGATCAATTTCGTCTGGCAGTACCAATTATTCGGAGGGGCATATGTCATAGAACGCCAGCTTCGCTCCAGTCTCATGGGGCATTTCCTGAAAATGACTCCGACTTTTTACGAGAAAAACCGGACAGGCGACTTGATGGCACGTGCCACCAATGATCTGAAGGCGATTTCCGAGACTGCAGGATTCGGTATTTTGACGCTGGTGGATTCCACCTTGTATATGGCAACCATCATTATTGCCATGGGCATGCTGGTTTCCTGGGAATTGACGTTCCTGGCTATGATTCCATTGCCGATTCTGGCCATCATCGTTCAAATGCTGGGCAAGAAAATCCACGTCCGCTATATGGAAGCCCAGGAAGCGTTCGGCGATATGAACGATAGCGTGCTGGAATCAGTCGGAGGCGTTCGAGTAATCCGCGCCTATGTTCAGGAACGCGCGTCAGAACAGCAATTTGCGGACATGACGGATGATGTCTACGAAAAAAACATGGCGGTCGAACGGATCGATGCATTGTTTGCGCCCGTGACCAAAGTGCTGACATCCATCAGTTATATGATCGGCCTCGGCTATGGTGCATTTCTAGTGGCTGAAGGCGTCATGTCACTGGGGGACCTGGTAGCCTTCAATGTCTATCTCGGCATGATTGTCTGGCCGATGTTCGCAATCGGGGAACTGATCAATATCCTGCAGCGCGGAAATGCTTCCCTGGATCGTGTCAATGAAACACTGGATTATCCAGAAGATGTCACTGATCCGAAAGAGCCGGCCAAAACCGGACGGCCAGAACGTATCGGCTTCAAGGATTTCAGTTTCACTTATCCACAGTCGAGTTCCATCAATCTGCAAGGCATCAACTTATCGATGAACAGTGGACAGACACTCGGTATTGTCGGCAAGACAGGAAGTGGGAAATCGACTTTTGTCAAACAGCTGATGAGGGAGTATCCAACTGGGCAGGGATCCATCCTGATGAATGGAATCGAATTGAAGAAATTGACGAAAGACCAATTGCGCAGTTGGGTCGGTTATGTGCCGCAGGATCATGTTCTGTTTTCACGGACTATCCGGGAAAATATCCTATTCGGCAAATCGGATGCCAGTGAAGAAGAGCTGATCGATGCACTTCGCCTGTCCTACTTTGAAAAAGATTTGGCGTTGTTGCCTAGTGGCCTGGATACGCTCGTCGGTGAAAAAGGCGTAGCATTATCAGGCGGCCAGAAACAGCGGATTTCAATAGCGCGTGCATTGATCAAGGATCCGGAAATCCTCATCCTCGATGACTCACTTTCAGCAGTCGATGCGAAGACGGAAGCACGGATCATTGAGAATATCCAGGCAGAACGGTCCGGCAAGACGACAATCATCACAACGCACCGGCTGTCTGCTGTGAAGCACGCCGATTGGATTGTCGTGCTGGATGATGGGAAGATTATAGAAGAAGGAACTCATGATGATTTGCTGAAGGCAAACGGTTGGTATAATGAACAATTCCTCCGACAGCAAATCGAGGAGGTGTAGGCATGGGGACAGGAAAACGATTAGTACAATATGCAATGAATTTTAAAAGCGTCCTGATTTCCGGATTGGTGATGCTGGCGATTGCAGTGGCTGCGGATCTCGCAGCACCGCTGATTGCCAAAGAGATCATCGATAACCATATAGCAGTTTCAGACGGGACGGTGAATTTTGAGCCGATCGCTTACCTGCTGGCTCTGTTCTTTGCATTGGCGATCGTCACCGCGATTTTCCGCTACTGGCAATCCATTCTCCTGCAGAAAGGGGCCAACCGGATTATCCGGAAGATGCGCAATGATGTTTATGAACACACGCAGACCTTGCCGATCCGGTATTTTGATAATCTGCCGGCGGGAAAAGTGGTCGCACGCATCACCAACGACACAGAAGCGATCCGTGATTTGTTCGTGACAGTGTTGTCTCAATTTGCAACGAGCTTCATGTATATGGGCGGTATTTATATAGCGCTGTTTTATCTCGACTGGAAAATGGCGGCTATGACATTGGTGTTGATTCCGCTGCTGTATGTATGGATGTTGATCTACCGCAAATATGCAGCTCGCTATAATCACATCGTACGGGAAAAAGTCAGTGAAATGAATGCAATGATCAATGAGTCGATTCAGGGAATGACGATCATCCAGGCATTCCGCCGGGAACACCAGATGAAGGATGAATTCGTGGAACTGAACGATGAGCACTACAAATACCAAAAGAAATTATTGGTGCTTGAAGGAGCGGCTTCCTATAACCTGGTCGGCGTATTGCGTTCCATGACCTTCATCCTGTTCGTCTGGTATTTTGGAGGAGCTTCCATGTCCGGAAACACAGTGGTGACGGTCGGAGTTCTGTATGCGTTCATCGACTACATCATCCGGCTGTTCAACCCGATCAACGGCATCGTCAATCAATTCGGTCGTCTGGAGCAAGCATTGGTGGCTGCCGAACGGGTATTCCGCCTGCTGGATCAAAGTGGAGAACCGGTAGTGGATAAAAAAATAGCGCGTTATCAGGGCAATGTCCGCTTTGAAAAAGTCTGGTTTGCCTATAAAGAGAAGGAATATGTGCTGAAGGATATAAGCTTTGAAGCGAAGCAAGGGGAGACGGTGGCATTGGTTGGCCATACCGGTTCGGGTAAAAGTTCCATCATGAACCTGTTATTCCGCTTCTACGATGTCAGTGAAGGAGGCATAACCATCGACGGCATCAACGTCAATGACATGCCCAGACAATCGGTAAGGGAGCATATGGGCATCGTGCTGCAGGATCCTTACCTGTTCAGTGGAACGATCGAGTCGAATGTCACGCTCGGAGATGAGCGGATTACCAGGCAAATGGTCATTGATGCCTTGGCAGCAGTGGGCGGCGAGCGGGTATTGAACCATCTGCCGAAAGGAATCGATGAGCCGGTCGTAGAAAAAGGCAGCACGCTTTCTTCCGGACAGCGTCAATTGGTGTCCTTTGCAAGAGCATTGGCATTCGATCCCGCCATATTGATACTGGATGAAGCAACTTCGAATATCGATACGGAGACGGAGGAAATCATCCAGCATGCCATGGATGTATTGAAAAAAGGCAGAACGACGTTTATCATTGCGCATCGTCTGTCGACCATCAAGAATGCAGACCGCATACTGGTGCTGGAAAAAGGAGAAATTGCTGAAGCCGGTTCACATGAGGAATTGATGAAGCTTGGCGGCACCTATTTCCAGATGTACAAAATTCAATCAGGAATGTCCCAAACCCAATCTGTTGGGTAAAGGGGCATTCCCTTTTTTTGAGTTCACGAAGCTATCGCTGTTAAATTCAGCTGGCCTTCCCTATAATTGAAAGAGCGGACGAAAAAAAGCGCAGGAACTTTCCCGCGCTTTAATCGTATACATGGTAGAGCATCAGCTCGTGGATCATGGTTTTGATGGTGTCTTCGTCCTGCGGTGCTTTCGAGCGCCACTGGATGCTGCCATCGGGATGGTACTCTCCAGTAATCCGTTCATTTTTATAAAAGAAGGAAATGTCCCATCCCGGCAGTTGACGATTTTCGAACATCGGCTTGAATTTAAAATGCTGAAGCATGCAGATTCCCCCTTACCTTGCTCTTTCCATTATAGGGGATTTCACCGAATACACAAAGCAGAAAAAGAAATGAGTGACAAAAGTGAATATCATATGGACTTTAGCTTTTATGGCAGTAGTAGGCGCATTGATTGGTGGGGTCACAAACCATTTAGCGATTAAAATGCTTTTTTGGCCTTACGAGGCAAAGTATATCGGCAAGTGGCGTGTTCCACTGACACCTGGGCTCATCCCGAAACGGCGCGATGAATTATCCCGGCAGTTGGGAAGGACCGTCGTTGAGCATCTGTTAACTCCGGAAACATTCAAAAAGCGTTTTTTCAATGAAGAAATGCATGTGAAAGTAGAGAAATGGATCAACCGGCAGCTGAATAAGCATTTGTTCGATTCGCCGAAAACATTCAATGACTGGCTGCAGGCGGCCGGGCAAACAGGAATGGATCGTAAAATCGAGGCAAAGCTGGATGAATTGGTCGAACTTCAGAAAGATTCGCTGCAAGCCTATATTGCGGGCAAGACCATCCGTGAACTCATGCCCGAAAACTGGAAAACGGAAACTGAGGCAAAGCTTTTTGAAGGTGTGCAGTATGCAATCGATCAAGGTACGACATATTTCGAGTCGCCGCATGGCAGGCAGACCATCAAGTCGTTATTGGATGAGTTTCTGGAATCGCGCGGGCGTTTCGGCCACATGCTGCATTCGCTGCTTGGTGAGTCGAAGCCTCTGGTCGACCGCATCCAACCGGAAATCATCAAATTCCTCAACTCCCCAAGAACGTTCGAACTCATTGGAACTTTGGCGTTCAGTGAATGGGAAAAGGTGCAGGACCGCAGAGTCGATGAATTGCTGAAAGAATTTGATTTTGACACGGCATTGGCAGCAGTGAAGCAGTATGTCCGTGAAAAAGCAGCAGTATCCACGCGTTTGAACGCAACACTTGCAGAGACTTGGCCTGGAGGGTTAGAATGGACAAGTGTCAATATTACTCCACTTGTGACAGACTTTGTCTTCGAGCAAGGAGAGCATAAACTGGAAGAAACCATATTGAAGATTGATATGGAAGGTATGGTGAAAGAGCAAGTCGATTCTCTGCCGCTCAGCCGCCTGGAAGAACTGGTGCTTGGGATTTCACGGAGAGAATTTAAGATGATTACCGTACTGGGCGCTTTTCTGGGAGGATTCATCGGAATCTTCCAAGGGATTTTCGTCATGGTACTAAACTGACTACAGAAGGAGATTGATGAAAATGGCAGTAAACATTTACGACGACATCAACAAATTGGAAAGCACGTTCCGTGCGACAGACGAGTTCAAGAAATTGGAAGAGGCTGTAGCGCAAGTGACTGCAGACAAAGAAGCGAACGAATTGTTCAAGACTTTCCGCGATTTGCAGATCTCTCTTCAGCAAAAACAGACACAAGGTGAAGAAATCACTGAAGAAGAAATGATGAACGCCCAGAGCACTGCACAAGCAGCTCAACAGAACGAAAAGATTTTGGCGATGCTTGAAGCCGAAATGGGATTGAGCCAAATGATCGAAGAAGTGAACCGTGTCTTGATCAAACCGGTACAGTCGCTATACGAAAGCATGTAATTTTTACAGAAATAAAGGGTTTTAAAAGAGAGACACCGAATACGTAAAGGTGAATGACAATTCATTTTTACGAAGGGGTGTCTTTTTTTTATGTATGAGACGATTGAATTAACGAAACAAGGGCGTATCGGACAATTGGTTCTGAATCGGCCGAAATCAATGAATGCGATGAATGGCACGATGATGAAAGAATTGGCGGATTGCTTTGAGTCGCTGCTGCAGGACAGTACGGTTCAAGTGTTGATCATCCGCGGCGAAGGAAGAGCTTTCTCAGCCGGCGGTGACATCAAGGAAATGATGGATCCGGATAATCCAATGGATATCGAGCTGGTCATGAAAGATGTCAGCCGGTTGGCAAAAGCGCTTTACACGCTGCCGCAGATTACAATTGCTGTAATCCATGGGGCATCTGCAGGGCTCGGCTTCAGTATCGCATTGGCTTGTGATCATGTGATCGCTGAAGAAAACAGCAAATTGGCCATGAACTTTATCGGCATCGGACTTGTGCCTGATGGCGGCGGCCATTTCTTTATGAAAGAACGCGTCGGCGTACCGAAAGCCAAGCAACTCATTTGGGCAGGGCAGACTTTAAAAGCGCATGACGCCCTGGCAAAAGGCCTGATCGAAGAAGTGACAGCCGAAGGGCGGGGCCTTGAACAAGCTGAAAGCTATGCGGCTGAAGCGATTGCCTCACCACTTAATGCCAAATTGGCATCCAAGCATATCCTTCATCAATTGAAAGTGGATGAATTGGAGAATGTACTGGAAATGGAAGCGAAAGCACAGTCGGCTATGCGGAAATCAGCGGATCACCTGGAAGGCATCCAGGCATTCGTCGAAAAACGCAAACCCGAATTTAAAGGCAGTTAATTAATGAAGGCATGGATCAGCGGAGGTTTTTATGCCTCTTCTATATGAATAGCAGAAAAAAGCATGGCGGGAATTTCCCGCCATGCTTTTGCGTTTCTATGAATGGAAAAGAAGAAGTTTTCCAGCAGGTGATGCCAGACGATGGGTTTGTTTGGTCAGCCCTTTTTCTTCCAGGATGACTTTTCCTTTGTCACGCGCTTCCTCATCTGTTTCGGCCGTAAATGTTTCGTCCATTATCTGTTTGCCTGTTTGTTCGAATGCAGTCAATTTATAAGTTCTCAAGTGAATCAATCCTTTCTGAATGGATATTCATTTTAAGTATAAAGGGTTTCTTTTGAAAAGTCCTGTAATTTTTGAAACATTTCGTCAGATGTTTCGTAATAAGTAGAAAGGAAGGGGCGACCGGAAATGGCTTTACATGTAGAACAGGTGACGAAAAAATTCGGTGACTTTACAGCGGTGGATGATCTCTCGCTGTCAATCGAAGAAGGGGGGATGCACGGTTTCCTTGGGGCCAACGGGGCGGGCAAGACGACAACGTTCCGGATGATTCTCGGGCTGTTGGATCCCACGCACGGAACAGTACGCTGGAAAGGAAAGCCTATTACATATGCAAGCAGTCCGGATATTGGCTATCTGCCGGAAGAACGGGGCCTGTATCCGAAGATGAAAGTTGAAGAACAGCTGGTTTATTTGGCACAGCTGCGCAAGATGACGAAGGTGGATGCCAAGCGTGAAACGGCTGCCTGGCTGGAGCGCTTTGAAGTACCTCATTATGGCCAGAAAAAAGTGGAAGAATTGTCGAAAGGCAATCAGCAGAAAATCCAATTGATTGCGTCGCTCTTGCATAAACCTTCACTGTTGATATTGGATGAACCTTTTTCAGGGCTTGATCCAGTCAATGTGGAAATGCTGAAAAGAGCCATCCTGGATTTTCAGAAGCAGGGAGCAACCATCGTCTTTTCCAGCCACCGGATGGATCATGTCGAGGAACTATGTGATGAGATGAGCATTTTGGATCGCGGAAAAGTGGTTGTTGGAGGCTCAATCCGGGAAGTGAAACGGTCATTCGGCAAGCAGAAAGTCCGTTTGAATATGAATGCCGACCTCAGTCGTTTAAGCGAAATTGAGGGTGTCGATCATTTCACTAAAACAAAAGAGGGCGCTTTGTTTCAGATTACAGATGAACATACAGCCCAAATTCTCCTGAAGAAAGCTATGGAGTTGGGAACTTTACGCCACTTTGCGATAGAAGAACCTTCTCTGGAGGAAATTTTCATTGCGAAGGTGGGGAAAAAGCATGCATAGTTTTTGGATTATCTTCAAACAGGCATTTATGACCAAGGCAAGAACGAAATCCTTTATCATCACAACATTGATTGTCGTCGCCTCTTTTTTCCTTCTGGCGAATATACCGAATATCATCTCCCTTTTCGATAACGAAGAATCCGAGGAGAACATACTGCATGTCCTTGATGAAACCACAGAGCTGTTCCCTGAACTGCAGAATCAGTTTGAGTTGATGGACAGCGGCATCGAAGCTGTACCCACCTTTCTGACGGAAGAAGAATTGCAGGAAAGCATTGCAGAAGGCACCATCGATGATTATTTGGTGTTAACACAGAATGGCCAATTGCAGGCGCGCTATGTCTCGGAATCTGCCAATGAAATGGGCAGTGGAATGGAAATTGAAAATGCAGTTCAGGCCATACATACATCTTTAACTGCTGAAGAGCTTGGTTTGGACGATAATCAGGTGGGCCAATTGTTCATGCCGGTCGAATTTGAACGGCAAGCTATTTCGGAATCCTCCAAATCGCAGGAAGAGCTGAGTCAGGCAAGAGGACTTGTCTACGTTCTGATCATGCTGATTTATGTAGCAGTCATCTACTATCCGAATATGATCGCCATGGAAGTGGCAACAGAAAAATCCTCTCGTGTTATGGAGATTCTGATCTCCAGCGTGTCGCCGGTTAAGCATATGTTCGCAAAAATCGCTGGCATCGGCACCCTCGGAATATTACAGATGATGATATTCGGACTGGCAGGCTATTTCGCAATTAAAACGGCCGGCACCGATTTGACGGAAGGCTTTTTCAGCGTCATGGGCTTTTCGGAAGTCAAAATCAGCACATTCCTGTTCGCCATCCTCTTTTTCCTGCTGGGCTATTTCCTGTATGCGGTGCTTGCCGCATTGCTGGGGTCATTGGTCAGCCGGACAGAGGATGTGCAGCAATTGATGCTGCCGATGATGATTTTGATCATCCTCGGATCACTTATCGCGTTTTCGGGAATTTCGATACCGGAAGCCGGTTACGTGACCATCGCTTCCTTTATTCCTTTCTTTGCGCCTTTGGTGATGTTCCTGCGTGTCGGCATGCTGGATCTGCCATTATGGGAGCCGCTGCTGTCCATCGCGATCATGCTGGTGACCATCGGGATCCTCGGTTGGTTCGGTGCCCGTGTCTACCGCGGCGGTGTCCTGATGTATGGCTCGTCCCAATCGCTGAAGGACATCCGCAAAGCCATTCGTTTAGGGAATAATAAGTAATCGAGAGCTGTGCTCAAAGCACTGGGTAAGAGCTGGTTTCTTCAGTTCAATTTAAACAGAACATAAGGACGCTGTTTGCAGGAAGTTTCTTGCAAACAGTTTTTTTTATGAGATTTTCATGGTAAAATAGGAACAAATATTCGGTCAATAAAAGGGGTTAATTATGGAATCCATTCGTTTTATCCACACAGCAGATCTGCATTTGGGAAGTCCGTTCGTCGGTATGAAAGGTTTGCGGAAAGAGCAGTGGAAAAAGCTGAAAGACAGCACCTTGGATGCTTTCGATCGGCTTATTCAGCATGCCCTTAAAGAAAAACCCGATTTCGTCTTGATTGTCGGAGATATCTATGACGGTGAAGACCGCAGCATCCGCGCACAAGCCCGTTTTCAACAGGGGATGCAGCAGCTGGCGGAGCAGAAGATTCCCGTGATCATCAGCTATGGCAACCATGATCATCTGAGCGGCAATTGGACGCGTTTCAATCTCCCGGAGAATGTCCATACATTCGATGATTCGGTGTCCCAGTTTAACCTGGAAACTGCAGGCGGTTCCGTAATCTTCACGGGATTCAGCTATGGCAAACGCCATGTCAGTGAATCGATGGTCGAGCATTATCCCCAAGCGACAGATACGGACAGCTATCAGATCGGCATGCTGCATGGCAGCCTCGAGGGGGATTCTACCCATGCTGTTTACGCGCCTTTCAAAAAAGAGCAGCTGCTCAGCAAACATTACGATTATTGGGCGCTTGGCCATATCCATAAACGCCAGGAACTTCACAGGGAGCCATCCATCATTTATCCGGGCAATATTCAAGGACGCCACCGCAAGGAATCCGGTGTAAAAGGCTTTTATGATGTAACGCTATCGAAAAGGGATACGGCTCTGGAGTTCATCCCCACGTCAGTCGTACAATTCGAGCAGGTGGCCATTCCGGTCAAAGGACTCCTCCATATGAATGAATTGATCGATGCCTGCCGGCAGGAGCTGAGCCTATTGGGGGAAGCAGCGGGTACGGCAATCGTGGATATCGTGTTTACCGAGCTGGATCGGGAAAGTTTTCAGCTGTTAGCCGAAATTCCAGAGAGCGAGTTGCTGGAAACATTGCAGGAATCGATGGATGCATTGGATTATTTTATTTGGATCCAAGGGATTCAGTTTCAACAGGCAGAGAGTGAAACAGAGCTGTCACCGCTTGGGGCTACACTGGTTCAGGCAATCGAAGGGTGGAGTACAGAAGAATGGAAAACGGTGTTGAAGGATTTATACAGGCATCCGAAAAGCAGTCGTTTTTTAGAGCCATTGGCAGATCAATCCGTCGGGGATCTTCAACAAGCAGCCGCACAAAAAATTCGGCGCAGTATGCAGGCAGGAGAGTGACGGGATGAAAATTGAGAAACTGATCATTTACGGCTTCGGCAGGCATGAGAATCGGACAATCGACCTGACCGATCAGTTGGCATTGTTCTATGGACCCAATGAAGCCGGAAAAACAACCATGCAGCAATTCATCATCCAAATTCTATTTGGTTTTCCTGCACGCAATGGGACGCAATTACGCTATGAACCGAAAGACGGAGGGAAATACGGGGGTCAGCTCCATATTTCCGATCCGCAATATGGGAGACTGGTGATTGAGCGGATAAAAGGAAAATCTGCTGGAGATGTCACGGTCTGGTTTGAAGATGGCAGGCGGGGAGCAGAAGCGGAGCTCAAGCAATTGCTGCGCAATTATGACCGCGCCTCGTTTGAAGCGGTTTTTTCATTTTCCATCCATGAACTGCAGGGGCTTGAAGGGCTGAGTGAAACAGAATTGAGCCGTACCCTGCTTGCTTCAGGAACCACAGGCATCGATGCAGTGACGCGCCTGGAAGGCCAGCTGGAAAAGGAAATGGCGCAGCTATTCAAGAAGGGTGGACGTACACCGGCAATGAATAGACTCGCTGAAGAACTCCGGAGCATCGAAGGTGAGCTGAAGGAGTACCGGGAACGGACAGAGCTTTATGGCCCTTCTATCGAGCGGCTGCGGGAAATCGAGCACCGGCTGTTAGCTGTTGAAGGCGAAGAAGCGGAAATAGACCAGGAACTGAAAAAACTTGGCAAATGGCAGCAGGCCTCTCCATTGCTTGCTGATAAAAAGAAGCTAACAGAACAGATTAAAACTTTGGAACTTGTACGATTTCCGGTGGATGGCAAAAGGCAGATGGATCGCCTGGTGGACAAGCTGTCGGAAACAAAAGCCGATTTGGAGCACGCGGCGAACCAGCAAGGCAGCTTGCCTGCCATTGAAGCAGGAGAACCTGCCTCTATTCTGGAAAACCTGTTGAACCGTGAATCGGATTGGCATCAACTGCGGATTCAGCTGGAACAAAAGCGCCAGGAGCATTCGGAACTGTCAGAAGACTGCGAGACCACCGTGTCATTGTTGGGACTGTCAGAACAGCAGGCATTGGCTGTAGATGTCTCTTTGAGCAATGAAGAGCAATTGCTTGGCAAGCTGAAGGATTTGGATGTGGAAGAAGAGGACCAGCGTTTCCGGCTGCGCAATCTGCAGGAAGAGAAAAATAAGCTGGCTCAAACAGAGCATGAGTTGACTTCTTTTTTGGCGGGAGAGCCTCCTGGAAAAGAACGGCTCGCTGCGGAACAATGGCCAGCCATCTCAGCAGAATTGGCAGAAGCCAAAGCAGCATCAAAATTTCAACAGGCCAGCAGCGGAAATGGATCTATGATCAACTATATGATGATCGCACTGGGTGTGATCATAGCTGCATACGGATTCATCCAAACCTCGTCAGTAGTGATGGTACTGGGTGCAACGGCAATCGGAGTAGGTGTCAGGCTGTTTCTTAAAACGCCGAAACCTGGAGAGCTGTCGGCAGAATACGAGGCGGTTCTGAAGAAGTACGCCGGCAAAGAAAGTGACTATGAAACCGTTACGAAGAAAGTCGCGGAATTTGACCGTCACCTGGATAATTTGATGGCTCAACGGGATGCCATTAAAAAGAAAATCACCACCTATTCAACAGAAGAACCTGGATATTCAGCTCAAGCTGCTTATCGTCAGTATCTGTCGCAGATCGGCCTACAGCCGGAAACAAGCCGCACGATGATTCTGGAACTATTTGAAAAAATCCGTAAGGTGCACCATGTCCATTCACGGCTGAAGCGGATCGAGGATGAAATCCATGTACTCGAAGAGCGGCAGAAGGAATGGTTGGAGAAAGCAGAAACGGCATGCGGTAAGGAATTGGCTGCTGGCGAACTGATGCCGGCTTTGCGTTCAGAGTTGGCACACCGAAAGCAGCAGCAGGAAGAATGGCTGAAAATAAAAGAAAAGCAAGCGGGGCTGGAGCAGGAAATCAGTCGTTTGACTGTGTACCGGGAGCAGCTTGAAAAGGAACAGCAGGTTTTGCTGGAATATGCTCAAGCGGAAAATGTTCCCGCTTTCTATGGTGTTGCAGATGCATGGGAGCGGAAACAGCAGCTGGAAAGAGAGCTTGCACTTGTTGATGGACAATTGGAGTCCATCGGTGATCATGAACTCCCGGATGGCTGGCAGCTTGATGATGCAGATGCGGCCTTGGAGAGATGCCAAGTCCAGTTGGCGAAACTGAAAGCAGAGCGAAATGAGCTGCTGGCTGAACAGGCGGATAAACAGCAATTGACCCGTTTGTTGTTGTCGGATACTTCCTACGAAGAAAAGCAGCAGGAATTTGAAGGAAAAAAAGCGGGATTTACTGAGTTGGCGCAGCAATGGTCCATCAATAAAGCAGTTGTGGAAGCGATCAAACAAACAATGGATGAGTTGAAAGAAAAGAAACTGCCGGCAGTGCTGAACAATGCACAGCATTATTTCAACCGGTTGACCGCTGGTGCCTATAAAGGATTGGCGATGAACATGGATGGGTATTTCGAAGCGGAGCGGCAGGACGGCACGTATTTCCGTATTGCTGAACTCAGCCAGGCGACAAAAGAGCAGGCTTATCTGGCATTGAGGCTGTCTTTAGCCGTATCGATGAAGAACAGCCATCCATTTCCGATTATTATGGACGATGCTTTTGTCCATTTTGATCGCAGTCGTCTGCAGCAAATGATAAACTTAGTGACAGAGCTGCAAAAAGAGCATCAGTTCATTTATTTCACTTGCCACGAAGGCATGCAACAGGCTTGGCCTAATGCGCAGATCATCAAAGTGGCCAATACCGAAAGGAGCGTTCATTCATGACTAAAGGAATTACACAGCGCGCAGTTGGCGAGACCGTCGACGAATTCCTGCTGATCAAGCAGTCCGTCAAGGGAGTCACAACTACGGGGAACCCATTTATTTCGTTGGTGCTGCAAGACAAAAGCGGCGATATTGAAGCGAAATTATGGGATACAAAAGATGAACAGGAAAAAATATTCGCAGCGGAAACGATTGTCCGTGTAGGTGGAGAAATCCACAATTACCGAGGGAAAAATCAACTGCGCATAAAAAGCATCCGGCCGGCAAAGCCCGAGGAAAATCAATCGATTGCTGATTTGATGCCATCGTCGGAAAAATCAACAGAAGAATTGCTGGAAGAAGTGATGAAGTATCTGTTTGAAATGGAAAACCCGCAAATTCAGCGGATTACCCGTTTTATGCTGAAAAAATACCAGCAGCAATTTCTGACATATCCGGCAGCGACCCGCAATCACCATGACTACGTTTCCGGCTTAGCGGATCATGTCGTTTCAATGCTGAAACTGGGCAAGTCATTGGTCGAAATCTATCCAGGCTTGAATAAGGACCTGTTGTATGCGGGAATTATTCTGCATGACATCGGCAAAGTAATTGAACTTTCAGGCCCGATTGCTACAACCTATACAGTGGAAGGCAATTTAATCGGTCATATTTCCATCATGGTGACGGAAGTGGCGAAAGCTGCAGAAGAGCTGGAGATTGAAGGGGAAGAAGTGATGCTCTTGCAGCATATCATTCTCTCTCATCACGGCAAGGAAGAATGGGGCAGTCCGAAAAAACCGATGCTCAAAGAAGCGGAAATCCTGCATTATATAGACAATATCGATGCCAAGATGATGATGATGGATCGCGTCCTTGGAAAAACCAAGGAAGGCGAATTTTCCGAACGCGTCTTTGCATTGGATAACCGTTCATTCTATAAACCTAAAATTTAAGAAGAAAAGTGCAAGCGTCCGCGTAGCCTTGCCGCTAAAGTCTGGACAATAACTGAAGAACGAAAATATCATAGTTTTTTAAGTTTAAAAAACCCCCGTTTCCTATAGCAGGAAACGGGGGTTTTTAGATCTTCAGTTATTATTCAGCAGGAGCGGCTTCAGGAGCAGGTTGTGGATTTAAGATATCATCCAATGCGCCTTCAAGATCTTCGTCTTTGATCTCGACATTTGCTTCTTTCATCAATTCAGCAACTTTTGGAAGCAAGGATGCTTGGTCTGCTTTTGAAAGTGCGATTTCAGAACGGATTTCTTCTTTTTGATCTTCCAGTGCCGGCTGGTCTTCCACCTGGCGTTTTTCAAGAACCTGGATGATATGGAATCCGAATTCAGAGGCTACAGGCTCACTGATTTCATCAACCTCAAGGCCATAAGCGACTTCTTCGAATTCAGGAACCATAGCTCCTGGACCGAACCAGTCAAGGTTACCACCGTCAGCACCAGATGCTGTATCAGTTGAGTTTTCTTCAGCTAATGCAGCAAAATCGCCGCCTTCATCCAATTCCTTTTTAAGGGAGTTGGCAGTTTCTTCATCAGCCACTAGAATATGGCGTGCATTCAACTCAGTGCCTTGACGGTCATATTGAGCTTGGATTTCTTCGTCCGTCACTTCAACATCTTCAGTCAATGCTTTTTCCTGCAAGATATTCAAACGGATGACTTTTTTGTAGCTTTCTTCTGTTTGATTGTTTTGAGCAAGAAACTGATCAAAGCTTTCGCCCAATTCTTCTTTATTGCTTTCGTATTCAGCATTCACTTCTTCGTCCGTCACTTCGTAGTTTTCAGCAAGCACTTTCTCAATCATAAGAATCTGTACTGCCTGTTCACCGATTGACGTTTTCATTTCTTGGTAAAGTTCATCTTTGGTGACATCGCCAACTTCAGATGTAACGATGACTTCTCCTTCACCGTTGTCGCTGCATGCAGCTAAAGCCAGTACGGATGCTGCCAAGGTTATAGTTAAAAAGGACTTTTTCATTGAATTTCGCTCCCTACTTTCTATCTGTATAAGTTGAACTAAAGATCTTCGCCTGGTGATATTCCACAAATCAGCTCCGCTTTCCTGCGGGCTCGCGCCGAACTAACTCGGGCTTTTGGCCCGAGTGGATTTCGGCACTTCGCTATCCCGCTGGAGTCTCCGCTGATTTGCTCCATATCTTTTATAGATATAGTAGAAACATAGAGACTCGCTTTGAATTCACTACATCTCTTAGCGCCGGCGCGCCCAGGGGCTAGGCGAAGCAAGAAGACTGGCGCTCTTTGCCTGGTTTCTTACGGGAGCCATGCCCAAAGCGTCCGAAGCGTTGTGTAAAAGCAAAATTCTTTAGTTCAACATATATAGTTGCAGTAATTACTATACTATAAACGATTCGCAGTATGCAAAGTTCCTAAAAAAATACACTTGCCAGGAGGCAAGTGATTTAAGGTGTAAATTCTACGCCTACATACAACGATACCAGTAGTATTGTGATCAATATATTAATGGTACGGAATATTTTTTGGTGATTTTCTTCCGGGATTTCCCGAGAAGTGACTAATGCCAATGTCATCCGGTTGATCTGGAAAAGATAAAACACGGAGAACATAACAATGAATGCGATAATCATGGATTTCCTCCCCTCTGACTTTACTTCCTAGTATAACAAAGACGGGAAGAAAAAGCAGGAATCAGCTGACTACTGGAGGTACTAAAATCTCAAAACCAGTCTCTGTTTCTTCTATTAATGCATACTTTGGAGAACGCGCTAAATTGCGAAGATAGATGATATCCGTCAAACATAGCGCACAATGATAGGCCAAAAGCATAGCGAAATAATGGCTGAAGGCAGGCATCAGTATACTTAAGGTGACAATGGCTGTGTTTAAAAAAAGAAAAGGTGTGGCCAATGACAAAAGAAAACGTAGTTTTGGTACCGGTTCATTGATATGAAGTAAAATAGCTGGACAAACTTTCAATTGTTTTCGAATGATGAGCTTCAAGGACTTGTGGCACCCGATCATCGGCAAAAAATGCAGAATTTTGTGGATCGGATAGATGGCCAGCAAAGCCAGGATAAAAAGCAGGAAATACTGATCGGATAGAGGTGTGGCATAAGCAATCGCAAGCCCAATGTACGAGGCCATAAAAACAGCGATTCCGAAAAGCGCTGATATCATGAAAAGCCGGTCAAATCCATATTGTTTTTTTACATTAATTGTTTTCCAGCAGTGCATGTGTGCATCCCCTATTTATAAATTCATTTTTGATTCGATACATACATTACAATGATTTATAAGGAAATGCAACCATAAATTAAATTTGGGGAATTACTGATTATTGTTGGCTTTCCTGGTGCATAATGACATGGTTTTCTTCACTGAATCTGTTCTCGATATTTTTGAAGGAAGCTTCAAATATCTCCATGAAATCATCTCCGTAAATGTTTCGGATGACGGCCATGATATCCATGAATTCAGGGAACTTTCCATACAGTTCACGCAATGGAAGAGAGCCGTCGATAACGGCGTGCGGAGTTTCATGATAATTCTCAATCATTTCCTGCATCAGTTTCTCGCCTTTTTCGGTCAGTTGTACATAGGTATTGCGCTTATCCGTATCGCGTTTCGAAAAAGATAGCAGTTCACGCTCTTCCAGTTTTTTTGAGAAATTAAAAGCGGTTGAAACATGCATGACGCCGAATTTAGCAACATCTGAGATGGAAGCTCCTTTTAAGTGGTACGAGATCCAAAGAATGTGATGCTCATTAATATTCAAATCATAAGGTTTTATCCACAACTGCCAATCTTTTTCCACCGCTTTCCACAAAGCTTTCGATAATTGACCGATGCGCTGGCTAAACAGCATAGCCTCTTTCATGGTATATTCCTTTTCATTCACACAAGCACCAACTTTCCTCCGAAATATTTTCTTTATTATAGCAGTAAAGCAAACGTAATTAAAGTAAGAATAGTAAAATAATTTACAAAAGCAATATGTAAGTACTGTAAAACATACTCGATCGGGAAAAAACAGCCGTAATCAGCTATTCAAAAGGCTGGATACAGCAAAGCTGAGCAGCAAACACTGACCTGACATTGAATAGTTATTTTCACGGATTGAAGGTGCCGAAAACTGCGTTTCTAGTTTTGAATGGGAGAATAAGGTATCCCACAAAAAAAACAGCTGCCCGAAGGCTGCTGTTTTAAGCGGTTTGTGTATCGTCATCGACTTTTTCCTTTTTAGGTTTATCATCGTCATTGTCTTTTTTATCTTTACTGATAGTATTCTGCAATTCTTCAATTGCGTTTTGGATTGCCATGATTTCAAGCTGGAGATGCTCTTTTGCAGGAGCAGTGCTCTCCGTCCATGTTTCAAGAGAAGCCTTCAATCCGTCGACTGCTTCAGGCAGCTGTGCTTTGGCCTCCTCGGTCAAATGGTTGATCGACTCTTTTAAGCCATTCACTTTTTCCTTCAGTTCATTTAAATACTCTTTCCACTCAGATGATGACGACTTCATAGTCGTACGGAATTCCTGCCCTGATTGGGGAGCAGAGAATAAGGCCGTTGCAGCTCCAGCTGCCAACCCTGTAGCAAGTCCTAAGAAAAACCTTGATGCTTTCATGTATAAAACGCCCCTTTCTTCCTATAAGCTTCTTTTCCTTTATTTTACCTAATTAAAACATAAAGATGAATGACTATTCAATAAAAAAAGCTTTTCGCCAAAAATAATGGCGAAAAGCTCTGGGATTTAGGCTGCTTGTGAAACAGCCGTTTCGAATTTTGAACGCTTGACCAATGTGATGACAATCGGATAAATAAAGGCGAAAGCGACTCCGTTCATCAATACTGCAGGCAAGACCACCGTAACAACCAAAAGGCTGAAGGGAATATTGGCGCCGATTACAAAAATGGCTGCAGACAGGAAAATCGTTCCGGACAATAAAGTTCCAACTGCACAAAGGGCAATAGTCACTGGTAATTTAGAAATGAATTTCTTCAAGATCATCACCAAAGCAAGAAAAACAAAAGCCGTGATGAACTTATCGATGATATTCGGGAAGAATCCACCTGGGAATGTGGAAAACAGTCCAGACAGGACACCCGTCGTTACCGCCAATAAAAACACGTTTTTAACATTCGGGAATAAAAGAATGCCGACAAACATCATCGTCAACATGAAATCGGGCTTCATTCCGCCGTTGATGCCTGGAATCACCACATAAAGAGTGGCTCCGACGCTGACCAGCAACGCCATTAAAACTAGGTTTTTCGTATTCATTTCTCATCTCTCCTCAGCTCTGTGCTAGTTTCTTTTTCCCGGTCGTGTCCTCATGACCGCCGGCGAAAACTTATACTGATTCTATCCTGTCCACTTTAGAAAATCAAGCGTCAGCGGCTAATTTTTCTTTTACGCTTTCCGCAAGTTCCTGGATGCGTTCAGAAGTGAATTCCTTTTCTTTCGTCATCCACTTTGCGCCAAATCCGTCGCTTTCGCCGTAACGGGGAATAAAGTGCAGGTGGAAATGGAGAACGCTTTGTCCCGCTTTCGCACCATTGTTGTTCAACAGGTTCATGCCCTCAGGCTGGAAGGTTTCGTTGATGGCTTTTGCAATTTTAGGTGCTACGGAAAACAGATTGGCTGCCTCTTCCGGCGTGAGGTCATAGACGAATTCGCGATGTGTTTTGGGGATAAGCAAGGTATGCCCTTTAGACAATGGCATGATATCCATAAATGCAAAAACATGTTCATTCTCATAAACTTTCACGCTTGGGATTTCGCCTGCAATGATTTTGCAGAAAATACAATTTGTCATAGGTATCATCCTTTCCATTTTTCCCATTTTACCACAATTGACATATCCGAAAAGAATTCAGCAGCTGGTTTTGATACAATAGTTTAATAGAAAGAGGTGTTATGCATGGCAATTTTGGAAGTCGATGCGTTGACTGGAGGATATACACGCAAGCCGGTCCTGCAGGAAGTGACGTTTTCAATAGGAAAAGGGGAGCTTGTCGGGCTCATCGGTTTGAATGGTGCCGGAAAAAGTACGACGATCAAGCACATTATCGGATTGATGCAGCCGAAATCGGGGCAGATCCGTTTGAATGGAAAAACCTTTGAAGAAGATATGGACACGTACCGTTCCTCTTTTTCGTATATTCCAGAGACGCCGGTATTATATGAGGAACTGACGCTGCGGGAACACCTTGAATTGACTGCGATGGCCTATAACTTAGATCCGAAGTTGTTTGAAAAGCGTTCTGCTGAACTCCTGAAGGAATTTCGGATGGAAAAGCGCCTGAAATGGTTTCCGTCGCATTTCTCAAAAGGAATGCGCCAAAAAGTGATGATCATGAGTGCGTTTCTGGTGAATCCGGCTCTTTATATCATCGATGAACCTTTTGTGGGGCTGGATCCGCTGGGCATCAAATCTTTATTGGATCAAATGGAAAAGCAAAAGAAAAAAGGGGCATCCGTGCTGATGTCGACCCATATTTTGTCGACTGCCGAGCGTTATTGCGACCGGATCATCCTTCTTCACAACGGCCGTGTGCGGGCCAGCGGGACAATGGATGATTTGCGGAAGGCGTTCAAGATGCCGGACGCGTCACTTGACGATTTATACATTGCGATGACCGAGGATGAGCTAAATGAAGAATTTGCATGATGTCTGGTCACGGAGGCTAACTAAATACACAGTTGAAGTCCAAAATTACCTGAAATATATTTTCACCGGCCATATTGCGGTCGTGCTGCTTTTTGCACTTGGAGCTGCAGGATTCGCCTATAGTGAATGGATTCAGAATATCCCGCCGGATTTCCCGGGAGCGCTTGTCTTAGCAGTGATTTTTGGGGTGCTGTTAGCCATCAGTCCGCCGTCCACTTTATTGAAAGAAGCGGATTCGGTATATTTTTTACCTTTGGAAAGCAAGTTGGATGAATTTCTGAAGCCGGCATTGAAATGGTCATTCTTTTCGCAATTGTACTTGCCGGTCATTGTCTTTATTGTTTCATTGCCGATGGTCAACGCTCTCTATGGCCTTCCATCATCTTTCCTGATCGGTTTTCCGATTTTGCTGCTGCTGATTAAATGGTGGAATGTCCAGACGGAGTTTGCTTTTAGGAAACAAGGAGCAGGGGACGGCGTCTGGCTGGATCGGTTGCTTCGCTTTCTGCTGATTGGATTATTTGTGTACTTTTATATAGAAGAACAGTTGATCATTGCCATTGTTGTCTTGTTTGCCATCATTTTCTACGGCAAATGGATTGCCCGGAAGGCGGTTGGAAAGCCTTTTGCTTACGAACATTTTATCGGCTTGGAAGAAAACCGGATGCTTCGCTTTTATCAATTCGCCAATTACTTTACAGATGTTCCTCATCTGAAGGGTAAAATCAAAACCAGAAGCTGGCTGAACTGGGTTTACCGGTTTATCAAACCGGGTCCGAAAAACGCTCATCTGTTTTTAGTCTGGAGAACGTTTATCCGATCGGATGAATTGTTTTATTTATGGGTGCGATTGACGGCAATCATTATGGTGGGGGCTTGGTTTATTCCGTTCCAGATTGGTGTCGCCTTATTTGCCGGTGCTTTGGCATTTGCAACGGTGATCCAAATTTGGCAGGGACTGACCCATACCCAGCATTTCCGGATGGACAATCTGTTTCCGCTGACACATTTCAGCAGGCAGCAGGCTGTCAGGAAACTCATCATGGCCATGCAGGTGCTGCAAAGCATTGCAGCAGCAGCTGTCTTGTTGCTGATGGGGGAAATGATTACCGCTCTGTTGACTTTCGGGGTTATTTTAATCGCTTCTTTACTGTCTGTTACCGTGTTGAGAAATAAAAAGAATTGAAACAAGCCCGGCCTCTATTTTTCGAGGCCGGGCTTGTTTTTTGATTTATTTATGGAAATTGATCGCGGCAGCACCAAGAGTTTTGGCTGCCAGCAGCATGGCTTCTTCTTTGAAATCGAATTTCGGATGGTGGTGAGGATAGACTTCGCCTTCAGGCATGGCACCAGTGAAGAAAAAAGCACCTGGAATTTCCTCCAGGTAGTAGGCGAAATCCTCTCCACCCATCTGAGGCGGGCAATCATAGACCTCTTCTACACCAGGAATCGCTTCTGCGATGCTCTTAATATAGAGGGTTTCTTTTTCATGGTTGACGACCGCTGGATATCCCCGTTTGAAATTAAATTCATAGCGGCTGTTGTTGGCTATGCTGGTTCCTTCAATGACCCGTTCCATCTCCGTCTCCATAAGGCTTCGGACATCTTCTTTGAATGAACGGACAGTTCCGGACAGTACGGCCTGGTCAGCAATGATATTGAACGGGTTCTGCGCAACAAACGAACCGACGGACAAGACCGCTGATTCGAGGGGGTCCACACGTCTCGATACCAACGATTGAAGGTTCGAAACGATTTGGGAGCCGATGACGACCGCGTCGATGGTTTCGTGGGGGCTGGCGCCGTGTCCTCCGCGCCCCTGGACTTTCAGTTCAAAGCTGTCGGCAGCGGCCATGATCGGTCCGACGCGTGTATCGATTCTCCCGAATGGCGTCGTAGACCAAAGATGGGTTCCGAAAATGGCATCTACCCCCTCCAGGACACCTGCTTCAATCATCGATTTAGCACCGCCGGGTACCAGTTCTTCAGCATGCTGGTGGATCAATACATAAGTTCCATCCAGTTCGTGGCGTAAAGAGTGCAGGACTTTTCCTAGCACCAGAAGAGTCGCTGTATGACCATCATGTCCACATGCGTGCATGACCCCATTGACCGTTGATTTATAGGGCACATCTTCTTTCTGATCTTGTATAGGCAAAGCATCAAAATCAGCACGCAAAGCAATGGTCTTCCCAGGTTTTGCGCCTTCTATCGTGGCTACCACACCGTTTCCGCCAACGCTATGTTTGACGTCGATGCTTAATTGCTCATAATATTGGCGAATATAACGGGCTGTTTTGATTTCATGGAACGATGGCTCGGGATTCATATGCAGGTGGCGTCGGATCTCCACCATTTCAGGATAAGCAGCATCCAACTCAACGTATAATTTATCAATCATTGTCAAAACTCCTCTCTCTTTTTAAAATCATATCATAATTAACTGTTTATTAAGAGAAGTGACGCAACTTTGCGACATACATCCACCAAACAGAAAAGACTTTAGCTGACTCGACGAAAAGTCCAGGAAACCAACAAGGCGCAGCCTACTTCGTATGCCGAAGTAGGGCTGCGCCTTGTTTTGCTTAGTTAATAAGTAAAGTTCATATAAGATGCTGCAAAGTACACGATGAGAATAATCACTGATGGCAGTGCATAAGATAATGTAGACTTACTTTCTTGCCGGTAAAGCGAAAGCAAAGCCAGCAAGGACATAATCAGAACACCGACAGCGATGATCATATTGGCACCGGAAACTCCCGAAATGATGGTTCCTGCAGTGTACACAGGGTCAGACAGAGCAAGGATGATCATGTTGAAGATATTGCTTCCGAGAATCGCACCGACTGCCATGTTGACATTGCTCAATCGAAGCGCTACAAAAACAGAAATGGCTTCCGGAAGGGAAGTAGCCGCTGCAATCAGGAAACTGCCGATAAAGCTGGAGCCGATTCCGGTGATGATGGCGATTTGGTCGCCGGTAATCGATAAAGCGGTACCAGCAGCTAAAATAACAAGTGCAGCTATGATAAAGCGGAAAATCGCTGCTTTCGGAGATAGCGAAGCACTCGGATTGTCGGGTTCTTCTTCCGACTCCGCAATTGCTTCTGCTTCAGGATCCAATGAAGGCAGTTTGTTGATGGCCACCATACCGACAATATAAGTGATGGCGATAATCAGTGCATCAAGACCAACACCCAGAATTTGAATGTCCAAGCGAAGCCATAATGCCATGATCACCAGGACGGTCAATAAAATCCCAAGGAGGGAAGTATAAATATTATTTCGGGAAGCCCGGTCCAGAATTCGGCGCCTTCTGAGAAGGAAATCAAATCCGGCAAGAATGAAGAGATTGAAAAGGTTCGACCCGATCATGTTTCCGACCGCGATATCGGCATTGCCGATCGCTGCTGCCGAGAAACTGGTGGACACTTCGGGAAGAGAAGTGGCACCTGCGAGCAAGAGTGTACCGACCATCATGCCGCCCATTGCCGTTTTAGAACTGATAACATCGGCGTACTGGGACAGCTTGATGGACGCGAAAACAGTCAATGCGGCTGCTAATATGAAAATAACGAAAACCAAGTAATTTCCTCCTCTTTATATATGCAAAGACTTTTTTTAGCTATTATTCTTCTTCTGGTTTTGCTCGATACGTACTGATATAGGACACACCTGAGAAAATATTCGGACGCTGTGAACCGGCCGGACTTTCAGGTTTAGCGGAATGGGCTTCTGCAAAAGCCTGCGACTCTTTCCATTTCTCATAAAAAGCAGGGGATTCCCATTCAGTCAGGACCACATACGTATCCGAATCGAGCGGTCTCAGAACACGGAATGCAATGTAGCCAGGCTCATTTTCAATAGCACCTGCCCGATTCTTAAAACGATGTTCGAAAACAGGGCGGCCTTCATCGGAGACCGGTATGTTATTGAAGACAAAAAATCCTTTTTCCTTCAACTCACCAGTTCCGTCGACAACTTCATAGCGACGGGGAGTTTGAAAGATCGTTTTTCCTTCTGATTCGTGAATCATCAAGGTCGAATTTTCACCCTGCATGAGGACCATTTTCTCTGCTGGATTTTTGTCGCGCATTTTTTTCATATAATCATATGTTCCTGTTGTCATATAAAAATTCACTGATACCCCTCCTAATAATATACTTACTGCTTACTATACATCCTTCCCTCTAGAAATCTACATGAAACAGGTTTGACAAACAAGTGAAAAGAGAAGCGTCTAATTTATGACAAATGCGCTGTGAATCTATACAATAAAGGGCGGAACGTCTATAGTATAGACGGATATAGGTAGACAAACAGTAGAGCAGAAGTTTGAAGGGATGAAAAATTCATGACATTTAATGATACTTATCTTCGCGCAGCGCGTGGAGAAAAAACGGATCATGTACCTGTATGGTACATGAGGCAGGCTGGACGTTCGCAGCCGGAATACCGCAAGATCAAAGAAAAATATTCATTGGAAGAAATTACGCATCAGCCGGAACTATGCGCTTACGTGACCAAACTCCCTGTAGATCAGTACAACAACGATGCAGCAGTTCTTTACAAAGATATCGTTACACCGTTGCCGGCAATCGGCGTTGACGTAAAAATCAAATCGGGAATCGGTCCCGTAATTGATAATCCGATCCGTACAATGGCGGATATCGAACGCTTAGGCGAAATCAATCCTGAACAAGACGTCGATTTTGTCCTTGATACGATTCGTTTGTTGACGCAAGAGCAACTGAACGTGCCGTTGATCGGCTTTTCAGGCGCCCCTTTCACATTAGCCAGCTATATGATTGAAGGCGGCCCTTCGAAAAGCTACAACAAAACCAAAGCGATGATGGTATCGGAACCGGCGATGTGGTTTGCGTTGATGGATAAATTGGCAGACACGATCATTCCTTATGTGAATGCGCAAATCAAAGCAGGTGCTAAGGCAATTCAGATTTTCGATTCATGGGTAGGTGCTTTGAATGTAGAAGATTACCGTATCTTCATCAAGCCGGTTATGGATCGTATTTTCGCTGAATTGCGTACAGAAGGTGTGCCGTTGACGATTTTCGGTGTCGGCGCAAGCCATTTGGCAAAAGAATGGCACGAGCTTCCGGTGGATGTAGTTGGATTGGATTGGCGCCTGCCGATTTCTGAAGCACGTGCTATGGGATTGACCAAAACCCTTCAAGGGAATTTTGATCCGGCGTACTTATTGGCAGACTGGCCAGTAATCGAAGAACGTGCGAAGAAGATTTTGGACATGGGCATGCAGAGTGATGGCTATATTTTCAATCTTGGCCACGGGGTATTCCCTGAAGTCAATCCGGATACATTGAAGCGTTTGACTTCATTCGTCCATGAATACAGTGCTGCTCATAAAAGCAAATTAAAATAGAAGAAAATTCATTTTGAGGTGATTATGTTGAAAAAGACAATGGGATTATTAGTGATGGCATATGGAACGCCATATACAGAAGATGATATTGAACGTTATTACACGCATATCCGCCGGGGCCGCAAGCCGAGCGAAGAAAGTCTGGAAGACTTGCGCAGCCGCTACAAAGCGATTGGCGGATTGTCACCACTTGCAAAAATCACGTTAGACCAAGCAAATGGCTTATGCGATCGCTTGAATGAAGTGCAGGATGACATTGAATTCAAAATGTATCTGGGCCTGAAGCATATCGAACCGTTTGTTGAAGATGGTGTGGAAGAAATGAAGAAAGACGGTATCACAGAAGCCGTTTCAATTGTATTGGCGCCTCATTTCTCGACATTCTCCGTGAAATCATATAATGGCCGCGCAGCTGAAGCAGCTGAAAAAGCAGGCATTTCATTGACATCAGTTGAAAGCTGGTACACAGAGCCGAAATTCATCCAGTACTGGAGTGAAAAAATCAGTGCTTCTTTCGCTGAAATGTCAGAAGAAGAACGAGCGAAATCTTGCCTGATCGTTTCTGCACACTCTTTGCCTGAGAAAATCATCGCGAATGGCGATCCCTACCCGGATCAATTAAAGGAAACAGCTGAAATACTTCAACAGGCTACTGGCGTGGAAAACGTTGAAATTGGCTGGCAAAGTGCTGGACAAACAGGTGAGCCTTGGATTGGACCGGATGTCCAGGACTTGACCCGCGAGCTGTTCGAACAAAAAGGATATACCTCTTTTGTCTACACACCGGTTGGTTTTGTGACAGATCATTTAGAAGTGCTTTTCGATAATGATTACGAATGTAAAGTAGTTTGTGATGAAATCGGTGCAAACTACCGTCGTCCAGAAATGCCGAACGTCCAGCCATTATTCATCGATGGTTTGGCTGATGTGGTATTGAGAAAGCTGGCAGAAAAATAAACCAAGTGAAAGTGAGGATTAAACGTGGCCGTAAAAGCGCATAAAGTAGTCGTCGTGGGCGGGGGAATTACAGGACTGTCAGCGGCATACTACTTACAAAAACAGGCAGTTGAGCAAGGTTTGGAGATTGACATCACATTGGTTGAAGTAGCCCATCGTCTCGGCGGGAAAATCCAGACTTTGCATAAAGATGGTTTTGTAGTAGAGCGTGGTCCGGATTCGTTTGTCTCACGAAAAAACAGCATCCAGCAATTAGCTGGAGAATTAGGGATTGAAGACCAATTAATCCAAAGCGCGCCGGGGAAAACCCATGTGGCAGTCGAGAATCAGCTCTATTCGATTCCGTTGGGTTCAGTCATGGGCGTACCGACAAATTTCGGTTCGTTCCTTACGTCCGGCATCAGTTCTTGGTTTGGCAAGGCCCGCGCTTTAGGGGACTTTGTCCTACCGGCATCGACAGCAGTTGAAGATCAGCCGCTTGGAAAATTTCTAAGGCGCAGGTTCGGCAATGAATTGGTTGAAAATTTAATTGAACCTTTGTTTTCAGGTGTTTTTGCTGGTGATATTGACCGTTTGAGCTTAAAAGCGACGTTTCCTGAGTTACTTGATGCCCAGCGGCAGCACCGCAGTTTAATAAGGGGCTTAAAGAAAAATCAAGTAGCGGATTCCCGCCCATTCAATACCATAAAAGAAGGCTTATTCCAAACGTTTACAGGTGGACTTGAAACACTGGTACATACGCTGGAAAAAGAACTTGAAAACTGTACCATTCTAAAAGGCGTTAAAGTGGAAAACCTGCAACAGCAACAAAACCAGGTGAAGCTGAAGCTGAACAATGAAGCTTCCATCATCGCAGATGGTGTCATTTTCGCCTTGCCGCATGCTAAACTGTTGCCGATTTTCGAACCATTGGGCTTATTGAAAGGCCTGAAAGGCATGCCCTCCACTTCCATTGCGACGGTATCCATCGCTTTTCCGGAAGGTGCCATAGCGTCCGAACCTGATTGCATGGGATTTGTAGTGGCACGAAACAGCGATTTCACCATTACGGCGTGTTCAGCAGCACACTTGAAATGGCCCAGCTTAACACCGGCTGGAAAAACCATGTATCGCTCATTTATTGGGCAGGTCGGTGATGAAGCGGTTGTGGAATTATCGGATCAGGAAATTGTTAAAGCCGTTTTAGAAGACCTGAATAAATTGCTGGACATTCAGGGAGAACCTGAACTGACTGTCGTTTCCCGAATGAAAGAAGCGATGCCGCAATATTTAGTGGGCCATGAAGAGCGGATTGCTTCCGCCAAAAAAGAATTGCAGGATGCGCTTCCGATGGTGCAGATTGCAGGGGGTTCCTTTGAAGGATTCGGATTGCCAGCCTGCGTTGACCAAGGGAAAGCGGCCGCCAATCAATTGATCGAACGATTTACTGCTGAATCTATCAGCACGGAGGGAAATGCATGATGAAAAAATTTATGTGGCTTGGATTGCCATTTTTATTGCTGGCTGGCTGCGGAACGGATGCAGCTGGTACTGGTGAGCAGATAGAAGAAGTGATGGTGGAATTCAACACTGAACAGCAGGCAGCTGTTGCTGAAGAAGTGGTGCTGTCCGTTTCTGTGACACAGGGAGACGAAGCTGTGGAAGATGCAGATGAAGTCGTCTATGAAGTATGGGAATCCGGAGATCGCGACAACAGCGAGATGATTCCGGCTGAACATAAGGAAGACGGGGTTTACGAAGCGGAAACCAGCTTTGAAGAAGAGGGCCTGTATTATATGCAGGCGCATACCACTGCACGGAGTTTGCACGTTATGCCGAAACAGGAAGTCACGGTCGGCAATCCAGACCCGGATTCCATTGTTCCGGATGACAGCGAGGATTCGCAGGGCATGGATAAGATGGAAGGCCATTCCGGCCATTGATACAGACTACCCAAAGGCATCGCTTAGGCGGTGTCTTTTTTATTGTGAATAAAAGAGTGGGGTGGCGATTTACACTGCAGTTCTATAGTCGCCTCGGTCGCTCTGGAGTGGGTTCCCACGATAAGCCGGGCAGCTGAAGGGCGCTGCCAGTCTTATCGCTCCACCCACTCCGTTGCCGCGCCTCAGCTGGGTGTGTATTTGATAGGTGGATATCCTAGTTGTTTGGGAGAGATAGATGGGGAGTGGTTCTAAAATCGCTCGGCAGCGATGGTACACGCGCCTTCGCTAAGCGGGTTTTGTGGATAAGTTGATTTTGATGAGGTTCTATAGCCGCTTCGGTCGCTCTGGAGTGGGTTCCCACGATAAGCCGGGCAGCTGAAGGGCGCTGCCAGTCTTATCGCTCCACCCACTCCGTAGCCGCTCCTCAGCTGGGTGTGTAGTTGATAGGTGGATATCCTAGTTGTTTGGGAGAGATAGATGGGGAGTGGTTCTAAAATCGCTCGGCAGCGATGGTACACGCGCCTTCGCTCGGCTTGGGATGGAAGTGTGTGGATTTCGAGGCTTTACCTTACCAGTTCACGTTTCTACCTGAGAGACGTAAGATTTCTACCTTAATATTTTACTTTTCTACATGAAGTTTTTGTATTTCTACAAGAATTTATGGGAATATGATGTGAAAATAATCTGTTTAGTGGTTGAAAGATCCATTATTCACGGACTGTCCACAAACCAAAAGCGATCCGCTGCGCTTCTCCGACATGCCCGCTTTTCACAGGCGAAAAGCATAAGTGCAACTCATTTTTTCATCACTCCTCGAATGAATACGTCTGAAGCGATTTCTCCAACCTACTCAAATTATTCTAAATCTATTTAACACAAAAATTCAACACAAAAAACGAAGCAACGCCACTTAGCGCTGCTTCGTTTTTTATAAGTATATTTTACTTGATCTTATAATTCGTTGCAGGAATCACATTGAGTACCATAACATTCATGTTGCTCTTCCATTTTTTCTCCACAAGACGCACACTGTTTCGGGGGCAAGTTCTTGAAAAATTCAACTACGTTTTCAATCATAACTTCCATCTCCTTTTGTTATAGTACTGTTGGTGTTTAAAACAGTGTATTATAACAGTTTGGATTCGTCAACCCTTAACCGTGAATTTATTTGAAAAATCCGTTAAACTAAGTACAGGAACGCAGCCAAAAGGAGAGAGATTATGTATTTCATAGACAATAAAGGCATTACAGACCCGAGAATTAACCTGGCAATTGAAGAATATCTGCTGAAAACAATGGATGTTGAAAAAGATCCATTCCTTCTGTTCTATATCAATGAACCTTCCATCATCATCGGCAAGAACCAAAACACGGCAGAGGAGATCAATACCGATTACGTGGATTCCAATGGCATCCATGTGGTTCGCCGATTATCCGGTGGCGGAGCGGTTTATCATGATCTTGGGAATTTGAATTATAGCTTTATCACGGTAGATGACGGCAACAGCTTCCGCAATTTCCGTAAGTTCACAGAGCCTGTGGTCAAAGCGTTGCAAAGCCTAGGCGTCAATGCGGAACTTTCAGGACGCAATGATTTGATGGCTGAAGGCCGGAAGGTGTCGGGCAATGCACAGTTCTCTACGAGAGGCCGGATGTTCAGCCACGGCACGTTGATGTTTGATACTGAAGTGGACGCGGTCGTATCTGCGCTGAAAGTCAGCAAAGAAAAAATCGAGTCGAAAGGCATCAAGTCGATTCGCAGCCGTGTCGCGAATGTTTCCGAGTTTCTGAAAGAGCCGATGACAGTGACGGAATTCCGCAATGCGATTCTGCATTCGATTTTCGAGGGCGAAGAAAATGTCCGCTATTATGAATTGACGGACGAAGATTGGACAAATATCCATGAGTTGTCGAAAGAGCGCTACGGCAATTGGGATTGGAATTACGGCAAGTCACCTAAGTTCAACATCAAACATTCCCACCGATTCCCGGTAGGGGGCATCGATGTCCGTCTGCAGGTAGAGAAAGGCATTGTCCAGGACGCCAATATCTATGGCGACTTTTTCGGTGTCGGTGACGTATCTGAAATAGAGCAGGCCATCATCGGCTCAAAATACGAACGGGCTTCTTTGGATGAGGCGATTGCAGGAATCGACATCCCAAAACTTCTTGGCGGCATCACGACGGAAGAGTTTTTAAAATTAATTTATTAAGAATTCACCGGAGCCTGCATTTATGCAGGCTCTTTTGTTAAAATGGAAAGAAAAAGGAAAGGGGGAATCATTGTGGCTGTTCAACGGATCTTCATTGTAGAAGATGATTTGAAAATTGCGGAGTTGTTGGCAGAGACCCTGCGGAAATATCATTATGAAGTGGAAACCGCAAAAGATTTTGATCAAATCATCGAAGAATTCGAAGCTTTTGATCCCCATTTGATTTTACTCGATATTAATTTGCCTTCTTATGATGGTTATTATTGGTGCCGCCAGCTTAGGCAGCAAACCACTTGTCCGATATTATTCATTTCTGCCCGTTCAGGAGAAATGGATCAGGTCTTCGCCTTGGAAAATGGCGGGGATGACTTTATTACGAAACCTTTCCATTATGAAATCGTCCTTGCAAAAATAAGAAGTCATCTGCGCAGAGCTTATGGCGAGTACGCGCCAAAGCAGGAAGAGCGGTCGATTAAGGCCGGGCGTATTGTTCTTTTCATGGAACGGATGGAACTGCATGTAAAATCCGAAGCCATTCCATTGCAGAAAAAAGAATGCACGATACTGGAACTTTTGCTGGCCAATTACCCGAAAGTGGTGTCGCGTGAGCAACTGCTCGAGGAATTATGGGATGATCAGTCATTCGTGGATGAAAATACATTGAATGTCAATATGACTCGGGTCCGTAAAAAACTTTCCGACTACCACGTATTATCCGCCATTGAAACTGTACGAGGGGCCGGATACCGCCTGCTGCTCCATGAGGAGGAAGCCTGATGCTGCGATTATTCCTGAAAGAGCATGCAGCGTTCATCGTCTTTCAAATCGTGCTTGTGGCGTTCATCATGATGCTGTATTGGCTGGATGGTTTCCGCAATGTCGATACGGCCATCTATTCATTTGTCATCAGCAGCGTGCTGGTGCTGACGTTTCTGGCGGCGCGTTTTGTTAAACGCTATCAGTATTACCAACGGATTTTGGCGAAACCGCAAAGCATGGAGCATGCACTGCAGCGCGAAGGGAAATCACCCGAACAGATTCAAAATGAGATTTACCTCCAGGAATTGTACCGCCTGTATCAGCATGAAGTACAGTCGTTATACGCTACCCAGAATCGCCATCTCCAGTTCATGAACCAATGGGTGCATCAGATGAAAACACCCTTATCGGTCATGCACCTGCTGCTGCAGGAAGAGCAGGAATTGGATAAGAGCAGTGTCCGTGAAGAAATGGATCGCCTGAAAACGGGATTGGATACCGTTTTGATGAATGCGCGTCTGGATACGTTTGAGCAGGACATGCAGATTGAACAGGTCGCTTTGCGGTCTTTAGTCAGCGAAGTGGCCACCGAAAACAAACGGTTGTTCATTTCGAAGCGCGTTTACCCGGAAATTTCGATTGGAGAAGAGCATATCGTCGCGACCGATCAGAAATGGATGAAGTTCATTATCGGCCAGTTTTTGACGAATGCGGTCAAATATACATTCGAATCCAATAAAAAAGTATTCATTACAGCTGAATGTGCCAATGGCAATACTTTATTGACGATACGCGACGAAGGGGTTGGGATTCCAGCTTCTGATTTGCCACGCATAACAAAAGCCTTTTTCACTGGAGAAAATGGACGGAAAACAGGAGAATCCACAGGGATGGGCTTATATCTGGCGAATGAAGTTTGCCGGAAACTGGGCCATGAACTGTCGATTTCTTCTGTTCAGGGAGAAGGGACGACGATCTCTGTACTGTTCTTCAACCAAGATTTTGCAACACAGGAGGAAAACGATGACAATAGTGAAAATCGACGAAGTGACAAAAGTATACGAGGGAAAAGTGACGCACCGGGCAGTCAACCAGTTGAGCTTCACAGTGGAAAAAGGTGAATTTTTAGCAGTGATGGGGCCTTCAGGCAGTGGGAAAACAACCTTGTTGAACTTGATTTCAACCATCGACTCGTTGACTTCCGGAGAGATTTTAATAGATGGCATCAATCCGCATTTGCTGGATAAAAATGAGTTGGCGCTGTTTCGCAGAAGGCAGCTAGGATTTGTTTTCCAGGATTTCAACCTGCTGCAGATGCTGACGGTCGAAGAAAATCTGGTGCTGCCGCTGACGCTTGATTATGTGCCGATTGAAGAAATGGCACGCAGGGTGCTGGTCATCGCCAAACGTTTGGGGCTGACATCGATCCTTCACAAGAAACCCAATGAAATTTCCGGAGGGGAAGCACAGCGTACAGCCATTGGCCGGGCGCTTATTCATCAGCCGGCTCTCATATTGGCTGATGAACCGACCGGCAATCTGGATTCCAAATCGTCACGTGATGTATTGGAGATTCTGTCGAATGCTGCCAATGATAGTGAGACGACGATCATCATGGTGACGCATGATCCGATTGCTGCAAGCTATTGCGATCGCGTCCTTTTCATCAAAGACGGTGAATTCTTCAATGAAATCTATGGAGATGAACGGCGCCAGACCTTTTATCAGCGGATTTTGAATGTTCTTTCGTTGCTGGGAGGATCCGTGAATGACCTTTCGGCAACTCGCTTACCATAATGTTGTCCGCAACCGAAGAAACTATGCGGCGTTCTTTTTAGCCAGTGTTGTTTCAGTCATGGTATTTTTCGTCTACTCGATGTTTATTTTTCATCCTGCATTTGAAGAGGAAGGATTGCGGCTATTGGCAATCCGGGGAATGCTGATTGCCGAAGTCGTGCTCTATATTTTTACTTTGTTTTTCCTGTTTTATTCGATGAGCGCTTTTTTGCAGGCACGATCAAAGGAATTCGGAGTATTGATGCATTTAGGGATGACCAAAAAACAATTGAATAAATTGATTTTCTTTGAAATGCTGATTCTCGGAACTGTTTCAACCGTCACGGGCATTACTTTCGGCTTTGCCTTTTCAAAATTCTTTTTCATGATCGGCCGGGAAATCATGGAATTGGATGATTTGCCGTTATATGTTTCATGGGAGCCGTTCCTGCTGACGATTGCAGCATTTGCCAGTTTGTTCATCATCATATCTTTTGTCAGTGTCGGCTTTATCCGAACCAAACGCGTGGTGGACTTGCTGCAGGGCTTCTGGAAAGTGGAGGAAGAGACGAAATCGTCGACGGCGCTATCCATCATGGGAGTTGTTTTTTTAGTTATTGCTTATACATTTGCTGCAAATGTGTCGGACCGGACTGTTTACCAGATGGTTTTCATCGTTCCGCCACTTGCCACTTTTGGTACGTATCTGTTTTTTACCCATACCCTGCATTCCTTATTGCGGCTGTATAAACGGAAAAAGAATGTTTACTGGGAAAAAACGCGGTTGGTTTCATTGGCAGAGGCTTCGGTCAAACTGAAAGACAGTGCGCAAATGTTCTTCATCGTCACCATCGTGTCCACCGTTGCCTTTTTGACAGTGGGAACATTAGCGTCTTTCATGTCCTATACAGGTGATTTCCGTGAGTCGAATCCACTTGGGCTCGTCTATATTTCCTTTGATGGAAACGAACAGGAAGCCGAGCATATCGAGCGTCTGACCAGCCAATTGGAAAATGAACAATTGTCTTATGATTTGGTCGAGTTGACGGTCAAGCGCCAAACCTCAGAGGCCACCGGAAACGATGTCGATATCTTATCCCTGTCCGAATTTAACCGTTTAGCGGCTGCCCTTGATTTTGAACCGGCGGAACTGCAAGAAGGTGAAGGGATGTTTGTGCCGTTTTCCTTGGATTCTTTAAAGGAGCTGGAAAGCACGAGCGTCGACACGGCATTGTTCGAAAGTGACGTGTCCTTATCGATCCGCTCAACTTATCCGCATGTCGTGTTTCCGACACATACCTTGAATATCAATACAATCGTCGTCAACGATGCCGATTATAAAGCAATTGATGAACCTCTTCTCGGGTATGAACCAGGGAAGTCGGATTTCTCCTATTATGCATTTGATATTTTGAATTGGACAGAAACAGTCAATATCGGCGACCGATTAACAGAGACGGTAAGTGACGCGGTGGAAAATGCTGATTTCAGCGGAGTCAATTTCTTCTTTGAAAATCCAGGTGATGATTACCGCTGGTTCAAATCCTCGTTCGCTCTGCTGCTGTTTATCGGAGTCATGGTGGCAGCCGTCTTTCTTTTAGCAGCCGGCAGCTTCATCTATTTTAAATTGTATACTGGTCTTGAACGGGACCGTAAGCAGTACAAATTGCTGATCCGCTTAGGCATGACTGACAAGGAACTGGGGAAAATCATCAATCGCCAATTGATTCCCCAATTCTTTTTGCCTTGGGGACTGGCGTTGCTTCACAGCGCCTTTGCTTTTATTTCGCTGCAGGTTGTTTGGGAAGAATTCGCCGAACTGTCAATTCTCAGCGAGATGGCTATTGTCCTGGGCGGCTTTACAGTTGCACAAATTTTATACTTCTTTTTGATTCGTTGGCGCTATGTGGCCCATCTTCAGGCACCGTAATTTTACGGTGTCTGTTGTATTGTCTGAAGATTTATTTTATAATGAAAATAGCTTGAAATATGAATGAGTATTCATTCAACACGAAAGAGGGATGGAAATGGATTTAATGTCACGCGTTCATGAAATTGCAGAACAGGATTCTGCCAGAGTCGCCTATAGTTTTATGGGAAAAGATACCAGTTACGGCGAATTCGATCAGTCGATAGCGGTTTTTGCGGGTGCTTTAAAAGAGTTAGGCGTGGAAAAAGGGGACCATGTCGCATTTCTTTTGAGCAACACACCACATTTTTTGATTTCTTTATACGCGACTATGCGTTTGGGAGCTACAGCTGTCCCGATCAATCCTATTTACAGTCCAGATGAAATCGCTTACATAGTCAACAACAGCGATGCGAAAGTTGTAGTGGCACTTGATGCCCTGCTGCCGCTGGTGGAAAAAGCGCATAAAGCACTGCCTGTAGTAGAATCGTATATTATTTGTGAAACAGATCCGGCGACACCTGAAAAGATGGCGCAGCTTCCTGAAGATGTAAAAGGGAAAGTCCATTCCTTTGCGGGCATGATGAGTAAGTCAGTGCCGCATGCTGAATTTACGGAAGTGAAAGCAGATGATAATGCGGTTATTTTGTATACGTCCGGCACAACTGGGAAACCGAAAGGCGCCATGCTGACGCATCAGAATCTGTATTCGAATGCACGTGATGTAGGGGAATACCTGCAGATCGGAGCAAACGACCGCGTGATTGCAACGTTACCGGTGTTCCATGTGTTTGCGCTGACTGTTGTTGTGAATGCCCCTCTGCTGCAAGGAGCGACCATAATACTGGTGCCTCGCTTCAATCCGAAAGAGGTATTCGAAGCGATCAAAAAATACGAGGCAAGTGTTTTTGCGGGAGTTCCGACCATGTTCAATTTTATGAATCAATTACCGGATGTCGACCCGGCAGACTTCGCCTCTGTTCGCTTAGCCGTATCCGGCGGTTCCGCTATGCCAGTCGCTTTGCTGCATAGTTTTGAAGAAAAATTCAATGTCCGCATTTCAGAGGGCTATGGTTTGTCGGAAGCTTCGCCTGTTACCTGCTTCAACCCGATTGACCGTGAGCGGAAAGCCGGCTCGATCGGTACATCCATCATCAATGTGGAAAACAAAGTCGTCAATGAGCTTGGCGAGGAAGTGGCTGCTAATGAAGTTGGCGAGTTGATCGTCCGCGGACCGAATGTCATGAAAGGTTATTACAAAATGCCGGAAGAAACCGCTTCGGCGATTCGTGACGGCTGGCTGTACACAGGGGACTTGGCCCGTGTAGATGAAGAAGGCTATTTCTATATTGTCGACCGCAAAAAAGATATGATCATCGTCGGTGGCTATAATGTCTACCCGCGTGAAGTCGAAGAAGTCCTATTCGCTCACCCAGCGGTATTGGAAGCGGCGGTTGTCGGCTTGCCAGATCCGGATTTCGGTGAAGAAGTCAACGCTTATGTTGTCTTGAAGGACCCGTCAGTGTCAGTAGAAGATTTGAAGGCATATTGCGCGGAACATCTAGCGAAATACAAAGTGCCAAGACAATTTGAAGTCTTGGATGAACTGCCGAAAAACACGACCGGAAAAATCCTGCGCCGTTCACTAAAAGACCAGGCGATGCAGAAATAACCTATTTAACGTAGCAGCTGAATTGCATGAGATGAGAAGGCTCTGGATGATTATTCCAGAGTTTTCTTTTGATTTGATTGAAAAAACTGACATTTTTTATTATAGTTAAGGAGCAGTATTACGAATTTCGAAATAGTTGGATCCGAGGAGGAAATGGAATGGCGAAAAAAGCGATGGAAATTAAGGATTTAACGAAGTTAGTGTCAGTAACAGATCCCCATATTTCCCCGGATGGAAAAAAAGCGGTATTTGTCCATACGCAAATTGATGAAGAGGAAAATACATACAGGGCCCATCTCCATCATATCGACCTGGAAACAGGCAAGCAGACCCAATGGACGTTCGGCAAGGAACGGGTGAGCTCCCCGCGTTGGTCGGCCGATGGAACTGCAGTCGCTTTTTTATCGGATCGGGATGAGAAAAATCAATTGTTTGTCATGTCTGCTGCCGGCGGCGAAGCCCGTTCGCTGACGGATTTCGAAAAAGGGGTCAACGGATTTGAGTGGTCGCCTTGCGGAACAAAAATCTGGTTTAATGCATTAACGAAGGAAGGGAAGACCTTCACGGATAAGGAAGAAAAAGAAGAAAAGAAACAGCCGGAACCTTATCATGTGGATAAGATGAAATACAAGATGGATGGTATGGGCTTGCTGCCGAAAGAATTTCATCGCCATATCGGGTCGATTGAGCTTGAGTCGAAGAAAGTGGAGCAGCTGACAGAAGGGAAATTCCACTACAGCCTGGAAGCCGTATCGCATGAAGGAAAGAAATTGATTTATGGGGTAACGCGTGAAGAAAACCTGGATTTTGTCTTCCGCCAGCCTCTTTACATCTATGATGTGGAGACAAAGCAAGAGTCGGCTTTAATAGAAGAAGAAGGCTATTTCGGTGGTGCGGCTTTTTCGCATGACGATTCGAAAGTCGCATTTGTCGGCAATACCCGGCAATACGAGAATGCGACGCATACAGAAGTTTATGTAGCAGATTTAAAAGCCGAAACACGCGTGTGCTTGACTGAAGCGCTCGATGTACCTGTCGGTGACTACGTGGTGGCCGATCATCAGCAAGGTGCTGCTGCACCGGACGTGGTCTGGACGAAAGATGATCATCTGTATTTCCAGGTTTCGACGATGGGGGATGTGCGTCTGTATTTTGCGTCGCTTGATGGCATGATTTTCCCAGCGTCTCCTGATATGGAACATATTTATGGCTATGATATTTCCCGGACCGGCGAATTTGCGGTAGCAGCTATCAGTAATCCTATCAATCCCGGTGAATTATATCGTTTGACGATTGCTACGGGTGAACGCGAGGTTTTAACTCACTTTAATCAGGAATTCCTGGAAGAGACGGAGTTGGCCGAAGCACAGCCGATCATTACAAAAGGGGCGAAAGACTGGGCAGTCCATGGCTGGCTGATGAAGCCATACGGCTATCAGGAAGGTCAGAAATATCCATTGGTCATTAATATTCACGGCGGCCCCCACGCGATGTATGCCAATACCTTTGTCCATGAAATGCAATTGCTGGCAGCACGCGGCTTCGGGGTCCTGTATGTCAATCCGCGCGGCAGCCATGGCTACAGCCAGGAATTTGTAGACGCGGTGCGCAGCGATTACGGCGGCGGTGATTATGAGGACATCATGAACGCAGTGAACCAAATCGTGGAATCGAATGGCTGGATCGATGAGGACCGTTTAGGCGTCACAGGCGGCAGTTATGGCGGCTTCATGACCAACTGGATCGTCGGCCATTCCAATCTCTTTAAAGCAGCCGTGACCCAACGCTCCATCTCCAACTGGATTTCGTTCTTCGGCGTGTCGGATATCGGTTATTATTTCAGTGATTGGCAAATCGGTGCGGATATGACGGATGTGGATAAGTTATGGCAGCACTCGCCACTAAAGTACGCAAAAAATGTCGAGACGCCTTTGCTGATTCTTCATTCTGAAAATGATTACCGTTGCCCGATCGAGCAATCGGAACAATTGTATGTGACTTTGAAAAGCATGAAAAAAGAAACGGAGTTTGTCCGCTTCCCTGAAGCCGACCATAATTTATCACGGACGGGCAAACCGAACCTCCGCTTTGCACGTCTGGAGCAGATTACCGGTTGGATGGAAAAATACCTGTAAACAAAAAAACGGAGCAGCTGATAAAAGCTGCTCCGTTTTTTATTTTCCTTTGAATACCGGTTTGCGTTTCTCGCCGAAAGCGACAAGCGCTTCAGCTCGGTCTTCTGTCGGAATGGTGATTTCATAAGCTTTGCGTTCGATTTGGAGGCCAGTCTGCAAATCGGTGTTCATGCCATTTTTGATGGCGAATTTTGCCTGTTGAAGCGCGACCGGACCGTTGGCAAGGATTGAATCGGCAAAGGCGCCGGTCACATCCGCTAGCTGGTCTCGTGTTGCCACACGTGTCACCAGTCCATATTCCAACGCTTCAGCCGAATTTAGGCGACGGGCAGTCAAAATCAATTCCAGTGCTTTGGTTTCACCGATTAAACGCGGCAAACGCTGAGTGCCGCCAGCCCCTGGAATGATCCCAAGACTGGTTTCCGTCAAACCAAGAAGCGTACCTTCAGCCACAATCCGGAAATCGCATGCCAGCGCCAACTCCATGCCGCCGCCAAACGCAAAGCCGTTCATCATGGCGATCGTCGGCTGCGGTAAACTCTCGATCGTAGAAAAAACCTCGCCGATTTTGAAGATATTGCGTTTGACCAGATCGTCAGTCATGTTTTTGCGTTCCTTCAAGTCAGCTCCCACACTGAAGGCCTTTTCACCAGCGCCTGTAAACACCACGACGCGGATATCCGGATTAATGCGGATTGCTTCCACGACCTGGCCAAGTTCGAGGAGCATATCATAATTGAAGGCGTTCAATGCTTCTGGTCGATTCAATGTAATAAAGGCTAAATTATTTCGTTGTTCGTAATGAATTGTGTCCATTTTCATCCCCCTTGTATCGTTCCATCCGTTAAAAACATACCACTTTTTGGACTATTTTGCCATCAGTCTCTATAATGAAATCCATGGGAGGGACTGCACTTATGAATCAAATTACATTTATCCGCATCTTCCGGATTGTCTGGCTGGCAGTCAAAATCTTTTTGCAAGTGACGTTCTTCCAAAGGCGAAATCGCGGCAATTGGAGTCCACTGGTTGAAAAAAGATGGAATGATATGATTACCAAGCAAGCAAAAGAATATAAGAACCTGGCTTTGAAGCTGGGTGGACTAATGATCAAGCTGGGCCAGTTCCTGTCGACGCGTGCAGACATCATGCCCCCATCGTTTCTTGCAGAGTTGGAAGGCTTAACCGATCGCGTACCATCCGTTCCAAAGAAGAGCATCGTCTCTGTGCTTGAACAGGAATGGAATACGCCACACACGAACTACCTGGATCAATTATCAGATTCAGCTATCGCTTCAGCTTCAATCGGTGAAGTATATAAAGCGGTATTGAAAAACGGGATGGAGGTCGCTGTTAAAGTTCAACGTCCCGGCACGGACCGGATTTTGCGCGCAGACTTCAAGGCCATACGCATCGTCATCTGGATGGCTGAAAAATTCACTCCGTTTGCAAAACAAATAGACTTCAAACTTCTGTATGTGGAAATGACCGAGACGATCGGCGCTGAATTGAATTTTTTGAAGGAACTTCAAAATGGCCGTGCTTTTGCGGATCGTTTCGATGCGATGGAAGGTGTCCGAATCCCACTTTATTTTGATGAATTTACCACACGCCGTGTGTTGGTGATGGAGTGGATTGAAGGTGCACGCATCACAGACTTGGCATTCATTGAAAAAAATGAATTGGATCGCCATGAGATTTCAGAACGCCTGTTTATTCTATTCCTGGAACAGGTTCTATACGGTGGACAATTCCACGCAGATCCACACGGTGGGAATATCCTGCTGGAACCGGATGGCGGCATCGTGCTGATCGATTTTGGAATGATCGGCAATATTTCTCAAAAGGATTCTCAGGCAGTGCTGCGTGCCGCAGAAGGTATCATATTCAAAAACTACGACCAGGTACTGGATTCGTTGGAAGACTTGCGGTTCCTTTTGCCGCAGGCAGATCGCGCAGTTTTGGGCGATGCCATTTCCCGGCTCGTAGCAGCTTATGAGTCCAACGAGCTGTCGCAGATGGACAGTTTTGTAGTGGAACGGCTGCTTAACGATATGCAGGAAATCGTCCGGACCCAGCCGGTTCAATTACCGGCGGAGTTCGCCTTTTTCGGACGGGCTGCTTCTATATTCGTCGGCGTCCTGCATGTGCTGGACCCGAATGTGGATCTATTGGCCCTGGCTCGTCCACGGATACTGGAATGGGCTTCCTCGCAGAAAGAAGGCAAAGGGATCTTCGGCAAAGAAGATGTGCTGCGCTGGGTGTTGAACGCTACTGGACCGCTGCGAGTGCTGCCGCAGAAAGTCATTAATTACCTGGAAGAGCCGGAACGCATGCGGCGCTATATCGAAAATCGCGACGGGCGTGAACGCGAATACCGGCGCGACCTGCAATCACGTATGTTTGCAGGAATTTTCACTATCCTGTCATTCACCGGGATTTCTGTATCGGTCTGGTTTTGGAATGAACCTTATCTATGGGTATCATCGGTATTTTTTGTGGGCTCTTTATGGGTGTATCGATCGATTAAATAGAAATGGATAAGCTGCTTTATGAAGTGTAATTTGGCTGATGAAAAAGAGTTTCCGCCTGAAGTCATTTAACCTGACTTTGGATGGAAACTCTTTTTTTGTGCTGTTCGATGTACGGGAATATGATTTATGTACAACTTAGAAAAATAGGAGCGGAAAGAATTGAAGGAGATGACGGTCCATATGCAGAATCGCCATATGAAGAGGCTGTGCGGCAATGGGGGTAAAAATTTTTTAGGAAGATTTTCGTGGTGTGAAAAAACACTTAATCACGTGGCTGCTGTTTCCGCGGCGGAAAGGTCCGTTTCGTTACATAGGCCATTGGATGATTGTGGACACGCTGCGCCTTCTTGAAATAGCGGCGGAGTGAACCGGCAAAAGAGTGTTGGTTACGCAAGGCGATGGGCGACACATCCAAATAAACCGTTTCGCTGTTGCTCAGATAAATGATACTGCCTTTGCCGCTGCTGTCACTTTCGATCAGGTCGACGGCGTCATAATTGAACCAGACACATTCCTTGTTCTTTGGAGAGTGGGTCGGGAAGAAAATCAGTGGGTTGCCGTAATACTCGCCGATAATAATAGGGGGCTTATGTTTTACGCCGACTGCTTTTTGGGCATAGAGTGTAGCACTTTCAAGTGAAGCGCGATAGAAACGGCAGGAAGTGGTCACCGTTTTATAAACCGCTTCTTCAACCACAATCTCGCTGCGGTCTTCAATCACTCGCATCCATGTGCGGTGGCCATCCGTGTAGGGTAAAAGAGCATACGTATTTGCACAGATGGTATACGAGAATGGTCTATGATTCTTTTTGCTCATGATAAATAACCCCCTTAATTTACTTTACATACCTTATTATAATAAAAAATGGAAATTTCGCAATGCTCATTAGATTGAAAATAAAATTTTTTCTATTTCATCGGAATTTTCAAATAAATCTTGATTTATTCTACACCGCTAATGTATACTAATGAAAAGCATTCGGGGTGAGGAAGAATGGAAAACTATTATTCTTATGCTGATTTCATGAAAGCTATGGCTCAAACAAAAAAAATCACGGAAGCGGAAAAACTGCTGAACGATATTTATCTAGATCTGTTCTTAAAGCATGTACACCGTTCTCAGCAGGAAGCACAGCTTATGACCCTTATCGACGAAGCCCTGGATAATCATGACCAAAAAGCATTCACCATATATGCTGCCCAACTACAAACTTTAAAGCACGAAGAAACTGAATAAATGGCTGTCTTGAAATAGCCGGTGAAAGGGGAGTCGGATTTAATCTGACTCTCCTTTTTTTTTGTCTGCCAGCGATAATGGAAAATTTTTTGGATCAGATTCAGGTTCTTCTTGTTTTCTACTGTAATTTTCCGTTCCACGTAAACCTTCTGTAGTGCGTATTTTTTATTTATCTTCCTATAAAAAACATACGTTCGCTTTTTGTTAGTGGTTTTTTAGGGCATATGGTAAAGTAGAAGTAATGAAATAACGGAAGGGCGTCTTAACATGAAACAGGAATTTAATCTTCAAGCACCTTATGAACCGGCCGGCGATCAGCCTCAAGCTATTGCCGAACTGACGCAGGGCATCATCAACGGCAAGCGCTGCCAGACATTGCTGGGAGCTACAGGTACAGGTAAAACCTACACGATGTCGAATGTCATCCAACAAGTGAAAAAGCCGACACTCGTCATGGCCCACAATAAAACACTGGCAGGCCAGCTCTACAGCGAATTCAAGGAGTTCTTTCCTGATAACGCAGTTGAGTATTTTGTCAGTTATTACGATTATTATCAACCGGAAGCCTATGTGCCCCAATCGGATACCTTTATCGAAAAAGATGCCAGCATCAATGATGAAATCGATAAGCTGCGGCACTCCGCTACGAGTTCTTTGTTTGAGCGGGACGATGTCATCGTCATTGCATCCGTTTCCTGCATCTACGGACTCGGTTCTCCGAAGGAATACCGTGAACTGGTCGTTTCCCTTCGCAAAGGAATGGAGATTGAGCGCAATCAGCTGTTGAGAAAGTTAGTGGATGTTCAATATGAGCGCAACGACATCAATTTTATTCGCGGTACGTTCCGGGTTCGCGGAGATGTGGTTGAAATTTTCCCGGCATCACGCGATGAAAGATGCTTGCGCGTCGAATTTTTCGGCGATGAAATCGACCGTATCCGTGAAGTGGATGCCTTGACTGGTGAAATCATCGGTGAACGCGAACATGTTGCCATCTTCCCGGCATCCCACTTCGTTACACGCGAAGACAAAATGATCAAAGCGATTGCCAATATCGAAGAAGAATTGGAAGCGCGCCTGAAGGAAATGCGTGCGGAAGACAAATTGCTGGAAGCGCAGCGCCTCGAACAGCGCACGCGTTATGATCTGGAGATGATGCGGGAAATGGGCTTCTGCTCCGGCATCGAAAACTATTCCCGCCATTTGACGCTTCGTCCGGCGGGTGCCCAACCCTATACATTGATCGATTATTTCCCGGAGGACTTTCTGTTGGTCGTAGATGAGAGCCATGTGACATTGCCGCAGGTGCGCGGAATGTTCAATGGTGACCAGGCAAGGAAAAAAGTGTTGGTCGATTACGGCTTCAGACTGCCTTCGGCTATGGATAACCGCCCGTTGACATTCGATGAATTCGAAGAGCATATCAGCCAAGCGGTCTTTGTTTCGGCGACGCCTGGACCCTATGAAATGGAGCACACACCGGAGATGGTGGAACAGATCATCCGGCCGACCGGCTTGCTTGACCCGACCATCGAAATCCGGCCGATTGAAGGTCAGATAGACGACCTGATGTATGAAATCCGCCAGCGTGCTGAAAATAATGAGCGTGTCCTGGTGACGACCTTGACCAAGAAGATGTCGGAAGACTTAACAGCTTATCTAAAAGACGCCGGCATTAAAGTCAATTACCTGCATTCTGAGATCAAGACTCTCGAACGGATTGAAATCATTCGTGAGCTGCGGATGGGGGTTTACGACGTGCTGGTCGGCATCAACCTGTTGCGTGAAGGCTTGGACATTCCCGAAGTTTCGTTGGTGACCATTCTGGATGCCGACAAAGAAGGGTTCTTGCGTTCAGAGCGGGCATTGATCCAGACGATGGGCCGAGCAGCCAGAAACGCAAATGGCCACGTCATCATGTATGCTGACAGAGTGACGGATTCCATGCAGAAGGCGATGGATGAAACGACCCGCCGCCGCACGATTCAAGCTGACTATAATGAAAAACATGGCATTACGCCAATCACCATACAGAAGAAAATCCGTGATGTTATCCGTGCCACTGCCGCAGCGGAAGAGACGGAAGAATATGTTTCAAAAGCAGTATCCGGCAAAAAGCTCAACAAAGAAGATCGCATGAAGCTGGTGACCCTGCTTGAAACGGAAATGAAGGAAGCGGCCAAAGCACTCGATTTCGAGCGCGCTGCAGAACTGCGCGATACAGTGCTTGAATTGAAAGCGGAAGGATGATGGAAGTTGAAGAATCAGGAAATACGGATACAAGGCGCACGTGCGCATAATTTAAAGAATATCGACGTTGTCATTCCGCGTGACAAGCTTGTCGTCATGACGGGGTTGTCAGGCTCCGGTAAATCTTCTCTGGCATTTGATACGATTTACGCAGAAGGGCAGCGGCGCTACGTAGAATCGCTGTCTTCTTATGCGCGCCAATTTTTGGGTCAGATGGACAAGCCGGATGTCGACTTGATTGAAGGGCTGTCACCGGCCATTTCGATCGATCAGAAGACCACCAGCAAAAATCCGCGATCCACAGTGGCGACGGTAACGGAAATCTATGATTATATGCGGCTTATGTATGCCCGCGTCGGAAAACCGATATGCCCGAACCACGGCATCGAAATTTCATCCCAGACAATCGAGGAAATGGTCGATCGCTTGATCGTTTATCCGGAACGCACGAAAATGCAGATTTTGGCGCCGATTGTCACTGGCCGAAAAGGAACGCATGTCAAGCTGTTGGAAGACATCAAAAAACAGGGATATGTACGGGTTCGGGTCAATGGGGAATTGATTGATTTGGACGATGATATTACGCTTGATAAGAACAAAAAGCATTCAATCGAAGTGGTCATCGACCGGGTCGTCATGAAAGAAAATATTGCGCCGCGACTTAGTGATTCTCTCGAATCTGCTCTGCGTTTGGGTGACGGCCGCGTATTGATCGATGTGATGGGTGAGGAAGAATTGCTGTTCAGTGAACATCACGCCTGCCCAGTCTGCGGATTTTCCATCGGTGAGTTGGAGCCGAAAATGTTTTCATTCAATTCGCCGTTCGGGGCATGCCCCGAATGTGACGGTCTCGGGATGAAGCTGGAGGTTGACCCGGAATTGGTTATTCCGGATTGGAGTGTCTCTCTCAACAAAGGGGCGATTGTTCCTTGGCAGCCGACGAGTTCGCAGTATTACCCGCAATTATTAAAAGCCATCTGCCAGCATTACAAGATTGATATGGATGTGCCTGTCAGCGATTTGCCTGAAGAACACATCAATGTCATCATGCGTGGATCCGGAAGCGACAAGATCCGGTTCCGCTATCAAAATGATTATGGCCAGATACGGGACAATCATATCCAGTTTGAAGGGGTCCTTTCCAATGTGGATCGCCGCTACCGCGAAACTTCATCCGATTATATACGTGATCAGATGGAAAAATATATGGGCGAGCAGCCGTGTACGGTTTGCGAAGGCTACCGCCTGAAGCCGGAAACACTTGCAGTCAAGGTCAACGATGTGCATATCGGCAAAGTGTCCGAGTTCTCCATTATTGAAGCTCATCAATTCTTCGATCAGCTGAAGCTATCGGAAAAAGATCAACAGATCGCCAAATTGATCATTCGGGAAATTCAGGAACGCATCGGATTCCTGATCAATGTCGGGCTTGATTACCTGACCTTGAACCGTGCTTCAGGAACGCTATCCGGAGGGGAAGCCCAGCGGATCCGCTTGGCGACTCAAATCGGTTCAAGGCTCACGGGTGTATTGTATATTCTTGATGAACCGTCGATTGGGTTGCATCAACGCGACAATGACCGGCTCATCCAGACATTGAAAAGCATGCGCGATATCGGCAATACATTGATTGTTGTCGAGCATGATGAAGATACCATGCTGGCAGCTGATTATTTGATTGATGTTGGACCGGGTGCAGGTGTGCACGGTGGTGAAATCATTGCTGCCGGAACACCTGATAAAGTGATGAAAAACAAAAAATCATTGACCGGCCAATATTTGAGCGGTAAAAAGTTCATCCCCTTGCCTGCAGAACGCAGAGCTCCGAACGACCGGAAAATTTCCATTCGCGGAGCCAATCAAAATAATCTGAAGAAAGTGGATGTCGATATTCCGCTTGGGTTGTTTACAGCTGTGACTGGGGTTTCAGGGTCAGGCAAAAGTACGCTCATCAATGAGATCCTTTACAAGACACTGGCGCATCGATTGAACCGGGCGAAAGCGAAACCGGGCCATTTCGATTCAATAGAAGGAACTGAAGGGCTGGAACGCGTCATCGATATCGATCAGTCACCGATCGGCAGGACTCCACGTTCAAATCCGGCAACTTATACCGGCGTTTTCGATGATATCCGTGATGTCTACGCGACGACCAACGAAGCGAAAGTCCGCGGGTATAAAAAAGGCCGCTTCAGTTTCAATGTCAAGGGCGGTCGCTGTGAAGCTTGCCGCGGAGATGGTATTATAAAAATAGAAATGCATTTCCTTCCGGATGTTTACGTGCCATGTGAAATCTGCCACGGTAAGCGTTATAACCGGGAAACCTTGGAAGTGAAGTACAAAAACAAAAGCATCTCAGATATTCTGGATATGACAGCGGAAGATGCTGCTTTATTTTTCGAGAATATTCCTAAAATCAGCCGTAAATTGAAGACGGTGGTAGACGTAGGCCTGGGCTATCTCACCCTGGGCCAACCTGCAACCACTCTATCCGGAGGTGAAGCGCAGCGCGTCAAGCTGGCATCAGAGCTGCATAAACGCTCAAACGGTAAATCCTTTTATATTCTGGATGAACCGACAACGGGTCTCCATGCCGATGATATTTCCCGGCTGCTCCTTGTTCTGCAGCGTCTTGTAGACAACGGAGATACGGTATTGACGATCGAGCACAACCTTGACGTCATCAAGACAGCGGATCACATCATCGATTTGGGTCCTGAAGGTGGAGACAAGGGTGGTACGATACTTGCGACAGGAACTCCGGAAGACATTGCGGCTGTTGAGAACTCCTATACGGGCAAGTACCTGAAACCGATACTTGAACGTGACCGGGCACGTATGGAAGCCTTGGTCAAGGGAGCCAGCCGCAGAAAAAAAGCGGTTAAGTGAAACTTTTGCCGCTGGCAAACGTATCAATTAGAAGAATAGATCTGATTGTCCAAGTGATTTTCACTTGGACAATCAGACAATGAGGAGGCCGCAATACATGCAAAGCGAAAAAGAACGCATTTTGGATATGGTTGAGAACGGTACGATTTCTGCGCGCGAAGCCGTTGAGTTGCTGCGTGCTATAGATGGCAGCAGTTCTTCTTCGAATGAACCGAATTATGGCCGCAATAACCAAAAAGATAAATCAGCGAAGCGTGGATTTTTCAGACCGGAAGACATCGTCAAGAAAGTATCGAAGGATTTCTCGAAAAACGTTTCAAAGAATGTCTCAAAAAATGTTTCGCGTGACTTCAATGACTTGGGTACCCGGATGATGGATTTTATGCAGACTTCTGTCGGCAAGTTAAAAACGATGGAATTCGACTCGCCATTCGGTGAAGCGGTTCAATTCAGCCATACGTTCACAGATGAAATGACGGACTTGAATACCATCATTGCGGATATCGCCAATGGCCAGTTGGAAATTTTCCCGTCCCAGGATGGCTTACTGCGAGCAGAATGCAGCGTCAAGGCATATCGTTCCGAGTCGCCGGCACAGGCAAAAGTGGATTTTCTTGATAAGTTCGTCTTTATTGCCGATGACCATAAACTTCGGATCATCAGCGATTTGAAGACCACTCAAGTAAATGTCATCCTGTATGTTCCGGAAGCTTCCTATGAGCACATCACTGCCCGCTTGTTTAATGGTGGATTCACCATGAAACGCATTGATGCTGCATTGGTCAAAGTAAAAACAGCAAACGGCAAAATCGACCTGAAGCATGTGGAATTCGACGATGCAGAATTGGAAACAGCGAATGGCGCGATTCACGTCCAGGAAACGAAAGGCAAGGTATTGGAAGCGGAAACCTTGAACGGCCGCATCTATATTGATGGCGATATTCAGACCATCGTATCCAAGTCATTGAACGGCAATATTGTCGCGACGACAAGATGCAAAGAAGCCCGTAAGTTGGAAACAAAAACGTTGGCAGGCAATGTCGAGCTTTACATTCCTTCCCACTTGCCTCTAAAAGGTGAAGTTTCTTCAAACTTGGGCAAGATGGATGTCTTGCTTTCTGACATCGACAGTACGCACGAACAAGGACAATTTATGCAAAAGTCGATCCGATTCTCAAAACAGGGAACTGAACCGGCTGCTGCTCCATTATTGGTCTATGGAGAAACCAAGACAGGTTCTGTCCTGTTGCGGTACTTAACAATCGAATAACTACTATTCAAGCCGGCACAGGTATGCAGTGCCGGCTTTTTTTTCTAAATTCACATAGTTGGTGTTTTCGTGGTTTTTATCTTACTATTTGAATAAAAGAAAGGTTTTGGGATATGATCGCGACTATTTTGATCGGCTTCACCGTCATTTTGATGCTACTCCATCTGTACTACTTTTTCACGAATCAACAGCATAAAGAAAGTTACATCCATACTTCGCTATTTACAAAGTTATTCATCATCATGACAGTAGTTACCTTTGGCTTTGCGCTCATCTATTATTTATTGGCGTTCAACAATGATACTTTAAGGCTGAATGATGAAACAGGGAGAAGAGCAGGAGAAAATTTTTGGGATTATTTATACTTTAGTGGAGTGACGATGTTATCCATCGGTTATGGGGATTTGGTGCCGATGGGTTATGCCCGCTTTTTCGCTGTAGTTCAGGCAGCATTGTTATTGCCGTCCGCTTATTTTGTTAAAGCATTCGATGAAATGGGGAGGCATGAAAAAGAAGGACAAGGAAACCGCAGCGATAAAAAAGGTGAAGAAAACTAAGTGATAGAAGGATGGGATATGGTGGATACAAATAAGGCTGCTACGATAAAAGAAGCTTTTGATGAATTGATGAAGGATACTGCAATTCAACAGGCACTCGCATTTATTGAACAGGACCATCAGCGCACCATCGAAGAGCAGATTGCCTTGACGGAAATTCCGGCGCCGCCATTCAAAGAACAGCAGCGTGCTGAAGAATTCATGATGCGTCTGAAAGATCTGGGATTGGAAGAAGTCCGTATGGATTCGGAAGGGAATGTTTATGGGCTGCGAAAAGGGAAGGGGCAAGGACCTAAGGTTTTTGTGTCTGCGCACTTGGATACAGTTTTCCCTGAAGGGACCGATACTACAGTCCATCAGAAAAATGGAGTGCTTCATGCGCCTGGAATTGGAGATGATACCCGCGGTTTGGCCGAATTGCTGGCAGTAGTAAGAGCCTTCAATGAAGCGGCTATTGAAAATAGCGGGGATATCATCTTCGGCGGAACAGTCGGCGAGGAAGGAGCCGGAGATTTGCGCGGGGTAAAAGCCTTTTTTACAGAGCACCGGGATATTGACGCTTTCCTGTCACTGGATGGACCTGGTTCTAATGCCATCACCTATTTGGCGACAGGAAGCTATCGTTATAAAGTTACATATAAAGGACCTGGGGGACATAGTTTTGCGGCATTTGGTACACCCAGTGCGACGCATGCATTAGGGAGGGCGATGGCTGCAATCGCTGACCTGGAAACGCCAAGCGAGCCGAAGACGACTTTTTCAATCGGAGAAGTTTCCGGTGGAACATCGGTAAACGCCATTGCACAGGAAGCTTCGATGCTGGTCGATCTTCGATCCAATGATCAACAGCAATTGGATAAATTGGAGCAGCATTTTCTTGAAATCGTAAAAGAAGCGGCACAAGCTGAAAATACACGGTGGAGGGATGACCGCCTGCAGGTTGAAGTCGATCGTTTCGGCAATCGTCCACCGGCGAGTCAATCTGCGGATGAGCCGATCGTACAAGTGGCGAGCGGGGCAATCCGGTCGCTTGGTGCGGCACCCGAATTGAAGGAACCGAGCAGCACGGATGCGAATTATCCGATGAGCATCGGAGTACCCGCCATCACTATCGGTCTTGGCGGAGAGTTTGATAAAGCACATACCCTTGAAGAGTGGCATAATCCGAAAAATGGCCATTTGGCTATCCAAAAAAGTTTGATGACGATCTTGGGACTGGTTGGGGTCGAAAAGATCAGTCGGCCATTGCTTTAAAAAACAAAAATCCGGACAGCCTATGATGGCCATCCGGATTTCTTCATTTTTTATCTGGATACAAATCCTGCAGAAAATCGATGGACTGCCTGATCAATTGCTGCAGGACGTCGAGGTCAACGTCGTCTGTTTGATTGATATAGACACAGGCTTTGCCGGTAGTGTGCTTGCCTAATTTCTCGAGCAAAGGTCCACGTTTTTCATCGCCGGTTGCAAAATACAGGCTGATTTTCGCTTTCCGGGGAGAAAATCCGACAAGCGGCGCATCGCCTTCATGGCCCGTTTTGTATACATAATGATAGCTGCCGAAGCCGATGATGCTGGATCCCCACATTTTCGGTGAAAAACCACTGGCCTGCTCGAATAATTCGAGCAGTTTATAGGCATCCTGGCGTTTTTTCGGGTGGTCGACCGATTCGATGAACGCTATGACATCGGCATCGGTTTCTTTTGTTTTTTGTTCGTACATGGCCAATCCCTCTTTTCCTTCAGTTGGATTTTATAAGCAATGCATCGCTTTTTCTGCCTTTTCCCACGGAACTTTATAGCCTTGGCCTTTGGCACAGAAGATGGAGGTGGATGTATAGAGGGGATCTGCATCTTTTGCATAGCCGATCCGGGCAATCACTTCATCTTCATTATGACAGAAATCATAGCCGTCGAACAGCAGGCTGAGGGCTCCTTTGCCATGTGTGAAGGCAGCGAATTCCGAACTATAGTTCATGAATGTGGCAACGGGTACGCGGCCTTCAATCGTCGTTTTTCCATCTTTTGTTTCAGGTGCTTGAAAGCTGCCATAAGCCTGTTGAATATCGGAAAGCACTTTTCCCATCTGTTCGAGGTCGACTTTTATTTTGAATCGGTACATCGGTTCGAGCAACCGGTTTTGTGCCTGCTCCAAGCCTTGGCGAAGTGCGCGGAAAGCGGCTTCCCGGAAGTCGCCGCCGGACGTGTGCTGATTGTGGCCGCGTCCGGTCGTTAAGGTCACTTTTACATCCGTCAAAGGAGAGCCGGTCAGCAAGCCGTGGTGATCGCGCTCTGTCAGATGATGGAGAATGAGGTTTTGATGGCCGACAGATAATGCGTCGGCATGGCAGACGTTGTCTAACTGGAAACCGCTGCCGCGTTCGCCTGGTTCGATTTCCAGATGAACTTCCGCATAATGGCGAAGCGGCTCGAAATGGCCGTATCCCATAACCGGCAACTCGATGGTTTCTTTATATAAAATTTCCGGTTCGCCAAATTGGACCTTGTGGCCAAACCGTTCAAAAACCACTTGCTCCAAAACTTCCAACTGGATGGCGCCCATGACCTGGATTTGTATCTGTTGAAAATATTCATCCCAGTAAACGGATAGGGAAGGGTCTTCAGCACCGAGGATTTTGAAGCTGCCCAGCACTTCTTTTACATGGACGGCCGAATCAAAAAGGACAGTCGATTTTAATGTCGGCATCATTTGGGAGTTGAAACTCTTCTGCCTGACGCCGAGGGTATCGCCGATTGCAGCTTCTGATAAACCAGCGATGGCAAACAGTTCACCCGCCCGTGCCTGTTCAACGGTGTGAAATTTGTCGCCGCTATAAACCCGGATCTGTGTGACTTTTTCTTCAAGGTCATTCGGGCCATATGTCAATTTATCGCGAACTTGGAGTGTTCCGCTGAAGGCTTTAAGAAAACAGATCCGATTGCCGTTTTCATCATGGCGGATTTTGTAGATTTGGGCGCCAAATTCTTCACTGTCGGAATAGGAACTGAACGTCAATCCATCCAGTTGCATAAGGAATTCCTGAATGCCAGTATCCTGCAGGGCGGAACCGCTGGCGCAAGGGAAAATTTGATTGGCGGCAATCATGCGTTGAAAAGCTTTCATCCAAAGTTCTTCATCGTACCCCGTTTCGAGGTATCGGGTGAATAAGGCTTCATCCCGCTCAGCGATGAATTCAATCAGCTCTTCAGTCATGGTTCCGGCGCGATAAGACTCGGTGATCGTGCAGGCATCAACGGAAAGGTGCGAACGGATTTCCTGCAGCACAGTGGCAGCATCAGCACTTTCACGATCGGTTTTGTTGATGAAGAAAAAGACCGGTATCTTGTGTTTTTGCAGAAGCTGCCAGACGGTTTCGGTATGGCCTTCAATGCCATCGACTGCACTGACGATGATGATGGCGTAATCCATCACTTGAACCGAGCGTTCCATTTCCGGGGAAAAGTCGACATGTCCGGGGGTGTCGATAAGAAAATAAGTCGATCCGTTAAATGAAAAATAAGCTTGATCGGCGAAAATTGTAATGCCGCGGTTTTTTTCGATGGCATGGCTGTCGAGAAAAGCATTTTGGTGATCGACCCGCCCCCGCTGGCGGATGCTTTTTGTGTGGTACAGCAATTGCTCTGAGAATGTGGTCTTGCCAGCATCGACATGCGCAAGAATTCCAATTGTTTTCTTCATGAGGTCACCTCTTTAGCTCCAGTTTAGCAGATTTTATATATGGAATACGAAAAACGCGAAAGCCGATGTGGCTTTCGCGTTCAGGTGCGGTTTATCCAATTGAAAAGTAATCAACGGTCTGCGTCGAAACAAGCGATCCCAAAACAGATGCCCAAAGCACAGCGTTTCCGGTAAGCGGCAGACTTGAGCAGTTCCACCTCTTGTTTATGCGTCATAAAGCCGCATTCCACGAGGATGGCCGGCATATGCGTGTCGCGGAGAACAGCAAAATCGCCTTGCTTGACTCCACGGTCTTTCCGCCCCGTCACCAGCAACAGAGAGCTTTGGACTTTGACTGCAAGTTCTCTCGTTACTGCCTGTGGCCGGCTGTAGGTGAAGGTTTCCAGTCCATTGGCCGAATTGAATGAATTGCCCATAGCATTCGCATGGATGGAAACGAACAAGTCCACCTTCAACCGGTTTGCGAGTGCTGTACGTTCATGCAGCGGAACATCCACATCGTTTTGATGGCTAAAAAATACACTGTGTCCGTCCATCACCAATCGCTTTTTGACCTCTTCCGCAACGGCCGAATTAAAATGGAATTCCCTCAGCCTGCCATCGGGCGAACGCTTTCCGGGCGTGTCTGGCCCATGTCCGGCATCAATCATTATCTTCATTTTCAAATCCCTCCTTTTGCGGTCTATATAGTGGAAGAGACCGCCAAAGGGGACAAAAATCTTCAAATATAATTTTTCCATGTTAAAATAAAAGCAAACCGCATGCAAAAAGAACAACTTCGATGAAAATTCGAAATAATGTGTGGATAAGGAATGAGGGGTAACAAATGGGACAAGTAACAACAAAACAAGTGATGGAAACATTCGAGCTGGATTTGATCAGCGGAGAAGAGGGCATCGGCCGACATATACCCATCAGTGATATTTCAAGGCCCGGATTGGAAATGGCCGGTTATTTCACCCATTATCCGGCAAACCGTGTGCAGCTGCTCGGAAAAACCGAGCTTTCTTTTTTTTCTATGCTATTACCGGAAGAGCGGCTGGACCGCATGATGAAACTATGCACCGACGATACACCGGCTATCATCGTTTCGCACGGCGTTCCAGTTCCGGAAGAATTGGTGATCGCTTCAAGCAGCCGTCATGTTCCTGTTATGACTACACCCATGTCAACAACGCGCTTTTCCAGTTTGCTGACAAATTTTCTGGAAAGCCAATTGGCACCTACAACGGCCATTCATGGTGTGCTTGTTGATATTTACGGCGTAGGGGTGTTGCTGACAGGAAAAAGCGGTGTCGGTAAAAGTGAGACAGCGCTGGAACTTGTCAAAAAAGGCCATCGTCTGGTGGCGGATGATTGTGTGGAAATACATCAGGAAGGCGAGAATACACTGGTCGGCCATTCTCCAAAACTGATAGAGCACTTGCTCGAAATTCGAGGAGTTGGAATCATCGATATTATGACCTTGTTCGGAGCAAGCGCCATTCGGACGTTCAAACGTATTTCTTTGGTTATCGATTTGGAGATTTGGGATCAGGATAAAACCTATGACCGTCTAGGACTTGAAGAAGAAAAGATGAAGATCATCGATACGCACCTGACAAAGCTGACAATTCCTGTTCGTCCTGGACGAAATTTATCCGTCATCATCGAAGTTGCAGCGATGAATTATCGCCTGAAACGGATGGGCGTCAATGCCGCTGAAGAGTTTTCGAAGCGTCTGGATGATGTCATTGCACAAGATACAAACTAAGCGAATGGGTAGGTGCACAAGATGTTTTCAATATTAGCTTCAATAGACCCGACCGCTTTTTCACTGGGCCCAATATCGGTCCAGTGGTATGGTGTCATCATTGCCTTTGGCATTGTCGTCGCCTTTTTGGTGGGACAGCGTGAAATGGTCAAACGGGGGTTGCACCCTGAGTATTTAACGGATTTATTGATTTGGGCGGTGCCGTTGGCAATAGTCGGCGCCCGCATTTACTATGTCGCGTTTGAATGGGACCATTACAAAGACAATCCCGGACAGATCATTGCCATCTGGAATGGCGGCATTGCCATCCACGGCGCATTGATTGCATCCGTGATTGTCGCGTATCTGTTCACCAAAAAACGCAATACCTCCTTTTTGAAAGTGGCGGATATTTTGGCGCCGAGCATCCTGATCGGCCAGGCGATTGGCCGATGGGGCAATTTCATCAACCAGGAAGCTCATGGCGGAGAAGTGTCCCGTGCTTTTCTGGAAAATCTATTCATTCCCGATTGGATCATCAATCATATGTACATAGATGGGGCTTATTACCACCCGACTTTCCTGTATGAATCCATGTGGAGTTTCGTGGGCATCATTATTTTGCTGCTGCTGCGGAAAGTCAATTTGGTACGCGGAGAAATATTTTTCTTCTATATGATCTGGTATTCTGTTGGCCGCTTCTTCATCGAAGGAATGCGGACAGACAGCCTCTATGTGGTTGGTGAACTCCGTGCTGCCCAGTTGGTGTCGGTAGTTGCAATCATCATCGCCGTGGTATTTATCGTGTACCGCCGCACGGCAATCAAAAACCCACCGCATTATAAAGACAATTAATTTATGAAAAGAGAGATCAGATGTCGACATTAAAAAATGGATTGAAAGCAGGGTTGAAGACGACCTGGGCATTGGGGAAAATCATTTTCCCGATCACTCTGCTCGTCACCATGCTTCAATATACTCCGGTTCTGCCTTTTATCATCGATTTAGTGGCGCCGATCATGGGCTTGTTCGGTTTAAGCGGCGACGCTGCCATACCGCTGGTCCTTGGGAACGCGCTGAATCTGTATGCCGGAATTGCCGGTATCCTGTCATTGGAGCTGACGGTCAAGGAAGTTTTCATTTTGGCGGTCATGCTGTCCTTCTCCCATAATATCTTCATTGAAACTGGAGTGGCGCTGAAAGTAGGCGTCAAGCTGTGGGTGGTGTTGGTCGTCCGCTTTGGTCTTGCTGGATTATCGGCCATCATCATCAACCTGCTGTGGAAAGGCGGCGGCGAAGTAGCCCAATACGGCTTTGCTCCTGAAGCGGCTGCCGCACCCGAAAGCTGGATGGGGATCTTGCTGATCGGGCTGGAAAAAGCTTCGTTCGGCGTCCTGCAATTAGCGATGATCGTGATTCCATTGATGATCATGATTCAAATTTTGAAAGATAAAAAATACCTGCAGAAAATCTCCACGATGCTTGGACCATTGACACGTCTGTTGGGTGTAGAGAAGAACGCTTCCTTGACGCTTGCTTCCGGACTGATTTTTGGATTGGCCATGGGAGCAGGGGTCATGATCCAGGCGGTGCAGGAAGATGGCGTCAGCAAAAAAGATGCGACCTTGGTGTTCATCTTCCTGGTAGCCTGCCATGCTATCGTAGAAGATACGTTGATTTTCATTCCACTTGGGATCCCGATATGGCCGCTGTTGGCCATCCGCGTGGTTACGGCACTCGGGCTGACTATTTTTGTTTCCTACATGTGGCGTAAAGCGGAAGAAAAAGAGAAGGAAGTGGTTTCTACATGACGGCAAAACAGATCAATACCTTATTATTCGATTTTGACGGCACTTTACTGGATACCAATGAATTGATCATCCAGACCTTCTTGACCGTTCTGGATGAGCATTATCCGGGGCGTTTCGGTCGTGAAGATGCTTTGCATTTTATCGGTCCGTCGCTCGAACAGACGTTTATGGCCATCGATCCGGATCGTGTAGAAGAGCTGACAGTTCAGTACCGCTCCCTCAATCGGATGATGCACGATGAATTGGTCGAAGAATACGACGGAGTGGCTGAAACGCTGCGATTGTTGAAAGCGCGCGGCTTGAAAATGGCAATCGTCTCAACCAAAAGAAGCGAAACCATTCGCCACGGATTGGCATTGATGGGTGTCAGCGATGTGTTTGATGTGCTGGTCGGCCTGGATCATGTCAGCAACCCGAAACCGGACCCAGAACCTTTGCATCTGGCATTGGAGCAATTAGGCGCTTCCCATGACGAAGCTTTGATGATCGGCAACAACTCGCACGACATCGAAGGCGGCAAAAATGCAGGGGTACGGACGGCAGGCGTGGCCTGGGCGGCAAAAGGCGAAGAATTTCTGGCCGGGTACAAACCGGACTTCATGCTGCAGCATATCAGTGATTTGCTGGAATTGACGAAAGTGGCCGTAAAATGAGAAACACACAACGCCATTTTGTGGAAGGTCCGAATTCGCTTTGGCATATATACAAAACTGTCCCTTTCTGGAAGGTGGCCAAAAATTTTTTGGTGATCCAGACAGCCAGATATACACCGTTTTTGCCGATGAAAAATTGGATGTATAAAGCTTTCCTTAAAATGAAAATCGGAGAGCATTCTTCTTTTGCGTTGATGGTCATGCCCGACGTCATGTTTCCGGAACGGATTACGGTCGGGAAAAACTCAGTAATCGGCTATAATACAACAATACTTGCACATGAATATTTAATAGATGAATATCGGCTCGGCGACGTAGTCATCGGAGATCGCGTCATGATCGGAGCAAACACCACGATTTTGCCCGGCATCACTATCGGAAACGGCGCGATCGTTTCCGCTGCCACGCTCGTCCATAAAGATGTGCCAGCTGGAGCTTTTGTCGGTGGAAATCCGATGAGCATCATCTATACAGCTGAACAAATGGCAGAGCGCCAAGCAAAATCCTGAAAGCAACCACTGCTTTCAGGGTTTTTTTCGAGGATATCTCTTGACGATGGATGGAAAAATGCGCTAAAATAATAATTACTTCACCACATTAGCGAACTAAAGTAAAATAACCAATATTAGGGAGTTTTATGAATGACCATACAAATGTTCGAAAAACCGTTAGGCATGAGAGACGATTTCCCATTTATCGCGAAAAAGAAAGCGGAACTCCGCGCAAATGGAACATCCATAATCCAACAGGCAGGCTATGATCTGCTGCAGACACCGACATTGGAATATTACGAAACAATCGGCAAAATCTCGGCCATCGCTGATAATGCGTTGTTCAAATTATTGGACAGTCAAGGAGAGACGTTGGTGTTGCGGCCGGATATGACTTCACCGATCGCCCGTGTAGCTGCTTCCAAGTTACTGAAAGAAAAGATGCCGGTCAGACTCGGCTATTATTCGAACGTTTTCCGCGCCCAAAAGCGCGAAGGCGGCCGGCCTGCTGAATTTGAACAGATGGGTGTGGAACTGATCGGCGACGATTCTTTATACGCCGATGCAGAAGTCATCATTCTGGCATGGAATATCTTAAAAAATTTGAATATCAAATCCAGCCGCTTCGTGATCGGCCATACGCAATTGCTGCAGCTGATCCTGCAGGATTTCGGCTTAGACCAGGAGCAGATCGAAAAAGTCCATGCTGCTTTTGTTTCGAAGAACAGCGTTGGGTTTGAAAGTTTGGCCAAGCAATTGCCGATAGAACCTTCCAGACTGGAATCGTTCATCGGATTGATGTCCACGTCAAACGTCGAAGAATGGCAGCAATGGATCGATCCCCACAATGCGAAACAAAATTCTTTATTCGAAGACATGAAGAAATTGAAGAAAATATTGGATCGCAGCGGTTTGTCCGACGCGATCACCTACGACTTATCATTTAACAGCCACATGACCTATTACACCGGATTGGTGTTTGAAGTATATGGAGCAGGCAGCGGCTTTTCGCTCGGCAACGGCGGCCGTTATGACGGTCTGATGAAGCAATTCGGGCTGCAGGTCGGCGCAACGGGCTTCGGGCTGCGTGTCGACCGGCTGCTGGAAATCATCTCTGCTGTTCCAGAGCAGGAAAATCATACCTTGATCCTCTTTGATGAACAGGGTGAAGACCAGGCGTTCGATGAAGCACAGAAACTCCGCGAACAGGGAGTCCGGGTCACGCTGCAATTTGCGCCAGCAGTTTTGGCGATCGATGAATTCAGCGGGCTGTTCAGTAAAGTCCTACGAATGGAAGGTGCCAATTGATGGATGCATTAACGATTGCAATGCCTAAAGGGCGTATATTTGAAGAAGCTTACGAATTATTAGTGAAGGCCGGCTACGACCTGCCGAAGGAACTCGACGATTCACGCAAATTGATTGTTGAAGCGCCGAATGAGAATATCCGTTTTATTCTTTCAAAGCCGATGGATGTTCCGGCATATGTGGAACATGGAGTAGCGGATATCGGCATCGCCGGGAAAGATGTCATGCTCGAGCATGACCGGGATGTCTATGAATTATTGGACCTTGGGATCAGCCGCTGCTACATCGCGACTGCCGGCATGCCGGACACTCCGATGAATGAAGTGACGCCGCGTGTCGCGACCAAATATCCGAAAGTGGCTTCGCAGTATTATAGAGGCAAAGGTGAACAAGTCGAAATCATCGAATTGAACGGTTCCATTGAACTGGCGCCGATGATCGGCTTGGCGGACCGTATTGTGGATATCGTCTCGACCGGCAAAACCTTGAAGGAAAATGGCTTAGTCGAATATGAGAAGATCGTCGATATCACGTCGCGTTTGATTGCCAATCCGGTAAGCTACCGCTTGAAGCAGAAGCGCATTACGGAATTGGTTGAGAAGTTGAGAAAGCAGGCGAGCGTATGAAAGTAACTCGTTTATCAGCAGGAATCTCCATCAGAAGAACCATCGCAGAAGGCACCGGACAGCAAGTCGCAGCTGTGAAAGACATCATCCAGGATGTTCGGGATAATGGAGACCAGGCCATGTTCCGCTACGCTGAAAAATGGGACGGCGCCAAACTTTCTGCTCTCCGTGTAACGGATGAGGAAATTGCCCAGGGGGTCGAGCGATTCGACCGCCAACTGCTGGAGGATTTGACAGAAGCGGCGACAAATATTCGCAGCTACCATGAAAGCCAGCAGCAACAAGGCTACCGCTTGGACAATGAAGACGGTTCTTATGTTGCCCAGCGTGTCACAGCGATTGAATCTGCAGGACTTTACGTGCCGGGCGGAACAGCAGCTTACCCATCGTCCGTACTGATGAACGTCATCCCGGCTCAAGTAGCTGGAGTGGCGCGCATCGTCTTGATTTCGCCTCCGGGCAAAGATGGCACTTTGTCCGATGGGGTGCTGGCGGCTGCTCATATTCTGGGTATTACGGAAGTGTATAAGTCGGGTGGTGCCCAGGCTATTGCTGCGTTGGCGTATGGCACACAATCCATCTTGCCGGTCGATAAAATCACGGGTCCCGGAAATATTTTCGTGGCTTTGGCCAAACGGGAAGTTAATGGCGATGTCGCCATCGATATGATCGCCGGACCGAGTGAAATCGCTGTAATCGCGGATGATTCCGCATATGCAGACGAAGTGGCAGCGGATCTATTATCGCAGGCAGAACACGATCCGATGGCCAGCGCAGTGTTGCTGACCACGAGCCAAGCTTTGGCTGATGCGGTTTCCAAAGAAGTGGAAAGGCAGCTGGCGCTTTTGCCGCGTGAAGCCATCGCCAGTCCGGCAATAGCGGACCACGGCATGATCTATCTGGGAGAGACGATGGGGCAATTGATTGAAGCCGCCAACCAACTGGCTCCTGAGCATTTGGAGATCATGACAGAGGATGCGGAAGCGGTAGCGGATAAAATCCGGCACGCCGGTGCCATCTTTATCGGGCGCTATTCGTCAGAACCGATCGGCGATTATTTTGCGGGAACCAATCATGTCCTGCCGACCAATAGTACGGCACGTTTTTCGAGTGCATTATCTGTCTATGATTTTATAAAACGAACCAGTATTATCCGTTATAGCGAACAGGCTTGGCATAACAATAAAGACAAAATCGCACGGCTTGCACGCCTGGAAGGTTTGGAAGGCCATGCACGTGCAGTCGAATCGCGGTCGTGGGAAAAGGGGAATGGACAATGAGACAAGCTGAAATCAAGCGGAATACCAATGAAACCAAGGTAGCCATCAATTTTTCATTGGATGGAGAAGGCAAATCGACAATCGATACAGGCGTTCCATTTATGGATCATATGCTGGATCTTTTCATCAAGCATGGCTTGTTTGATGGCGACATCAAAGCAGATGGAGATACCCATATCGACGATCACCACACGACAGAAGACATCGGCATCGTACTCGGCCAGGCTGTTAAAGAAGCGCTTGGCGATAAAAAGGGCATCCGCCGTTACGGCAATGCGTTTGTGCCGATGGATGACGCACTGGCGCAAGTGGTCATCGACTGTTCGAACCGGCCGCATCTGGAGTTCCGCTGCGAACTTCCAAACGAAAAAGTGGGGACATTCGACACCGAGCTGGTTCAGGAATTCCTTTGGAAATTCGCACTTGAGGCACGCATGAATGTACATGTCATCGTCCATTACGGAAAAAATACGCATCATATCATCGAAGCGGTGTTCAAGGCATTGGCACGGGCGCTTGATGAAGCGACAGGCATAGATCCACGGGTCAAAGGCGTGCCGTCGACGAAGGGGCTGTTGACATGATCATCGGCATCATCGATTACGGCATGGGCAATTTGTTCAGTGTTGAGCAAGCATTGAAAAAATTGGAATGTACGGTCATCGTATCGGATGACCCGGCAGTACTGTTGGAAGCGGAAGGGATTCTTCTTCCTGGGGTCGGTGCTTTTCCGGATGCCATGGAGCTGTTGGACCAAAAAGGCCTTTCGGAATTCATCCGATCATTGCCTGAGAAAAACATTCCGCTGCTTGGCATTTGCCTTGGCATGCAATTATTATATGAAGACAGCTCGGAAGTGAAACCGACCAAAGGGTTGGGCTTGTTGAAGGGGCAGATCCGCCGTTTTGAAAAAGGAACGTACCGGATTCCGCATATGGGCTGGAATAGCCTCGAATTTTCACGTGTCCCCTACTGGTTGGATGAAGTTTTGAGCGATACGCATGTTTATTTTGTCCATTCCTTTTTGGCGGTCAATACCGATGATCAGGAAATCTGGGCGACAGCTAGCTACGGAAACCACGACGTTCCAGGAGTAGTCGGAAACGGATTGATTACAGGTATGCAGTTCCATCCGGAAAAATCAGGCGATTTTGGCCATTATTTATTAGAACAATGGATTGCGAATGTCAGGAGGAACCTACATGACTAAGTTTCAAATTTATCCCGCTATCGATTTGCGGGATGGAAAATGTGTACGCCTATTCCAGGGAGATTATGCCCAGGAAACCATCTACGGTGATTCTCCGGTCGACATGGCGAAGAAATTCGTGGAGGCTGGAGCACAGTGGATACATATGGTCGATTTGGACGGTGCGAAAGATGGTGTTCGGATCAATGATCAAGTCGTTATCGAAGCTGCAAAATTGGGTGCAAACGTCCAGGTAGGCGGGGGTATCCGGACACGTGAAGATATCGAACATTATTTATCGAATGGTGTTGCACGTGTCATTATCGGAAGCCTTGCCATCCGCAATCCAGAGCTTGCCGTGTCATTTATCGAAGAGTTCGGTGCTGACCGGATCGTCATTGGCATAGATGCGAAAAATGGGATGGCCGCGACAGAAGGCTGGATCGAAACGTCGGGTCAGGCGGCAACGGAAGTGGCGAACTATTTCGCTTCTAAAGGTGCTAAGCATTTTATCTACACGGATATCGCAACAGATGGAACTTTAGCTGGACCGAATATCGAAGCGAACAAAGCATTGGCTGATTCTGAAGAAGCACAAGTCATTGTCTCTGGCGGCATCGGTTCATTGGAGGATGTCCGCAATGTAAAAAAGGCGTCTACCCATAGCAATATTGCCGGTGTTATTATAGGGAAAGCACTGTATGAAAAACGCTTTACCTTGGAGGAGGCATTGTCATGCTGACAAAACGCATCATTCCCTGCCTGGATGTCAAAGAAGGGCGCGTCGTCAAAGGCGTAAGTTTCGTATCGCTGCGGGATGCTGGAGATCCAGTAGAACTGGCTCGTTTTTATGATAAGCAAGGAGCCGATGAATTGGTGTTTCTGGACATCTCGGCTTCCCACGAAGGCAAGGAAACCATGGTTGAAGTGGTCAAGATCGTTGCAACAGAGCTGTCGATTCCCTTTACAGTGGGAGGCGGAATCCGGAGCCTGGAGGATATGAAACGCATGCTGCGGGCTGGCGCCGATAAAGTGTCTTTGAACACGGCGGCTCTCGACCGTCCGGAATTGATCAAAGAAGGGGCGGACTTCTTCGGCTCCCAGTGCATCGTCGTCGCCATCGACGCCAAGAAGAATGGCGATAGTTGGGACGTCTATACACATGGCGGGCGCAATAAAACCAAGTGGAATGCCATTGAATGGGCGAAAAAAAGCGTGGAACTTGGAGCCGGGGAACTGTTGTTGACCAGCATGGATAAAGACGGCTCTAAAGACGGCTTTGACCTGGAATTGACGCAAGCTGTACGTGAAGCGGTGGAAGTACCGGTCATTGCCAGCGGCGGAGCAGGAAACAAGGAGCATTTCAGCGAAGTCTTTAAAACAGTGGATGCCGACGCTGCACTGGCCGCATCTATTTTCCATTACAAAGAAACCAGCGTAGCTGAAGTAAAAGAATTTTTACGGAAAGAGGGAGTGAACGTCCGATGACAACGATACAATATGATCAAAACGGGCTGATTCCCGTTATTATCCAGAATGCCGAAACAAAAGAAGTTCTGACTTTGGCTTATGCCAATGAAGAGGCAGTCCAAAAAACGATGGACACCAATGAAACGTGGCTGTATTCAAGAAGCCGCAGCGAATTATGGAACAAAGGAGCAACCAGCGGCAATACCCAAAAGGTGACGGCCGTGCGTCTGGACTGCGACGGCGATTCGCTGATCTATGAAGTGATTCCGAACGGACCTGCTTGCCACACCGGCAAGGACAGCTGTTTCTTTGAGACCATCCATGGCGAGCGCAACGAATCTCCGGGAGATATGTTCGCTCAGCTGACCTCTTTGATCAAAGCTCGTGAAGAAGAAATGCCTGAAGGCGCGTATACAACCTACCTCTTTGAAGAGGGCGTAGATAAAATCTGCAAAAAAGTCGGGGAAGAAGCGGCTGAAGTCATCATTGCAGCAAAAAATCGGGATGCTGAGGAACTGGCTATGGAAACAGCCGATTTGTTCTATCACACCTTGGTGCTGCTGCAGGAACAAAAAGTGGGAATCGATCAAGTGGTCAATGTATTAAAAGACCGCCACGCTACAAAAACGACAAGTAAATAATAAGGAAATATGCTATAATTACAGCACATTTGAGTATAGGAGCGATTTTAATCGTTCCTTTTACTTTTTCGGAGGCATATTTTGGAGAATAAAAAAAGAAACTACAAGAATGTACTGTCTTTCATTCCGACGGGGGAATTTTATTACAGAAAAGCGCTGAAAGAACTTCAGCGTGAAAATCATCCAAAAGCACATAAGTATTTACGCCGCGCTACAGAACTGAGCCCGAAAGATCCGCTTATTCTGACGCAGTACGGCATCGTGCTGATGGAAATGGAAGAATTCGAACAGGCGATGGAGATGCTGCATGCGGCGTATGAACTAGATCCAAAAGAGCCTGATATCCTATTTTTCCTCGCTGAAGTCCATGCACATATGGGCTTATTTTGGGATGCACGAAAATACGCCAAAAAATACCTGGTGTACGAAACGCAAGGCAAATACACGGCTGAAGCCATGGAAATCGTTGATTTTGCGGAACAGGAAGACTGGCAGCTTTTTGATGACGATGGCGAAGCGCAGGACAGCGAATATTATTATCGCCAGGAAAAGGCGCGCCGCATGATGGAACAGGGTGATTTTGCTGGAGCCATCGAGCTGCTGGAAAAACTGGTCGAAGAAAAGACGGATTTCTGGGGAGCCTATAATAATCTGGCGCTGGCTTACTTTTATATCGGAGAAGCCGAAATGGCCAAAGCACTGCTTCACGATGTACTGCGGAGAAATACAGGCAATCTGCACGCCCTCTGCAATTTAGCAGTCTTTCATTATTATGAAAAGAATGCGGAGTTGGAAGACGTCCTTGAGCTGTTGAAGAAAATCCAGCCTTACGTATTCGAGCACCGCTACAAACTGGGAGCGACGTTTGCGCTGGTCGGCAAATACAAGGAAGCTTATCGCTGGCTGAAAAGCTTGCAGAAACGCGGCTTTGATGGAGATCCCGCTTTCTATTTCTGGCTGTCGCATGCCGCCTACCATTCGGGACATGAAGAGGCATCCAGACAGGCATGGGATCAATTGAAGAAAATGGATCCCGGCAAAGACGGCTACGAGCCATGGAACGACCATTCCGCGATGCCCCATGCAGATGCGCTGGAGCATGACAGGGACTATCTCGTCGGAAAGCTGGATCATGAGAAGAAAAGTGAACGGCTATTCGGCTTGTTTCTGTTGGGCAAATCCGTTCACAAGCAGGAAATCATCTCACATCCGAATTGGTTGGCATCGGATCAGCCTTCCGTCCTGGAAACCTTTGTCCTCGGCTACGCATTGGGCCACCCCTTCAAAGAGGAAGTTCCAGCTGAACATGCGTTCATGCGGGCGATGGAGACGGCCGAGCTTCTTTATGTGCAAAGTGGAATGGTGACAAAGCAGCGGGCTGAAGTTTTTCAATTGTGGTTCCTGTTGGTCGAAGAGGCTTTCAGCCGGAATTATCGGTTTAAGAACCCGGCGGCATTAGCGGCAGCAGTAGACTATATGGTCGAATCCTCTAAAAATGAAAAAATGATAAAACGGCACCAGGCGGATCGTTTTGGTATATCGGTCGCTACCTTGTCGAAATATATAAAAGAGATAGCCATTTACTTGCCGAATCTCGGCTCACAGGCATAAAAGTTGAAGCTTTTGCTGGAATCTTATACGATTTAGCTACTGAGAAATAGGAGGCCTATTGTTATGACTGAAACGAATACAATTTATGATGTAATTATTATTGGAGCAGGACCAGCAGGCATGACTGCCGCTGTCTATACTTCCCGTGCCAATCTGACAACCTTAATGCTTGAACGCGGTATTCCAGGGGGCCAGATGGCCAATACGGAAGAAATTGAAAACTATCCAGGCTTCGACCATATTCTTGGGCCGGATCTGTCGACGAAAATGTTCGAACATGCTAAAAAATTCGGTGCTGAATACGCCTACGGCGACGTAACTGAAATTGTTGATGGAGAAGAATACAAAACCATCAAAGCTGGATCGAAAGAATACAAAACACGTGCCATCATCGTGACGACGGGTGCGGAGTACAAAAAAATGGGCATCCCGGGTGAAAATGAACTGGGCGGACGCGGCGTAAGCTATTGCGCAGTTTGTGATGGGGCTTTCTTTAAACAGAAGGAATTGGTCGTTGTCGGCGGTGGAGATTCAGCTGTTGAAGAAGGAGTCTACTTGACCCGTTTTGCTGATAAAGTCACTATCGTCCACAGACGCGACGAGCTTCGTGCACAGAAAATTCTTCAGGACCGTGCATTTGCCAATGACAAAATCGACTTTATCTGGAGCCATACCGTCAAAGAAATTCACGATGATGGAAACGGCAAAGTCGGAAGTGTCACTTTGGTGTCTACTGATGATGATACAGAAAGAGAATTCAAAGCAGATGGCGTCTTTATCTATATCGGTATGCTGCCGTTGACAAAACCGTTTTCGGAATTGGGCATCTTAAATGATGAAGGCTATGTTGTGACTAATGAGAAGATGGAAACCAAAGTGCCTGGTATTTATGCAGCAGGCGATGTTCGTGAAAAAACCTTGCGCCAAGTAGTTACTGCAACAGGTGACGGCAGTATCGCAGCACAAGCGGCTCAACATTATATTGAAGAGCTGGTAGAAAAAATCGGGATGAAAACGAAAGCTTAATTGTTTCTTAATCATTTTGTAACGCGCTTGTCATGAATAAGGGTTATAGTAGGAAGAGTAAATTGACCCCCTTTTTATAAAGAATTTTTGATGGGCCATCTTTCGAGCTACTCGGAAGATGGCCTCTTTTTTTTGCATTCTTTTGCATGACACACCAGGATACATGTATAATGGAGTAAGTTTACAATAGATGCGGAGTGTCGAATGTGCAGCGAATCGCGAATTTATTAGTCATCAAAAATGGGCAAGTATTATTATTGAAGAAACCACGGCGTGACTGGTATGTGGCACCCGGTGGGAAGATGGAGGCCGGAGAGTCGATTTTCGAAGCGGCAGTCCGTGAATTCAAAGAAGAAACGAATGCTACCCCGATCGGTACACATTTAAAAGGGGTCTATACGATGATGATCCAGGAAAATGACCAAATTGTGGACGAGTGGATGTTGTATACATTTGCTGCGAACAATTTGACTGGAGATATATTTGAAGAAACAACTGAAGGATTGCTGGAATGGCATCCAGTGGGGCAACTGGCATTTTTGCCGATGGCAGAAGGCGATCGAACCAATCTGCAGTTTGCAGCCAACCGGCCAGGCATTCAATATGGAACTTTCTATTACACGCCGGAATTCCAGCTGATCAAAGAAACCATCCAATCATCAACTGAAGAGGTGAAACACCAGAATGGATAACCGTAAGGAAGAAACTGAGTTAATCATCATCACTGGCATGTCAGGCGCAGGAAAGACTGTCGCAATCCAAAGCTTCGAAGATCTGGGTTTTTTTACGATTGACAATTTACCGCCTGCATTATTGCCTACTTTTATCAAATTGATGAGGGATTCAGGAAAATCGATGAAGCGGGTAGCGGCAGTTATGGATTTGCGCGGCGGTGATTTTTTCGATAGCCTCTTGGACGCAATCGACCATTTGTCGCAGGAACCGAACGTTTCCATCACCGTTCTATTTCTGGATGCGGAAAATCAGACATTAGTGAGCCGTTACAAAGAAACAAGAAGATCCCACCCATTGTCTCCAGGCGGATTGGTCTTGGGCGGCATCAAAAAAGAACGCGATATGCTGAGCGACCTTCAAGGAAGAGCACAATATATCTATAATACTTCCGGCATGACCCCGCGTCAGCTGAAAGAAAGAATCATCGCCGATTTTTCATCAAAGACCAGTAATGTCTTCACAGTGAATGTGATGTCTTTCGGATTCAAGCATGGTATGCCAATCGATGCCGATTTAGTGTTCGACGTCCGCTTTTTGCCGAATCCTTATTATATTGAAGAGTTGAATCCCTTGTCTGGCCTCGATGAACGGGTCTCAAGCTATGTACTGAAATGGCAGGAGACGCAGACACTCCTGGAAAAACTGACGGATTTACTGCAGTTCATGATTCCACAGTATAAAAACGAAGGAAAAGCGCAGCTGGTCATAGCATTTGGCTGTACGGGCGGCCAACACCGTTCAGTGACTTTGGCCGAATACTATGGCAAGCTTCTGGCTGAAAACAATAAAGTCATCGTGACGCACAGGGATGTCAAAATAAGAAAGGATTGAGTGCATGGAACGCAACCAGCACCGGAAACGCGTCGTTATTTTAGGAGGCGGAACGGGACTTTCAACACTTTTGCGCGGATTGAAGCTGTATCCGTTAGATTTGACGGCTATCGTAACTGTTGCGGATGACGGAGGAAGTTCAGGCCGTTTAAGAAATGATTTGGATATTCCTCCTCCAGGTGATATTCGAAATGTCCTTGCGGCATTGTCGGATACGGAACCTTTAGTTGCTGAAATGTTCCAATATCGCTTTAAACATTCCTTAGACCTCGATGGGCACTCCCTAGGAAATTTAATGCTTGCAGCACTTACGGATATTACGGGAGACTTTTCCCATGCAGTCCGTGAAATGAGCCGGGTATTAAGCGTCAATGGAACTGTCTTGCCTGCAGCCAATCAAATCGTGACACTCAATGCGGAATTGGAAGATGGGACCATCATCAAAGGCGAGTCAAAAATTCCTGCCTACCTGCAGCCGATCAAACGGGTGTTCATCGAACCTCACGATGTGAAAACTTTGCCTGCCACTATCGCAGCGATTGAAAGTGCGGATGTGATCGTTGTCGGGCCAGGGTCTCTTTATACCAGTATTTTACCGAATCTATTGGTGAAGGATATCAAAAAAGCAGTAATTGCTGCGAAGGCTAAGAAAATATACATCTGCAACCTAATGACACAAGCGGGTGAAACCTATAAATATACAGCCTCTGATCATGTGAAGGCATTATATGAGCATGTAGGGGAGAGTTTTCTGGATGCCATCCTGCTTGATAAAGTCCAAATGCCGCCGCTCGTTGCCGAGCGTTACAAAAAAGAGAAGGCATCGCCGGTTGAATACGATGAAGAGCGGCTAAAGCAGATGGGACTTGAAGTCTATAGAAAAGACATTGCCAACATCTTTGGCGAAACTGTACGGCATGAGCCAATGAAAGTGGCGGAATGGTTATTTGAATATGCTGGAGGCCGTGCCAGTGAAGATTCGAAGCAGCTTTATTTCTAGTGCTTTGAAAGGGGGAACGAATTTTGTCTTTTGCATCTGAAACCAAAAAAGAAATGACGCAATTAGAAGTGGATGATTGCTGTGGAAAAGCAGAGTTGTCCGCAATGATCCGGATGAATGGAACCCTATCGTTTTCCAATCGGCAATTGAGCCTGGATATCCAAACCGAAAATGCGGCAATTGCCCGACGCATCTACACACTTTTAAAGCGTTTCTACAAAGCATATCCTGTTGAATTGCTCGTCAGAAAAAAGATGCGCCTAAAAAAGAACAACATCTATATTTGCAGAATCCGTGAAGGCGCCAAACATATTCTTGAGGATCTGGAAATTTTGACGGAAGGCTTCCAGTTCCAGCATCAGATCGTCAAGTCGCTGATTGAGAAGAACTGCTGTAAACGCTCTTATCTGCGGGGAGCTTTTTTGGCGGGAGGATCCGTCAATAATCCCGAAACCTCATCCTACCATTTGGAAATCTATTCACTTTACAAAGACCATGCAGATTCTCTAGTTGAGTTGATGAACGAGTTCCATTTAAACAGCAAAACGATTGAGCGGAAAAAAGGGTTTGTGACCTATTTGAAAGAAGCAGAAAAAATCTCTGACTTTCTGAGCATCACAGGAGCGCATTCCGCTCTATTGAAGTTTGAGGATGTCCGAATCATTCGGGACATGCGCAACAGCGTCAACCGTCTTGTGAATTGTGAGACCGCTAACTTAAACAAAACCATCGATGCTGCATTGCGGCAAGTGGAAAACATCCGTTTTATCGATCAAACAATCGGAATCGATCAATTGCCTGAAAGATTGCGTGAAATTGCCCGACTTCGGGTAGAGTATCAAGACGTGACTCTTAAAGAATTAGGGGAAATGGTATCAGGTGGTACGGTAAGCAAGTCGGGAGTAAACCACCGGCTGCGGAAAATTGATGAGATTGCAGCGTCATTGAGAAAAGGAGAAATGATCGGCCGCTAAATAAGGGCTGTTCTTTCATATAAATGAGAGCGAAGTTTTCGGAGGAGGATATGTATGGTTGAAAAACAGGTGAAAGTACTATTAAAAACAGGTCTTCAAGCAAGGCAGGCAGCTTTATTTGTTCAGGAAGCGAACCGGTACACTGCGGATGTCTATTTAGAAAAAGACAATAAAAAAGTAAATGCCAAAAGCATCATGGGAATTATGAGTCTCGCCATCAGCAAAGGCACAGAGGTAAAAATTTCGGCAGATGGATTGGATGAAGAGAAAGCGGTTCATGCTTTATCGGAAATCATCGAACAGGAAGCTTAATCATCATTAAACAGAAAAAAACTCACAGCCATGGGCTGTGAGTTTTTGTTTTAGATATCTTTTTTATGGTCTTCAGGCAACTTGCTGCGTGTGATGACCTGGTCGATCAAGCCGTATTCAAGTGCACGTTCTGCTGTCATGAAGTTATCGCGGTCTGTATCTTTGGAAATGACATCGATTGGCTGACCTGTGCGTTCAGAAAGAATCTGGTTCAGCTTCTCGCGAAGGTGAAGAATACGTTTCGCGGCAATTTCAATTTCAGTTGCTTGGCCTTGAGCACCGCCAAGTGGTTGGTGAATCATGACTTCAGCATTTGGAAGCGCCAAGCGTTTGCCTTTTGTTCCTGCTGCAAGTAAGAAAGCTCCCATTGAAGCGGCCATACCGATACAGATTGTTTGAACATCGGGACGAATAAACTGCATTGTGTCATAAATCGCCATTCCGGCAGTGATGCTGCCGCCCGGGCTGTTGATGTAAATTGAAATATCCTTATCTGGATCTTCTGCTTCCAGGAACAAAAGTTGTGCAACAATTGAATTTGCAACATTATCATCAATGCCGCTGCCCAGCATAATTACGCGGTCTTTCAACAAACGTGAATAGATATCATAAGCACGTTCGCCTCGGCTAGTTTGTTCAATTACTGTAGGAATTAAGTTCATAGAATAGTTCCTCCTCGATTAAGTGGTTTGCAAACAATGCTGAAAGTTCTCTCAGCTGTACTATTATCATACACATGATGGTCAATGAAGGTCAAATCTAACGAATCAAAAAAATAGACTTGATTAAGTTGAAATACTTTTGTATAATAGAAAAGTCGCTAATAGCGAAAACGCCCTCGTAGTGTAATGGATCACACGTAAGATTCCGGTTCTTGAGATGGAGGTTCGATTCCTTCCGAGGGCATAAAAAAAGCAAAGCTCATTTTACCTTATCCGGTAAAATGGGCTTTTTTTTTGTGGCGCTAGTAAGATTTTCAAATCGGTTACAACTTATTAAATAGAAATAGACATCTGGGACGGCTATAAATTTCACTTTCCAATCCATTATCGCTCTATCTTTTTTTTTATGACTAGTCAATTTCTATAGTTTGCTGTCCGGTATCTCCCAGTGAAACCATTTCCATTTATGTTTCAAAAAGAAACGTTTAAAAGAACTCCAGCAAAGGGAAATGACTAGTAATACATACTAGTGAAGAGGTGGAGCTTTTGAAAAAATTATTGATACCCATCATTATTGTGATTGCGATTATTGTCATCATCGCGGCAATTTTGGTGCCGAGTTATAACAGCTTTGTGCAGCTTGAAGAGGATGTCAATCAGTCCTATGCTCAGATTGAGAACCAACTGCAGCGCAGGCTTGATTTGATTCCGAACCTGGTTGAGACGGTGAAAGGATTTGCCGACCAGGAGCAGGATGTCATTGACAGCGTAACGGAGGCCCGTTCAAATTTGGCAGGTGCTGAAGGTGTCAGTGAACAGGCTGAGGCGGATGCCGAGTTGAGCGGGGCATTGAGCCGTTTGTTGGTGGTGGTGGAGAACTACCCTGAAATTCGTTCCAGTGAAAATTTCCAGCAGCTTTCTGATGAATTGGCAGGTACGGAAAATCGGATAGCGGTAGCCAGACAGGATTATAATGGAACGGTTTCTGAATTTAACCGCAAAGCCAGAAGTTTTCCTGGAAACATGATTGCGGGAGTTTTTGGTTTTGACGAGAAAGAGTATTTTGAAGCGGATCCGGATGCTTCTGAAGCACCGGAAGTCGATTTCGGAACTGATGAGGATGAACAATGAGACGCAGAATAGTGCTCATCTGCTTCCTGCTGCTGATGGTCAGTGGGCGTGGCTTGGCAGCTGACTTTCCGGAATTGACGAATGATCTCTATGTTCAAGACGAAGTCGGTATTTTGACGGAGCAGCAGAAAGAAGAAATCCGTCAATTGGGTCGTGGGCTGGAAGACGCCACAACTGCTCAAATCATGTTGCTGGTGATTCCGACACTTGAAGGCGAGCCGATCGAAAGCTACGCCAACGAAGCGTTCCGCCATTATGGCGTCGGGGCGGAAGAGGAAAACAACGGCGTTCTGGTGGTGTTGTCACTGGATGAACCGGATAATCGGGAAATTTATGTGGAAATCGGCTATGGCCTTGAAGGTGCGTTGCCGGACGGAAAAGTCGGCCGGATTTTAGATGAATACGCGATTCCTTATTTGAGCCAAGGCAATTATAGTGAAGGCGTCATCAATTTATATGAAGTTCTCTATCAGGAAGTCGCTGCTGAATATCAATGGAACGGTGAACCTGTAGAACCGCAGGCAGCTACTTCCCAACAACCGCAGGAAGGGCTTCCGCCGTTCATGACCATCCTGATCGTGTCCGCGATCCTCATTCTTATCACTGGGGGTGGAGGCGGCAAAGGTGGTGGACGTGCGAGACGCCGAGGCGGAAGAGGCGTTTATATGGGCCCCGGAAGCTTCGGCGGTGGATTTGGTGGGGGAGGCTTCGGTGGTGGTGGTTTCCGCGGAGGCGGAGGCGGCTCATCCGGAGGCGGCGGCGCTGGCCGAGGTTTCTAAAGGTTTAAGAATTTATGGCTTTCAGCTTGCATTCGTTTATACGGGCGCTTACGCTTTTCTTTGTCCAGACTCCAGCAGCCAGCCCCTCAAGTCGCTTAACGGCTGCTTGCGCTTTTCTATTAGAAAGAAGGTATACGATGTTAACTTTATACACGCGTTCGAACTGTCCATTATGCGATGAAGCCAAACTGATGATTCAGCTCGTTAACGAAGACTTTCCATTGCCTTATCAGGAAGTCGATATCGAAAGTGACGAAGCATTGCATGAAAAATACATGCTAATGATTCCCGTACTGGAAAAAGACAATGAAATATTGCTATATGGAAATATCGGTTACGTAGAATTACTGGAAGCGTTAGAAATTTAACGCTTCTTTTTATTTGCAATTAAAAGAATCATTAGGTAGAATGATTTTAGTGGGACACAAAATATTCTATTGGGACAAAAAACGTCCAGCTAGAACGGAGTGAAAACATGGATGCATTATCTGACGCTCAGCAAAAACTGATGCCGGAAATGTCCGAACTCCTGAAAAAGCGTTACCAGATTTTACAGACAATCAATTTGGAACAACCGATCGGCAGACGAACTTTAAGTGAAGTTGCCGGTGCAACAGAGCGGGAAATCAGAAAAGAAACCGATCTGCTGCGCAATCAGCAGTTGATTGAGATGAAGACAGCAGGTATGACAGTTACTTCTCAGGGTCTGGAAGTGCTGGAAAAGTTAAAGGTTTTCGTTCGTGAAATGTCTGGATTGACAGACATGGAAAAACAGCTGCAAACAATTTTGAAGATCTCGAAAGTGGTCATTTTGCCGCAGGACAGCGATGAGATTCCAGCAGTGAAATCCCATATCGGCAAAGAAGCTGCCCGTCTTTTGGAAGCATTATTCATCCGCCATAAGAAAATAGCTGTTACTGGCGGCAGCACAATGGCCGCCATTTCCAAAGAATTATCCATCAGCAAACCTGATCGGGCACTTCAATTCATCGCAGCCCGCGGTGGATTGGGAGAAGATGTACTTCATCAGGCCAATACGATCGCAGCGGCATTTGCCGAAAAAACAGGTGGTTCGTTCAAAACGCTTTACTTGCCTGATCACTTAAGTGCCGAAGCATTTGCAATGATGATGAAAGAGCCCGTGATCAAGGAAATGATGGACTTGTATGATCAGACTGATGTAGTGGTCCATGGCATAGGCAATGCGGAAGAGATGGCGGTCCGCCGCCACTCTTCTTTAGAAGAAGTAGAGAAGATACGTTCGGGCGGAGCGGTTAGTGAGGCTTTCGGCTATTATTTCGATAAAGACGGAAAAATTGTTTATCGCATCCGCACAGCGGGCATTCAATTGGAGCAGGTACAAAAAGCTTCGACTATTTTAGCGGTTGCCGGTGGAGGTTCCAAAGCAAGAGCGATTTTATCTTATTTCAAGAATGCGCCAAAACCGACAGTGCTGGTCACAGACGAAGGCGCCGCACGGAAAATACTTGGATTGACTAAAAAATTGGAGGAATTATAAATGACTTTAAAATTAGCAATTAACGGATTTGGACGTATTGGACGCATCGTATTTCGTGGAGCAATGGCAAACGAAGAAGTGGAAGTCGTAGCGGTAAATGACTTGACTGACGCTAAAATGTTGGCTCACCTTCTAAAATACGATTCTATTCACGGAACATTGGATGCAGAAGTTTCAGCAGAAGGCGACAACATTGTTGTCAACGGCAAAACTATCCGTGTATTCTCTGAAAAAGATCCATCGAACCTTCCTTGGGGAGAGCTTGGCGTAGACATCGTTGTTGAGTCTACTGGATTCTTCACAGACACAGAATCTGCTTCAAAACACATCGAAGCAGGAGCGAAGAAAGTCATCGTTTCAGCACCGGGTAAAAACGGCATGAAGACACTTGTTATGGGAGTTAACCATGAAACATACAACCCTGAAGAGCATGATGTGGTTTCAAACGCTTCTTGTACAACAAACGGCCTTGCCGGCATTTCTAAAGTATTGAATGACCGTTTCGGCATCAAGCATGCAATGATGACAACGATCCACTCTTACACAAATGACCAAATCCTTTTGGATTCTCCACACAAAGATTACCGTCGTGCACGTGCAGCTGCAGAATCAATGATTCCGACAACAACTGGAGCAGCAGTAGCTGTATCACAAGTGTTGCCTGAATTGAAAGGCAAAATTGATGGAATGGCTATCCGTGTACCAACATCAAACGTTTCATTGATTGACCTTGTAGTGGATCTTGAGCAAAAAGTAACTGCTGAAGACGTCAACAATGCTTTGAAAGAAGCGACTGAAAACGAATTGAAAGGTTACCTTGAATACAGCGACCTTCCATTAGTTTCAAAAGACTACAACGGCAATACTGCTTCTTCAACAGTTGATGGTTTATCAACAATGGCACTTGGCGATAACATGGTCAAAGTCCTAGCTTGGTACGACAATGAATCCGGTTATTCAGGACGTTGTATCGACCTTGCATTGCATATGTATAAAACGGGCTTGTAATCCCAAAATCATAGCTTAATTACCAATGAACCTCTATAATAAAAGAGGGTAAAAGGGGCGGGGACATACCCCGCTCCTTATTTTTTTGAATACAAATAGGAGGTATTTTCATGCAGCAGAAAATGACCATGAAAGATTTGGATTTGAAAGGAAAACGTGTATTTTGCCGTGTCGATTTCAATGTACCGATGGAAGAAGGCAAAGTGACGGATGATACAAGAATCCGCGCAGCTGTGCCAACCATTGAATACTTGATCGAACAAGGAGCAAAAGTTATTTTGGCGAGCCATTTGGGCAGACCTAAGGGCGAGGTCAACGAAGACATGAGACTGGCTGCCACAGGTGTCCGTTTGGGTGAATTGTTACATAAAGAAGTGAAAAGCCTGGACGAATCGATCGGGGAAAAAGTCGAGCAGGAGATTTCAGCAATGCAGGAAGGCGACATCATCCTGCTTGAAAATGTCCGCTTCCATCCGGGTGAAGAAAAGAACGATGAAGAGCTCGCAAAAGCATTTGCTGCGCTGGCGGATGTCTTCGTCAACGATGCTTTCGGTGCAGCTCACCGGGCACACGCATCTACAGCCGGCATTGCAAACTATTTGCCAGCCGTGTCAGGTTTGCTGCTGGAAAAAGAACTTGATGTTTTAGGCAAGGCCCTATCCGAACCAGAACGTCCATTTACAGCAATCATCGGCGGGGCTAAAGTGAAAGATAAGATTGGCGTCATTGATCATCTATTGGATAAAGTTGACAATTTGTTGATTGGCGGAGGGCTTTCGTATACCTTCATCAAAGCGCAAGGCTATGAAATCGGAAACTCCCTTGTAGAAGAAGATAAATTAGAGCTCGCGAACTCGTTCATCGAAAAAGCAAAACAAAAAGGCGTTAAATTCTATTTGCCGATTGATGCAACTGCAGCCAGCGAATTTTCAAAAGATGCCGATACGAAAAGTGTGAAAATCGAAGAAATTCCGGCGGACTGGATGGGCTTGGATATTGGGCCAGAAACCGCAGCGTTGTACGCGGATGTCATCAAGGATTCAAAGTTGATCATCTGGAACGGACCGATGGGCGTCTTTGAAATGCCGGCATTCGAAAACGGCACGAAATCTGTGGCGCAGGCGATGGCGGAAACTTCAGGCTATACCGTAATAGGCGGAGGAGATTCTGCTGCAGCTGTTGAAAAATTCCATGTAGCTGAAAAGATGGATCATATCTCTACTGGCGGCGGTGCATCACTGGAGTTTATGGAAGGCAAGGACTTGCCGGGTGTCAGTGCATTAACCGACAAGTAAAACGAATGATTTGAAAGGGAGTGTTTTTGTGAGAAAACCAATTATTGCAGGAAACTGGAAAATGTACAAAACAGCAACAGAGGCAAAACAGTTTGTCGAGGAAGTAAACGGCTTGGTGCCGGATTCTGAAAAACTGGATGCTGTCATTTGCGCACCGGCGCTATTTTTGGCGCAGCTGGTCGTATCTGCAGAAGGAAGCCCGCTTCAAATCGGCGCACAAACGATGTCCGCAGAAGACGAAGGTGCATTTACAGGCGAAATCAGCCCTGTTCAATTGACGGATATCGGTGTGAAGTATGTCATTATCGGCCATTCGGAACGCCGCCAATATTTCAACGAAACTGACGAATCGGCAAACCAAAAAGTAAAAGCTGCTTTCAACCACGGTTTAGTGCCAATTCTTTGCGTCGGAGAAACGTTGGAGCATCGTGAAAATGGTGAAACCGGTGCTGTTGTAGAAGCGCAAGTGGAAAAAGGGATTTCCGGTTTGACTGAAGAGCAAATCACGCAATTGGTCATTGCCTACGAGCCTATCTGGGCAATCGGAACAGGAAAAACCGCTACTGCGGAAGATGCCAATGAAGTTTGCGGAATCGTCCGCAAAAAAGTGGCTGCGTTGTATAACGAACAGGCAGCTGAGCAGCTTCGCGTTCAATACGGCGGCAGCGTAAAACCGGCTAACATCGATGAATTAATGGGAATGGAACATATTGACGGAGCGTTGGTTGGCGGCGCAAGCTTGGAAGCCGACTCTTTTGTCAAATTGTTGGAGGCTGGTTCACATGCGTAAAACCGAACATCCAGCGGCGCTTATCATCTTAGATGGATTTGGATGCCGCGAAGAGACTTTCGGTAATGCCGTAGCACAAGCCAACAAACCGAATTTCGACAGACTATGGAAAACTTATCCGCATGAGTTGCTGACGGCTTCGGGCGAAGCTGTCGGATTGCCGGAAGGCCAAATGGGTAATTCTGAAGTCGGCCACCTGAATATTGGTGCAGGACGGATTGTTTACCAAAATTTGACCCGTATCAATAAGTCGATCCGCGATGGCGATTTTTATGAGAATGCCGCTTTTCTTGAAGCGGTCGGCAACGCCAAAAACCGCGGCAAAGCCCTTCATATTTTAGGGTTATTGTCTGATGGCGGCGTACACAGCCATTATGAGCATCTTTTCGCTTTGCTGAGACTTGCCAAACAACAGGGATTATCGGAAGTCTATGTCCACGGTTTCCTCGACGGCCGCGACGTAGGGCCGAGAACGGCTCTTAAATATGTAGAGCAAGCTGAACGTGAAATGGAAAAAATCGGTGTCGGTAAATTCGCATCGATCAGCGGACGCTATTATGCAATGGACCGCGACCAGCGCTGGGAACGTGCCGATCTGGCATACCGTGTATTGGTTGACGGAATCGGAAAAACGGCTCCTTCTGCAAATGCCGGCATTACGTATTCATACGACTTGGACGTTTCAGACGAATTTGTCGTGCCATTTGCCATCGTTGAAGACGGCAAGCCAGTGGCTACCATCGATTCGGGCGATTCGCTGATTTTCTTTAACTTCCGCCCGGACCGTTCAATTCAATTGACGTCCGCATTTATCCGGGAAGATTTCACGGGATTCCCGTTAAGCACTAAACATCCGAAAGATTTAAGCTATATCACATTCACTTCCTATAGTGATGATTTGCCGACCCGGGTGGCATTCGAAACACTGAACCTGGAAAATACCATCGGTGAAGTGGTATCGGCTAATGGATTGACTCAGCTTCGGATTGCCGAAACTGAGAAATATCCGCATGTCACTTTCTTTATGAGCGGAGGACGCGAAGATGTCTTTCCTGGTGAAGACCGTATACTCGTAGCATCGCCGAAAGTTGCTACATACGATCTGCAACCTGAAATGAGTGCTTATGAAGTGACAGACCGTTTAGTGGAGCAGATTGAAGCTGGCGCACACGATGCCATCATCCTGAATTTCGCTAATCCGGACATGGTCGGCCACAGCGGCTTGCTGGAACCGACCATCCGTGCCATTGAAGTCGTAGATGAGTGCCTCGGCCGCATAGTTGATGCATTGCATGCACAAGGCGGTTCGGCGTTAATTACTGCTGACCATGGCAATGCCGATGAAGTCCGTACGGTTGAAGGTTTGCCGATGACGGCGCATACTACGAACCAGGTACCGGTGATTTTGACGAAATCAGGCCATGTACTTCGAACCGGCGGCATTCTTGCCGATTTGGCACCAACAATTTTAAAAATGCTGGATATTGAACAACCGATTGAAATGACAGGAAAACCATTATATTAAAAGGGAGCTGTTTTAATTGCCAATTATCACACAAATTCAAGCACGCGAAGTATTAGATTCACGAGGGAACCCAACAATCGAAGTTGAGGTATTCACAGAAAGCGGCGCATTTGGCCGCGCGATCGTACCTTCAGGCGCTTCTACAGGCGAACACGAAGCAGTCGAGCTCCGCGATGGCGACAAGAGCCGTTTCCTTGGAAAAGGCGTATTAAAAGCCGTCGAGTTTGTCGATACTGAAATTGCGGAAGCGTTGGAGGAAAAATACTCAGTGCTGGACCAGGTATCCATCGATAACGCGATGATCGAATTGGACGGAACAGAAAACAAAGGCCGTTTAGGCGCTAACGCTATTTTAGGTGTTTCCTTGGCTGTTGCACACGCTGCAGCTGACTACCTGGACGTTCCACTTTACCAATACTTGGGCGGCTTTAACGCAAAACAATTGCCGGTTCCAATGATGAACATCTTAAATGGCGGCGAACACGCTGACAACAATGTGGACATCCAGGAATTCATGGTAATGCCGGTCGGTGCAGAATCTTTCCGTGAAGCAGTTCAGATGGGTACAGAAATCTTCCATAACCTAAAAGCTGTATTGAAAGAAAAAGGCTATAATACTTCTGTTGGAGATGAAGGCGGATTTGCTCCGAACTTAGGTTCGAACGAAGAAGCGTTGACGACCATCCTGGAAGCAATTGAAAAAGCAGGCTACAAAGCCGGCACAGATGTACTACTGGCGATGGATGTTGCTTCTTCTGAAATCTATGACAAAGAAAAAGGCGTCTACAACCTGCCTGGGGACAACACAGTGAAAACTTCTGCAGAAATGGTCGACTGGTACGAAGAACTTTGCAATAAATACCCGATCATTTCAATCGAAGATGGATTGGATGAAAACGACTGGGCTGGACACAAATTATTGACTGAACGAATCGGCGATCGAGTTCAATTGGTTGGAGATGATCTATTCGTCACCAACACGAAGAAATTGGCTCAAGGAATCGAAGAAGGCATCGGCAACTCAATCCTGATCAAAGTTAACCAAATCGGTACGTTGACAGAAACTTTCGACGCAATTGAAATGGCGAAACGCGCTGGCTATACAGCAGTCATCAGCCACCGTTCAGGCGAATCTGAAGATGTCACCATTGCGGATATCGCAGTAGCGACAAACGCAGGACAGATCAAAACAGGTGCTCCATCACGTACAGACCGCGTTGCGAAATACAACCAATTATTGCGCATCGAAGACCAGCTATTTGAAACAGGCCAATACCTAGGTCTAAAAACTTTCTACAACTTGAAAAAATAAAATAGAGGCATTTGCCTCTATTTTCTATTGCTATTGTCACAGGTCACAATTTTTGGTAAACTTAGATTTGTTGTGAACGTTCTTTTCAGGAGGTGGAATTTATGCATACGTTGTTAATGACATTACTCGTCATCGTATCGCTCGCATTAATCGTTGTCGTTTTATTGCAATCTGGAAAAAGTGCAGGTCTTTCAGGAGCCATCTCCGGTGGAGCAGAGCAACTTTTCGGCAAGCAAAAAGCTCGTGGTTTGGACTTGGTCCTTCACCGGGTTACGATCGTACTTGCTGCCTTATTCTTTATTCTGGCTGTTGCCGTAACGAAAGTTTAATGTAGATGATTAAATCGCCTGACCATACATGGTTGGGCGTTTTCTTTTAGTATTGGAATGGAGGGATCATGATGCGGATTTCGCAGCCAAAACCATTTTTCTTTAAATCAGGTCCACGGGCCGTACTTCTTTTGCACGGCTTTACAGGGAACTCGGCGGATGTACGCATGCTTGGCCGTTTTTTGGAAACGAAAGGGTATACGAGCATCGCCCCGCATTACGCGGGCCATGGCGTCGCGCCTGAAGAATTGATCGGCACCGGTCCAGTGGATTGGTGGAAAGACGTAGAACAGGCATATGAGACATTGCTTGAAGAAGGCTATACCGAGATTGCAGTCGCGGGACTGTCGCTGGGCGGCGTATTCAGCCTGAAATTAGGGTATACAAAGCCTATCAAGGGAATTGTCACCATGTGTGCGCCGATGTATATGAAAACCACCGGCCTCATGTATGAAGGTGTGTTGAAATATGCACGTGAATACAAGAATTATGAAGGAAAAAACGATGAACTTATCGAAAAAGAAATGAAGGCTTTCCAGGAGCGGCCGATGGAATCGCTGGCCGATCTGCGTGCCTTGATTGCAGATGTCAAAGAGCAGGTGGACCATGTCTATGCTCCTTTGTTCGTCGTCCAGGGCAGACTGGATAATGTCATCAATACGGATTCGGCAAATGTCATCTATGAAAACGCCGAATCGATCCAAAAACAGATTAAGTGGTATGAAAACTCAGGCCATGTCATTACGCTTGATAAAGAGAAAAAGCAATTGCACGAAGACATTTTCGCATTTCTCGAATCGCTTGATTGGAGTGTGTGAACCGTCATAAAGGAGGAGTTAGATTTGGGAAATACCGATCGTTCATTGGAACAGCGCTTATTGGTTTTTATGCGTGAAGAAGCTTATAAGCCACTGACTGTACAGGAAATAGAAGAACAATTCGGTTTTGAAGATGCCGATGAATTCAAGGAACTGGTGAAAACTTTAGTGCGCCTGGAAGAAACGGGGACACTGGTCCGCTCCAGATCCAACCGCTACGGTGTACCGGAGCGCATGAATCTAATGCGCGGAAAATTTATTGGACATCCTAAAGGATTCGGTTTCGTGGCACCTGAAGAAGCCGGTTTGGATGATGTCTTTATTCCGCCGACTGAAACGAACGGTGCAGTAAACGGCGATAAAGTGCTGATCCGTGTTTCTGAAGGATCTTCAGGAGACCGCCGTGAAGGCGCCATTATCCGGATTGTTGAAAGAGGTACGACAAAAGCTGTCGGAACTTTTCAGGAAAACAAAGGCTTCGGTTTTGTCGTTACAGACGATAAGAAAATGAATATGGACATCTTTATCGCCAAGGATGATACATTAGGCGCGGTAGACGGCCATAAAGTGGTTGTGGAGATTACCGGATGGCCAGAAGGCAGAAAGTCTGCAACAGGTATGGTCACACAGATTCTTGGCCATAAAAATGACCCGGGTGTTGATATACTTTCCATCATCCATAAATACGGAATCGAAACGGAATTCCCGCCGGATGTTCTGGAACAGGCAAATAATGTGCCGGATGAAATCGACCCGGCTGATTTAACGGATCGCCGCGATTTGCGCAGCGAACAGATCGTAACGATTGATGGAGCTGATGCTAAAGATTTGGATGATGCCGTCCAGGTCGTGAAGTATGAAGATGGCACCTATAAATTAGGCGTACATATCGCTGATGTCAGCCATTATGTAACGGAAGGCTCTGCGATTGACCGCGAAGCCTATGACCGCGCGACAAGCATCTACTTGACCGACCGCGTCATTCCGATGATTCCACATCGCTTGTCAAATGGCATTTGTTCATTGAATCCACAGGTGGACCGCCTGACTTTGTCCTGCGAAATGATTTTCAATGATCAGGGGGAAGTAGTTTCCCATGATATATTCCAGAGCGTCATCAATACGTCAGCACGCATGACCTATACAGACGTTTATGAAATTTTAGAGCAGGACAACCAGGAGCTGAAAGAACAATACAGTGAATTGGTCCCGATGTTCGAATTGATGAAAGAGCTGGCTGAAGTTCTGCGCACGAAGCGGATGCGCCGCGGTGCCATCGATTTCGATTTCAAGGAATCCAAAGTATTGGTGGATGAAAACGGCTACCCAGTGGATGTTGTTGTCCGCGAACGCACAGTAGCTGAGCGTCTGATTGAAGAATTCATGCTGGCTGCCAATGAAACAGTAGCTGAACATTTCCATCGCATGGAAGTTCCTGCTATTTATCGGATCCACGAAGATCCAAAGCCTGAAAAACTGCAGCGCTTTTTCGAATTCGTAACGAATTTCGGGATCGTGGTAAAAGGCTCAGGCACACAGATTCATCCGAAAGCTTTGCAGGAAATTGTTGAATCCATTGCAGGAACTCCGGAAGAGCCGGTTATTTCCACGATGATGCTTCGTTCGATGCAACAGGCGAAATACTCGTCTGAAAGCTTGGGACATTTTGGCTTATCGACCGAATTCTATACACATTTCACATCACCGATTCGTCGTTATCCCGATTTGGTCGTGCATCGCCTAATCCGCACGTACTTGATTGAGAAGGATTTATCACAAAAAACAATCGCTTACTGGGATGCCAACATGGATGATATCGCTACACATACATCTGAACGTGAGCGCCGTGCAGTAGAAGCTGAACGTGATACGGATGCTTTGAAGAAATCACAGTTCATGGCTGATAAAATCGGCGAACAGTTTACCGGAATCATTTCTTCTGTAACGAATTTCGGTTTGTTTATCGAACTGGAGAATACTATTGAAGGCTTGGTCCACGTTTCCAATATGACGGATGATTATTACCGTTTTGACGATCGCAGCATGATGATGATTGGCGAGCGCAATAAACGCCAATTCCGGATCGGTGACGAAATTGAAATCAAAGTCATCGGCGTAAAACCGGAAGAATCGTCGATTGATTTCGAAATTGTCGGCATGGTGCAAAACACGCGCCAATCGAGAAGAGAGCAGCCGAAAGTGATCCGCGCCACGAAAAAAGATGGCGGTGGAAAACCAGGACGCGACGGCAAAAAGCCTGAAGGCGGCGGACCAACCCGCAAACCGAAAAACAAAAAGAAAAAGTTCTACGAAGATGCAGCAAAAAAAGGACGCAACAAGAAAAAATAAAAAAGCGGCTCCAGGGCTGCTTTTTTGAATCTAGCTGAGGTGAAACCACATGGCCAAAGGAGAAGGCAAAGTAATCGCCCAAAACAAGAAAGCCGGTTTCGATTATTTCATAGAAGAAACGATCGAGGCAGGGATTGTCTTGCAGGGCACAGAAATCAAATCGGCACGAAACGGCAAAGTCCAGTTGAAGGAATCGTTTGTGCGGATCCGAAACGGGGAAGCCTGGATTTCAAATATGCACATCAGCCCTTATGATCAGGGCAATCAGTTTAATCATGACCCTACACGGTCGCGCAAGCTTCTGCTGCATAAAAAGCAGATCACGGATTTAGAGGCCCATTCAAAAGTGCAGGGTTCTGCCATCATTCCGCTGAAGATGTATTTGAAGGACGGCTTCGCCAAAATTCTGCTCGGTGTCGGTAAAGGGAAGAAGAACTACGACAAACGGGAAGATTTGAAGAAAAAAGACGCGAAACGGCAAATCGACCGTGCGATAAAAGAATACAACCGCTAGAACTTGAAGTCTGACCAATGTTGTCTTATAATAGGGATATAGCACATGAAGCTGTTTATTCATCTTCCGTGTCTCTTTTTAATAAGGGGACGTTACGGATTCGACAGGGATGATCTGGGCTTGGGTCGCGCGTCGGAGGGTCGGCTCCGTCATCAACGTATTTATAACAACTGGCAAAACAAACCAAAACCTAGCATTCGCAGCGTAAGCTCGGATCTGCTTTATCTATCCATCGCCCATGTGGCTGGGTAAAGCTCAACTTAAGTGGGATACAACGTTTGCTGCCATCTGAGGCAAACGGGAGAGATTCACAGATTAGTGCCCAGGACGCCTGCTTATTGGCAGAATGGTGCATGAAACCCCAATGAATAAGCTACACGCGTAGACGCTCAAGTAGCGGAGTTTCTGGACGCGGGTTCGACTCCCGCCGTCTCCATAGTGAGATTAATACCGTATTTCAAAAACGCCAAAACCTTTGATAAGGTTTTGGCGTTTTTTGTGTTGTGTACGGAACCGTTGATTTCCGCTGCGGCCGGACGCTTTCCGCGGGCATGGCTTTCGCCGCTTCCTTCGCCGCGCTCAGTCCAGTGGCTTCAGCTCATGTCGCTCTGTCGCTTTGCTCCCTCACTGCTCCCGCAGGAGTCGCCGCCCTCCGCTGCAATCAACTGGAGAGATTCCACTAGTATTAAAAGTTGTATCTTAAAATGAATAGTATTAATCATCTTTTAGTCAGCGGATAAAGTTAAACCAGAAAGAAGAGTTTTTTGAGGGGTTAAAGAAATGGTGATTGGCGATGAATTGTATTACTAAGTTTTTAACGATATTTGCAATGTTAGCAAGAATCTAATAAGGTTCACTTCATTAAATTAAGGTATATTATACTGGTAATAGATTCTCTTTAGAGACAAGAAAAGTAGGTGAAAAAAGTGGGGAAATTTGGATTGGATAGCAAAGGACAGGTAGCTGTGACAAAGTATCATGAAAAACACAAGCCTGCCAAATTTGATAAAAAGAAACAACTTGAAAAAATACGTGCTGAGTATTTGGAAAAGAAGCAAAAACAAACAGATAAATAATAGGAATGAAACATAGGGAGACTAAAATCTCCCTATGTTTTTCTTATTCGAAACACTTTTTCAATTGAGGACAAAGTTGTTATTGACGCTTGATTTTGTCTAAAAACTGACGGTTCTTTTTAATTTTCAATGAGGCCGGTAATCGGTAATACTCTCTGGTAAGTAAAACAGTCAAATAAATAAGTATGGAAACGCCTAAAACCTTTAAAGGTTTTAGGCGTTTTTTTGTGTCCTATAAAATGTTGGTTTCCGCTGTAGCCTGATGTTTTTGGTCTTACAGGTACTTCGCGGTGCCAACTTCCTGCGGACATTAACGAACTTAGAAATCTTGAATATATAAGAATAAAGAATGTTGACGTATTTAACTTCCATTTCAAATTCTATTTTGTCAATAAAAATTGCTATTCTCTATATACTTTATTAAGAAACACTTAACTTGTCATTACATGTATGAAATCAAGGTATAGATAAAATTTTATTGACAAGAAAGCTCAATATCATTATAGTTACGATATTGATATTGAGAATCATTATCATCCATTTGAACAAGAGAGGAATTTACTGAACATGAAGAAATTTAAATTTAAAAAAAGTTTATTTATAGCAATCATCTCATTTATCCTCATTTTTTCAGCGGGTTGTTCCAATGACAACGCTGCTTCTCAGTCAAATGAAAGCGCAGGAGGATCGCCGAATTCCATAACGATGTCTTGGCCACGGGACATCGGGTCCATGAACCCTCATGTTTACAATCCTTCGCAATTATTAACCCAGTCGATGATTTATGAACCACTTGTCAGTTACGAAGAAGGCGGGGAGCTTAAACCTCATCTGGCTGAATCCTGGACAATTTCTGAGGATGGTCTTGAATATATATTTAAGCTTCGTGAAAATGTTAAGTTCACAGATGGTTCTTCCCTAAATGCTTCAGTTGTGAAAAAGAACTTTGATGCAGTAATGAAAAATAAGAATTCACATAGTTGGCTCGGTGTTATCAATGTAATTGAGGAAACAGAAGTTGTTGACGAATTGACATTTAAAATGGTCTTATCAGAACCCTATTATCCAGCACTTCAGGATTTGGCAGTAGTTCGTCCGGTAAGATTCCTTGGTGAGTCCGGATTCCCTGAAGATGGCGACACTTCAAAAGGAATTGCAGAACCAGTTGGAACAGGTCCTTGGATTTTGGAAGACTACAAAAAAGACGAATATGCTACCTTCACACGAAACCCAGAATATTGGGGTGAAAGTCCGGAAGTTGAAAAAGTAACTATCAAAATTATTCCGGATGCTGAAACGCGTGTTTTGGCTTTTGAAAAAGGCGAATTGGACTTGATCTATGGGGAAGGTGCTATCAGCATGGATTCCTTTAACCACTTAAAAGAGTCGGGGGAATACAAAACGGACTTATCAGAACCGGTTGGTACAAGAAGTTTGCTGTTGAACACTACAAATGACAAGCTCACGGATTTAAAAGTACGCTTGGCTTTGCAGCATGGATTCAACAAAGAAGCGATGGTGGAAGGCATCACGCTTGGTATAGAAGAAGAGGCGGATAAAATTTTATCCACCAATTTTCCTTATACTGATGTTGAAGTCGAGGCGATCGAGTACGATGTGGAAAAAGCTGCTTCCTACCTTGACGAAGCAGGATGGAAACTTCCTTCTGGAAAAGCGGTACGAGAAAAGGGTGGCCAATCCCTTGAATTGGAATTGATGTACGATAAAACGGATCCTATTCAAAAAGCGATGGCTGAAACACTTCAAGCAGAATGGTCAGCAATTGGTGTGAAGCTGAACATTATAGGAGTGGAGTTGACGGTCCAAATCGAACGTCGTAAAGCGGGGGACTTTGACGTTGATTTCTGGTATAACTACGGCGCTCCATATGATCCGCATTCCTTCATCAACGTTGTAGCAGAAGAAGGCTGGGGCGTTTCAGAAGCTCACTCGAACCTGCCGATGAAAGACGAGTTGGACAAGCAGGTCGATAATGCTCTTGCTTCCACTAATGAAGCAGAACGCCAGAAGCTTTATGGCACAATTTTAAAAACATTACATGAACAATCGGTTATCGTGCCGGTTTCGTATATGAAAAAGACAGTTGTTTATCAGAATGGTATTGAAGAATTTGTGTTTCCAGCCAATCGCGATGAGCACCCTTTCAATGAAATGAAAGTAAGCCAGTAATCAACGGAGAGGACCAGTCATGTTTATCTATCTTATAAAACGGCTCCTTGCTGTTATTCCTATTATTCTCTTTGCTATTTTTCTGATGTTTGTACTGATACGCTTCTCGCCGGTCGATCCAGCTGAAGCGTATCTAGCTGCTGCTAATATACATCCAACTGATGAGATTCTAGCTGAGAAAAGACATGAGTTCGGTTTAGATCAGCCACTGCTTGTCCAATATGTTCAAACTGTTAAGAACGTTGTTCAATTGGATTTTGGCAACTCGTATGTGACAAATACATCTGTTTGGCAAGAGGTTGCCACTAGAATGCCCGCAACCATTCAACTTGCTGTCAGCAGCATAATTCTTTCTCTTGTCATCAGTGTTCCTTTAGGGTTCTTAGCAGCAGTTTATAAAAACAGCCTGATCGATCATTTGAGTAGGCTTCTTTCTTATTTAGGTGCTTCAATTCCACAGTTTTGGCTAGGCTATGTACTGATTTTTCTCTTTTCTGTCAAACTGGACATGTTTCCGGTGGAAGGAAGGGGAACCTGGCAGCATTTCGTACTGCCGAGCATTACGTTGTCCTTAGCATTAATTGCGATTTACACTCGCTTGCTTCGCGCAAGTGTGTTGGATGAATTGGAAAATGTATATGTAGTCTATGGCCGGACACGAGGCATTAAAGAAAAGACGATTATGGTGAAGCATGTGTTGAGAATTGCTATTTCTCCAATGCTGACAGGATTGGGTATGAATTTAGGGAAACTTCTCACGGGTACTATTATTGTCGAACAAGTTTTTTCCTGGCCGGGATTTGGACGTTTTTTTATAGAAGCAATATTTAACAGGGATATTCCAGTTATTCAAAGTTATGTTGTTCTGGCGGCGTGCCTGTTTATAATTTGCAATCTGATTGTCGATCTTGTGCAATTGTACATAGATCCACGTATTTCACGGAAGGGAATGGCTCAATCTTGATTTCTAGCGTACAAATGGCCAGCAAAAGCAAATGGGCGCTTATAATAAGTGCAGTCATATTGATTGTTTTTTTTCTGGTCAGTATTTTGGCGCCATGGATCGCTCCTAATGATCCTATCCAAGTGAACTTGGCTATCAAACTTTCTTCTCCCTCCTGGGAATATCCGCTCGGCACAGATCATTTAGGGCGCTGTAATTTATCGCGTCTTTTATATGGAGCACGTGTTTCCTTAGGGTTTGCATCTTTGATATTTGCTGCATCATTAGGTTTTGGGTTGCTTGTCGGAATGCTTGCCGGATTCAAAGGCGGGTGGATTGACCTGTTGTTGATGCGGTTCTGTGACGGCGTCATGGCGTTTCCAAATCTAGTACTTGTCCTTGGCATCGTTGGTTTGTTAGGTCCTGGACTGTGGCAAGTGGTTATCGCACTCATGATGGTACAGTGGGTATATTATGCACGAATGATTCGCGGCATGGTTGTCAGTATGAAAGAGCAGAACTTTATTGCGGCGGCTCGGATCAGCGGTTCTTCAACCGGGAAAATTATCAGGAGGCATCTACTGCCAAATGTCCTTCCTCCTATTATGGTCATGGGGACACTGGAGATGGGCTGGGCGATTATGGACATATCTGCCCTATCGTTCCTTGGGCTCGGCATACAGCCTCCTACACCGGAGTGGGGCGCAATGATACAGGAAGGCAAAGCTTTTATAAGGAGCCAGCCTGGATTGATGATTTATCCAGGATTAATGATCTTGTTTGTGGTCATTTCATTCAACGTGTTGGGAGAATCTCTCTCGGAACGGCTTGGCGTAAAAAGACGTTATTAAAAAGGGGGATGGAGAAGATGGAAAAACAGCAAAATGCTTTGCAGGTTAAAGATTTGAATATCGCCGTCAAAACACCACATGGAGCGCTTCCGTTGGTTCAAAATTTGGAACTGGATTTGACTCCGGGTAAGGTTCTTGGGTTGGTAGGTGAGAGTGGCAGCGGGAAAACAGTCACATGCATGGCACTTCTTCAATTGCTGAACCCGAAATCTATGACTGTAGAAGGAAGCATTCAATTGCATGGACAGGAGCTGAATCGCTTAAAGCAAAAGGAAATGCGAAGAGTCCTAGGCAAAGAAATTGGGTTCATTATGCAAAATCCGATGAATGCCTTCACACCTGTATACACGATTGGCAACCAATTTGTTGAAACCATCCGAACCCATACAACATTAACAAAAAAACAAGCCATCGATTTGGCTGTCTCTTCTTTAGAATCCATGAACTTGAAAGAGCCGTCTAAAATTATGAAAATGTATCCTTTTCAGCTCAGTGGCGGGATGCTCCAACGTGTCATGATCGCAATATCGATGTGTTTACGCCCCTCCGTTGTTATCGCTGATGAGCCGACAACTGCTCTTGATGTAACGAATCAGCTACAAGTTCTAAGAGAATTGGATCGACTTAGAATAGAATGCGGAACATCAATTTTGCTGATATCACATGATTTAGGTGTCATTTCGGAGCTGGCAGACGACGTGGCTGTCATGCGAAATGGCCGGATAATAGAAAAAGCCGATGTATTCCAATTGTTCGATCATCCAAAGCACGAATACACAAAAAAACTATTGCAGGCAAGACCTGCATTACCAGTGAATGAACCATTGAGGAAACTGGTTATATAAAAATGACTGACAGGTAATAAAGTTGAAAAGTGAAGGAGGACGCATGAATGAGCCTATTGGAAGTGAAGAGGGTCACACATGCATATGGCCCACTGCGTTCTTTTTGGAGCCCCCAAACTGAAACGGAAGTTCTTTCCGACGTTTCCCTTTCTATAGAGCAGGGAACATGCATGGGGCTTATTGGTACAAGCGGAGCTGGAAAAAGCACATTGGGAAAAGTGATTCTGGGACTAGAAAAACCCAAAAAAGGCCAGGTGCTGTTTCAAGGAGAAGATCTTTACACGATGAATTCCAAAATGCGCAAGCAGATTCGGAGAAATCTTCAAGTAGTTTTTCAAGACAGTTACTCCTCGGTGAATCCTCGTTTGACCGCAGAAAAGATTATCGGAGAACCATTGGAAAACTACGAAAGGCTATCTGCTTCCGAACAAAAAAGAACGATTGCCCAGTTATTGGAACAGGTTGGATTATGTGAAGATGACATGAAAAAGTTTCCTGGTCAATTTAGTGGCGGACAGTTGCAGCGGATCAGCATCGCAAGAGCCATAGCCTTAAAGCCAAAAATGATTGTTCTGGATGAATCAGTGAGCAGTCTCGATATGGTGAACCAGACAAATATCTTGAAATTATTGGATGAGTTAAAGGACGAGTATGGCTTGTCTTATCTCTTTATCACACATGACATTAGGGCAGCATATTCGATTTCAGACGCCCTGACAGTTATGGAAAAAGGGAGAATAGTTGAAACTTATTATGATAAAGATGAGGTATTTACTTCTCCGCAACCGGCGGTGAAGAATCTGGTAGCTTCTATACTGCCTGAACATCCTCGAAATCGCACCATCTCTAACGGAAAGCATTTTGTGCAAGTATGACGGAACACCTATCGGATTCATGCAGCATGATAAATTAACCGGAAAAAACCAGGAAGCGTTCGGTTATTCAATGACCCTGAACATTCATGGCATCGACCAATTCATATAGAAGAAACTCATCAAGAGCTGCCGATTCGGTTAACCGTAGGCACGTTCAATAAACGAGCGATTCATCTGTATAAAAAGCTGGGCTTTGTTTCAAGCAAACAGTTCACCACTCATTCAGCCTCATTTATTACAATGGTGAAAATATCTTAAGTTGGGAATCAAAAATCTTATTAGTGGTTCTCGAAGTGTAATTTGAGGCCTTTTGGCATAGCTCCTTCCATCGCTGAAAGAATAAAATCCGCTTTTTCTTACTCTGAATTAACGTTGAACGGTGAACAAACCGCCACATTTCCCCTTCTCTAACAGCCCTTGAGCCTCTGCAGAAATGGTTTTTGTTTTTCCCGCTGGGCTGAACGTGCTACACTAACGGACATTAAGTTTGAGAGGGGTAAACATATGATTAAAAAATGGTTCTTGACTATCGTACTGGGAGGATCCATGGCAGCACTCGCTGCGTGTGGTGGTGAAACAGCAGAAGAGACGAACGAAGAAGCGGCACCACAGGAGGAAGCAGCAGCTACAGAAGAAGGCAGTACTGAACAACCCGAAATGCCTGAACCTGATTTAGAAGGCGTGCCTGAGGTAGTGGCAGAAGTGAATGGTGAAGAAATCGTGAAAGAGGATTTTGAATCCGCTTATACTGGGCAATTCCAGCAAATGGCTATGCAAGCCCAAATGAGCGGTCAGGAAGTTGACCAGGCTCAGTTGAAAGAGCAGGTTGCTGAAAGTTTAGTGGCGCAGGAACTTCTGGTTCAGGAAACTGAAAAGCAGAAGTTGACGGCATCAGAAGAAGAAACCAATGCAGCGCTAGAGGCACTGGCTCAACAAAATGGACTCGAATCTTCTGAAGAATTTCTGGCTGCACTCGAAGAGCAGGGAATCTCTAAAGAAGAAGTCATGAAGCAGGTTGAAGCCCAAGTGAAAATAGAACAATTGATTGCAAAAGAAGCTGGGGAAGTCGAACCGACGGATGAAGAACTCCAGACCTTTTACGATCAAGCACAAGCCCAGCAAGAAGAGTCGGATGGCGAAGAACTTCCAGCTTTCGAAGAAGTGAAGCCTCAGCTTGCTGAACAGGTGAAGATGCAAAAAGAAGGGGAAGCTACACAAGCTTTAGTAGCGCAACTCCGTGAAGAGGCAGATGTTACGATTCATCTGTAATAAGAAGCCAGATCCCCAACGGATCTGGTTTTTATTTGTTTTAAAAAGCTTGCGTTCTATGGCCGCAGGTATTGAATATATGTGGAATTTTCAGTTATATTATGAAGGTGCCTTATCCATCTGCAAAAGGAACAGAGGGTTTGACAGGACGGAGAATCTTCCGTATCCTTTACACTTGTGATAAAGAGAAACTTCAAGCAGCGGGGTTTTCAGCCGCGGCTGCTTTTGAGTTGACCAATTCAGGCTTGGACGGTCAGTGGACTTTCACTTGGAAAAGTGAAGAGATACTGGCCGTTAAAGCGGGATACAAAGAAAAAGGAGGTACTATATGAAAAAAGTAACCAATGTTTTTTGGATAGCTCTTGCACTTGTATTATTGGCCATTGGCTATGGCGCATTTGCACCCGATAATTTTGCAGAAGTTACAGGGAATATAGAATCGTTCCTGACCACTTCGTTCGGGTGGTATTATTTATTGGTTGTTTCCGTCATGGTTCTATTCTGTTTGTTTTTCCTTGTCAGTCCGATGGGACAAATCAAATTAGGTAAAGATACCGATAAACCCGAGTTCTCGTTCGGGACATGGATTGCCATGCTGTTTTCAGCAGGAATGGGAATCGGCCTCGTGTTCTGGGGAGCGGCAGAGCCGCTGTCGCATTTTGCGATCGACCCTGCAACCGCTGAACCTGGAAGTGCTGAAGCGATGCGCGAATCCATGCGTTTCAGCTTTTTCCACTGGGGGATTCACGCTTGGGCTATCTACGCTGTAGTGGCGTTGGCGCTCGCTTATGCCCAGTTCCGAAAAGGGGAACCCGGATTAATTTCCGCGACCTTAAAACCTTTGTTCGGAGACAAGATGAAAGGCCCATGGGGCATGCTGGTAGATGTTATCGCTGTTTTCGCAACAGTAGTCGGTGTCGCCACCACACTTGGTTTTGGCGCTATTCAGATTAATGGAGGCCTTGCCTTCCTGTTTGATGGAATACCTGGAGACAGCTTTGGTGTTCAATTGGTCATCATCGCCATAGTCACCGTACTGTTCATGTTCTCTGCATGGACTGGATTGAGTAAAGGCATCAAGTATCTTTCCAACACCAATATGGTCCTCGCTGTCGTATTGCTGTTGGCAGTCATTATTCTTGGCCCGACGCTGCTGATCATGAATATGTTTACCGATACAGTCGGTACATACTTCCAGAACCTGGTTGAGATGAGTTTCCGCGCAGGTCCTGTAGACGGTGAAAACCGTGCATGGATCGATGGCTGGACGATTTTCTATTGGGCTTGGTGGATTTCCTGGTCACCATTTGTCGGTATTTTCATTGCACGTGTATCCAGAGGACGGACGATCCGTCAATTCTTATTAGGCGTCCTGATGATCCCGACTTTCATCAGCTTCCTTTGGTTCGCAGCTTTTGGTACGACCGCGATCGATGTGCAGAATAGCGGAGTAGATCTGACGGGCTTGTTGACAGAGGAAACTTTGTTCGCAGTGTTCAATGAATTGCCGCTCGGTGTCCTGCTTTCGGTCATAGCGATATTCCTGATCACAACATTTTTTGTCACGTCTGCTGATTCCGCGACATTTGTTCTTGGCATGCAGACTACTGGTGGTTCGTTGTATCCGCAAAACACGGTGAAACTGACTTGGGGGATCGCCCAATCGTCAATCGCTGTAATCTTATTATCCACTGGAGGGCTTGGCACATTGCAGACAGTGTTGATCATTGCGGCATTCCCGTTCTCGATCATCATGCTGCTGATGATGGCATCCTTCTATAAAGCATTGAATCTTGAATACAAAGCTATAAAACGTAAACGCTAAAACCGCCGCTTCGGCGGTTTTTTCAGTGGATAAGCGTTATAATGGAAGTCAAGCAACAAGAAGGTGGAGGATTTTAACTATGGAGAAACCGCATGTATTATTAGTGGATGGAATGGCGCTGTTGTTCCGCTCTTTTTTCGCAACATCAGCCGTCGGTCAATATTTCCGTACAACTGAGGGATTGGCTACAAATGGTGTACAGGGATTTGCCAGACATGTACTGGCAGCTAAAACCTTGATGAAGCCGACACACATGGCCGTATGCTGGGATATGGGAGCGCGGACATTCCGGACAGATCTGTTTGACGGATATAAGGCGAATCGGCCGGCACCGCCAGAAGACATGGTGCACCAGTTCGATTTGGCTCAATCGATTTCCGAGCAGCTTGGCTGGAAAAACTACGGCGAAGCGGGAATTGAAGCGGATGACTTTATCGGCTCGTTCACCAAGCAATGGCAGGACCAAGTGGACTTCACCATCATTACCGGTGATAAGGACATGCTGCAATTGCTGACACCTTCGGTCAATATCGCCTTCATGAAAAAAGGTTTCCACGTTTACGATGTCTATACCGAAACGCGTTTCATTGAAGAATACGGCATACAGCCTAACCAGTTTGCAGATGTCAAAGCATTTATGGGCGATCCAAGCGACGGGTACCCAGGAGTCAAAGGCATCGGTCCAAAGACTGCGCTCCAGTTGATCAAGGACTATGGTTCAACGGACGGGGTACTCGGTGCCATCGACGAATTGAAACCGGCTCAGAAAAAGAAAATCGATGAGCATAAGGAAATGCTCCTGTTATCAAAAAAACTGGCTGTCATCAAATGTGACATCCAGTTGGATATGCCATTGGAGGAACTGACTGTTCCTGCTTACACCAACGACCATATTCAGTTATGCCGCGACCAGCAATTGCTGCTGCTTGCCAAGCAGCTCGAGAAGAATGTCGGCGTTACTGCCGATCCTTGGGCATAATCTTTATAAAGCTCAGTACTTTACGATTTTCCAGATATGAAACCGTCCGCATTTTGCTGGGGCGGTTTTTTTGTCCGTTGTCGTGAATATAGAGGATCAGGTCATCCGCTTCCTCTTTAAAGCCGATCAACGGCACCCAGTGGTAACTGTAAAGCGGTTTTGAAAACCACTGGAAGGTGAAGTAACGATCGAACTTCATGGCGAGCGGCCTGCCAGCCAGCAATTCTTCTTTTACTTCTTCGATGCTGCGAACTTTCTTCACTTCGTAGCGTTTGCCGCCGACTTTATGGAAATTTCTCAGCAGCTTCCAGGTGAACAGTCCGATAGGGGTTGAGCCAAGCAATCGGTAAAGCTGATCGACGCCAAGCTCCAAGCCTTCGTGATGCCGAAGGATAGCGGCAGCCGTAACAGGGCCGCAGGAAGAAGAACGATATTTTTTAGAGATGGCTTCATCATGTTGGGACATGCCTTGGAAATCAATCAGTTTCTTCACGGCAAACACCTCCATGTCTTTTTGTTCACCCAGTTTATTCTACTGCTTGAATGCTATTTTTCAGTTTCTGTAAGCAGCTGGGCCAGGGCAACTCTGAAAGTCGTGTACACTTCCAGCTCTACTTGGATGCCGGCGTGAACAATCTCGCGCACAAACAACGGATTAAAGCCTGCATAAATGGCGCGCAGACCCATTAGTCCGAGAGCGGAGTTTAACTGGCTCAATTCACTGCCGAGCCCGTCATAGTCGAATTCAGCAAAATCATCTGTTGTTACACCCGTGAAATCAAAAATGACCCGTTCTGTTTCTCGATGTTTTTCCGCATATTTCAAGACTTTGGTCCGGATCATATCAAAGCGGTCTGTAAAAATGAAACCCGCGATCGGCACTAAAATCGTTTTAGGGACAATCGATGGAATGATGGGTGCCGACATGTTCTTAATCAGTTTTTCATAATAGACCAGCTGTTCTTTCAATTCTTTAATTTCCTGTTGTGAATCCATTCCAATACCTCCGCAGTTTTTATAAGATGCTCGAATCGATCAGTAAATGTGGAAAAAGTGTGGGGTCAGCCTCTTTATTCACTGCGAATAGAGTTAACATCAGCAGCTGAAAACTGGATACGTTCTATATTACAGCGAAAAAAAGAGTAGGCATGAGCCTACTTCTTTTGATCATTCAAAAATTCTGTAACCGATTCAGGGGATTTGGCGTTTGCACTGTGGAGATGCGCCGTCTTTTCGCCGTCTTTAAAGATCAATAGGCTTGGAATGCCCATGACATCGTATTTTTCTGCAAGATCGGGAAGCTCATCGCGGTTGACATCAAACCATTGGTACTGGTTGAATTCCTCGATGATCGGGTCGATGAACATATCCATGCGTGTGCAATCCGGACACCAGCCTGCCTGGAATTTCACGATTACCGGGTCATCGCCTTTTATAACTTCGTTAAATTGTTCGTTCGTAGTAAGTGATTTCATTGCATTGCCTCCTTATAGGTTCTCTCTCAGTTTACCTTGCTTTCATTAAATCGCAAAGAATTTGTTCTTGAAAATTTTTGGGAGTTTTTAACGATTAAATATTGCGAAAAAAGAAAATATAACTTACACTAAGAGACATAGAGAACGTTCTATTTTTTTAATCCAAAAATGAATGAGTATTCATTCAAAAATTCAAGGAGGGTTTTGCTAGTGGCTTACCAAATTAGAAAAGCGGCTGTACTCGGTTCGGGTGTAATGGGTTCGGGAATTGCAGCGCACCTTGCAAATATAGGAATCCCTGTATTATTGCTTGATATTGTTCCGCGGGAATTATCGAAGGAAGAACAGGCAAAAGGGCTGACTCTTGAAGACAAGGCGGTGCGCAATCGAATTGCAACCGGATCTATCCAGAAACTGCTCAAACAGAAACCTGCTCCATTAACTGCTAAAAAGAACCTTCAATTGATCACACCGGGAAATCTGGAAGACGATCTGGAAAAATTAAAAGATGTCGACTGGGTCATTGAAGTCATCGTCGAAAACCTTGACGTTAAAAAATCCTTATACGAAAAGATCGATGGCGTCAGAAAAGACGGCACCATCATTTCTTCAAATACATCAGGCATCAGCATCAATGCGATGGTGGAAGGGCGCTCGGAAGATTTCGGAAAGCATTTCCTGGGAACTCACTTTTTCAACCCACCGCGCTATCTGAAATTGCTGGAAGTGATTCCTGCAAAAACAACGGCTCCGGAAGTAGTGGAGTTCATGTCGACATTCGGGGAAGACAATTTAGGAAAAGGCGTCGTCATCGCTAAAGATACGCCGAACTTCATCGCAAACCGGATCGGTACTTACGGCTTGCTTGTGACTTTGCGCGAAATGATGGCGCGCGGCTACTCGATCGGAGAAGTGGACTCTGTTACCGGACCACTGATCGGCCGTCCGAAATCAGCGACATTCCGGACTTTGGATGTGGTTGGACTTGATACCTTCATGCATGTTGCCAAAAATGTCTATGACCAGACTTCAGGCGAAGAACAGAAGGTCTTTGAAGCACCTGAGTTCATGGCCAAAATGGTTGGGAACGGCTGGCTTGGAGCGAAATCGGGGCAAGGATTCTTCCTGAAGAAAGACAAAGAGATTCTGGAACTTGATCCGGAAACTTTGGAATACCGCACAGCAGGTAAATTGAAAACGCCTTCACAGGAAATGGCGAAGCAGCAAAAAGGCCTTTCCGCTAAAATGAAGACACTTGTCTACGCAGAAGACCGCACCGGTGAACTGCTTTGGAGCATCCTGGCTCCGACATTACGTTATTCAGCTGAACTGAACGGGGAAATCGCAGATGACATCGTTGCCATCGACGATGCCATGAAGTGGGGCTTTGGCTGGGAACAAGGACCGTTTGAAACCTGGGATGCCATCGGTGTCCAAAAATCAGTTGAGAAAATGAAGCAGGAAGGCCATTCAATTCCGGCATTTGTGCAGTCTTTGCTGGACAGCGGAAACGAAACCTTCTACAAAGAAGAAAATGGGGATCTTCATTTCTTCGACGGCACGAATTACCAGCCGGTTCCAGTCAATGAAAAAGTCATCGACTTGAAGCGTTATAAGAAAAAGCATGGCGTCATTAAATCGAATTCGGGTGCAAGCCTGATCGACTTGGGCGATGGCATTGCTTTACTTGAATTCCATTCACGTTCGAATGCCATCGGCCTGGATATCATGCAGATGATCAATTATGCAGTCGACGAAGTGGAGAAGAACTTCAAAGGGCTTGTCATCGGCAACCAGGGCAAGAACTTCTGTGTAGGCGCTAACCTCGGCATGATCCTGATGGAAGCACAGGACGACAATATTTTCGAACTTGATTTCACGATTAAGACTTTCCAAAATGCCATGATGAAAATCAAATACAGCAATAAACCAGTAGTAGCAGCACCATTCGGCATGTCGCTCGGCGGCGGTGCGGAAGTGGCATTGCCGGCAGCACATATCCAGGCTTCGATGGAAACCTATATGGGCTTAGTGGAAGCAGGCGTAGGGCTTATCCCTGGCGGCGGCGGAAACAAAGAATTGTATATGAAGCAATTGAAAGGTCTGCCAAATGGTGTGACAGTGGATTACCAGAACATCGCCAGCAAAGTATTCGAATCGATTGCGATGGCAAAAGTATCGACATCGGCAGAAGAAGCCCGTGAAAATAACTTCCTGAATTTCGTGGACGGCATCAGCGTCAACAGCGACCATCTGATCTACGATGCAAAACAGGCGGCTCTTTCGCTTTACGAAACCGGTTATCAGGCACCTCTACGTGAAAAAGTACCCGTTACCGGTGAACCTGGCTACGCAACCTTGTTATTGGGCGCGGAAGGTATGTTCATTTCCGGCTATATCACTGAATATGATTTGAAAATCGCTAAAAAATTGGCGTTTGTCCTATCAGGCGGGAAAGTTCCATATGGCACGAAAGTGGATGAGCAGTACCTGCTTGACCTTGAACGCCAGGCATTCTTAAGTCTCGTGGCAGAACCGAAAACCCAGCAGCGCATGCAGCATATGCTGGTCAAAGGAAAACCATTACGTAATTAATCGTTGATCATAAAAGGGGGAACTACACATGCGTGAAGCAGTAATCGTGGCCAGTGCTCGGACACCGGTCGGAAAAGCGGGAAAAGGTTCTTTAGCGACTGTACGTCCGGATGATTTCGGCGCATTGGTCGTTAGGGAAGCGCTACAGCGGGCTGGCGGATATGATGGACCGATAGATGATTTGATCATGGGGTGTGCGATGCCGGAAGCAGAACAGGGCATGAATATCGCCCGCAATATCGGAGCACTTGCAGGATTGCCGGATACGGTATCAGCCGTTACCGTCAACCGCTTCTGTTCATCAGGCCTTCAGTCGATCGCCTATGCAGCAGAACGCATTATGGTGGGATCAGCAGAAGCGATCATCGCCGGCGGTGTGGAATCGATGAGCATGGTGCCGATGATGGGCAATGTCATCCGCCCGAATGCGAAATTGGCCGAAACAGCACCTCAGTATTATATGAGCATGGGGCATACCGCAGAACAGGTCGCTACGCAATACGGCGTCAGCCGTGAAGACCAGGATGCATTTTCTGTCCGCTCGCATGAAAAAGCAGCAGCAGCCATTGCAGCCGGAAACTTCGATGAAGAGATTATTCCGGTTGAAGTGACGAAACGCTATGTAGATGACAACAATAAATATCAGGAGAAATCGTCTATGTTCGAAATGGATGAAGGCGTCCGCCACGGAACCAGCATCCAGACTTTGAACAAATTGCGTTCCGCATTCTCGGCACGCGGAACCGTTACCGCCGGAAACTCATCGCAAACGTCTGACGGCGCCGGTGCATTGCTGGTCATGGACCGTGAAAAAGCGGAATCCCTCGGGCTGAAGCCGATCGCTAAGTTCCGTTCATTCGCAACAGGCGGTGTACCACCGGAAGTCATGGGCATCGGACCTGTCGTCGCTATCCCGAAAGCCTTAAAATTAGCCGGATTGACGATTGAGGATATCGACGTATGGGAACTGAATGAAGCATTTGCTTCCCAGTCGCTCGGCGTTATCCGCGAGCTTGGCCTGGACATCGACAAAGTCAACTTCAACGGAGGAGCCATTGCACTGGGCCATCCGCTGGGTGCGACAGGCTCGATCCTGACAATCCGCATGATGAGTGAATTGAAGCGCCAAGGCAAGCAGTTCGGCGTTGTTACGATGTGTATCGGTGGAGGAATGGGTGCAGCAGGCGTCTTTGAAATGTTGTAGAAATAGATTTTAGGAATTAAAGAGTAGAGTAGGTCTGAAGAAATCGCTTCAGGCGGAACTGGTTTGCGGAATATCCACAACACCTTAAGCTCATAATAAAACATTAACTCAACATATAGTAAGCAATTACAAAATAGGAGGAATACAAAATGGAACAATCAAAAACATTGATCAAAGGCGGCAGTTTCTTAATTGAAGAGGCGGATCTGTCACGTGTGTTCACACCGGAAGATTTCACGGAAGAGCAAAAAATGATCGCGAAGACCACTGAGGATTACGTCAACACGGAAGTGATGCCGGTTGTCGAAAACTTGGAAAACCATGAATTCGAACATTCCGTCCGTCTATTGAAAACGGCTGGAGAGCTTGGGCTTCTTGGTGCTGACGTACCGGAACAATACGGCGGACTTGGATTGGACAAAATCGCTTCAGCATTGATCGCTGAAAAAATGTCGAAAGCAGGAGGATTCTCGATCACTCACGGCGCCCACGTCGGAATCGGTTCATTGCCGATCGTTCTTTTCGGGAACGAAGAGCAAAAACAAAGCTATCTGCCACGATTAGCTTCTGGCGAAATGATTGCAGCTTATGCTTTGACTGAGCCAAGCTCAGGATCGGATGCATTAGGAGCGAAGACAGTTGCCAAGCTGAACGAAGCAGGCACACATTATGTATTGAACGGTGAAAAGCAATGGATCACCAATGCTGGGTTTGCTGATGTATTCGTAGTCTATGCAAAAATCGACGGAGACAAATTCTCTGCCTTTATCGTAGAGCGCGAATTCCCAGGTGTTTCTGTAGGACCGGAAGAAAAGAAAATGGGCATCAAATCATCTTCCACACGGACATTGATCCTGCAGGATGCTGAAGTACCTGTCGAAAACCTATTGGGCGAAGCTGGGCGTGGACATATCATCGCGTTCAACATCCTTAACATCGGCCGCTACAAATTGGGAGTGGGTACAATCGGAGCTTCCAAGCGCGCAATGGAATTGACGATCCCTTATACGAACCAGCGCCAACAGTTCAAGACACCGATCTCTTCATTCAACTTGACTCGTGAGAAATTGGCCACGATGGCTTCTAAATTATATGCAGTTGAAAGCTCTGTTTACCGTACTGTTGGATTGTTCGAAGACCGCATGAGCGGATTTACGGATGAGCAGCATGCAGACGGTAAATTAGTGGCTGACTCCATCGCTGAATTTGCAGTGGAATGTTCACTCAATAAATTCTTCGGTACGGAAACATTGGACTATATTGTGGATGAAGGCGTACAGTTGCATGGCGGCTACGGCTTTATGCAGGAATACGAAATCGAGCGCATCTACCGCGATTCACGCATCAACCGTATTTTTGAAGGAACCAACGAAATCAACCGCTTGCTTGTTCCAGGAACGCTTTTGCGTAAAGCGATGAAAGGCGAATTGCCATTATTGCAACATGCACAGCAGCTTCAGGAAGAGCTATTGATGATGATGCCGGAAGAAGTCGGCACCGAAGCGTTGGCTCAAGAGAAATACCTGGTGAAAAATGCGAAGAAAATCGCATTGCTGGCAGCTGGGCTTGCAGCTCAGACTTACGGCACGAAACTGGAAGCAGAGCAGGAAGTGCTTGTTAACATCGCAGACATTGTCAGCAACGTCTTTGCCATGGAATCAGTAGTCTTGCGTACTGAAAAAGCGATTGCTGCATCAGGCGAGGAAAAAGCCAAGCAAAAACTGCTATATACGCAAATCTATTGCCAGGAAGCATTCGATCAAATCGAAAAAGATGCGAAAGAAACATTGATTGCTGCCATCGAAGGCGACAACCAGCGAATGATGCTTTCTGCATTGCGCAAACTGACTCGTTCAACGCCTTACAACGTAATTGCGAAAAAACGTGAAGCGGCTGTCAAGCTGATCGATGTCGAAAAATACATCGTTTAATGAATAGTGGAAAACAGGCAAGCCCAGCTTTATCGGGTTTGCCTGTTTTTTTAGTCGTCGACCGAAGGCCTTCTTTTTGGTAAGCTTAGAAAAAAGGGAGGGAATAACGTGATTACTTATTATGCATACCCCAAATGTACAACTTGCCGGAAAGCAAAAAGCTGGCTGAACCAAAATGGTGTAGAATACAACGAAATACATATTGCAGAAAACCCGCCGACAAAAGAACAGTTGACGGAAATCCATCAGGCAAGCGGTTTGGAATTGAAAAAGTTCTTCAATACAAGCGGATTGGTTTACCGTTCGCTTGGACTCAAAGAAAAGCTGTCAAACATGTCCGAAGAACAGCAGTTGGAGCTTCTGGCTTCAGATGGCATGCTGATCAAACGTCCATTGGCGTGGGATGGCGAAACTGTGACACTCGGGTTTAAGGAAGCGGATTACCAAAATAGCTGGCTGTAAGAGAATTGTGTCATCTTGTATTTCGCAGCCGTTTATGTCAAACTGAATCTGAATGAACTACATAATTTGGAGGGGTCAAGATGAGCACACCAGAAGAACTTCGTTATTCAAAAGAACATGAATGGGTCAAAATCGAAGATGGCAATGCGCGTATCGGAATTACTCATTTCGCACAGGCTGAATTGGGGGATATCGTTTTCGTTGAACTTCCACAAGTAGGCGATGAACTGAAAAAAGATCAGCCTTTCGGCAGCGTGGAATCCGTTAAGACGGTTTCGGAATTGTATGCACCAATCAGCGGGAAAGTTGTCGAAGTTAACTCTGAGCTTGAAGACAGCCCGGAATTCGTCAACGAGTCACCTTACGAGCAGGCTTGGATGGTGGTTATCGAAGCTCCTTCAGAAGAAGAAGTCAGCGCATTGATGACAGCAGACCAATACAAAGAAATGATCAACGAGTAGTCCTGGAAAGCGCCTGTATTTTGGCGCTTTTTTTTTATGGACAGCAATTCGAAAATGCTTAATACTTAATGGAACCAAATCAGAAGGTCTGCCGATGTATAAATGGAACCAAGGGTTTTTAGGCAGCCTTTTTGTGGAATACCAAATTATAAAGGTATCTTATGTACAACAGATAGCCTCTTGTCTTTATGATTCTAAACTCGATGGGGTGAGTGTATATGGGGAAGGTGATCGTGGTGGAAGGGATCAGCGATAAATCGAGGATTGCACCTCTCATTGCAGAACCCGTGACGATTCTTTGCACAAATGGTACAGTTAGTGTATCGAGACTTGAAGAATTATTGCTGCCATACGAAGGTCAGGACATCATCATATTAGTGGATGCAGACTCTTCAGGAGAAAAATTACGGAAGCTGGTCAAACGCGAGTTTCCCGAAGCCCGGCATTTCTATGTCAACCGGAGCTACAGGGAAGTCGCGAAAACCCCGCTTCGTATCCTGAAGGACGTGCTCATCTCAGCGAATGTCCAGGTCAATAAGCTATTGATAGAGGGATGAAGAAGATGAAGGAATGGACTCATAAAGAATGGATCAAAGAAAAGAACACTAAACGGATCACTGCATTTTATTTATATACGCCGATGTGCGGAACCTGCCAAGTGGCATCTAAAATGCTGTCAGTCGTCACAGAGCTGTTGCCTGATCTGCAGATAGGCAAAGCGAACTTGAATTACGTACAGGAAATTGCGGGTTTATATGAAGTGGAAAGCGTGCCATGCTTGCTGATTACAGAGGATGGCAAGTTGAAAGAAAAAATATATGCTTTCCAATCAGTTCCTTATTTATATGGCAAGTTAAAATCTGTTGACGAATATAGCCGGTCGTGGTAAATTGAATTTCTGATCAAATAATTTCATATCGAAACTCTTATTAAGAGTGGTGGAGGGAAGTGCCCTATGAAGCCCGGCAACCGTCATGAAAATGAAATGGTGCCAAATCACACGAAGCGAAAGCTTTGGAAGATGAGAGATTGGTTTTCGTATAATATACGTTTGCCCTTCTGCTCAGTTATGCGCGGAAGGGCTTTTATTTTTAGGATTCAGGGGTGTTCAACGAATGATTGAGTTAACAAAAGTGACAAAAAAGTTCGACACAGGAAAAGCGGTCCTTACGGCTGTGGACCAAGTCGATTTATCTATTGCAGATGGAGAAATATTCGGCATCATCGGATACAGTGGCGCCGGTAAAAGTACATTGATTCGTTTGTTGAATGGCTTGGAAAAGCCGACTTCAGGTACAGTGGAAATCAATGGCAAGGTGATTACCTCCATCAAAGGCGGGGAATTGAGAAAGGCCCGCCAAAAGGTCAGCATGATTTTCCAGCATTTTAATCTGCTGTGGTCCCGTACCGTCAAAGAAAATATTGAATTTCCGCTTGAAATTGCTGGAGTGTCGAAACAACAGCGCGGAAAGCGGGTTCAGGAACTGATCGAGCTGGTCGGCTTGGCCGGGCGTGAACATGCCTATCCATCCGAACTTTCAGGTGGCCAGAAACAGCGTGTCGGCATTGCCCGTGCGCTGGCAAACGATCCGGAGGTCCTGTTATGTGATGAAGCGACGTCAGCACTTGATCCGGAAACCACAGATGCCATCCTGGATTTGCTGGTGGACATCAATAAACGATTGGGATTGACGATTGTTCTGATTACGCACGAAATGCATGTCATCCGCAAGATTTGCCACCGTGTGGCGGTCATGGAAGGCGGGCGGGTAGTTGAACTTGGCGATGTCCTCAATGTCTTCCAATCACCGAAAGAAGAAATTACGAAGCGTTTTGTTGCACAGGTGACCGATTCCGGAGATTCTGAAGAAACCATCAAAAATCTCCGGGAGCTATATCCTACAGGCGAACTGGTGAAATTGGTTTTTGTCGGCGAGCAGACTGAACAACCGATTCTGACGAAATTGATCCGTACCCATGCTGTGGATGTCAATATTGTCCAAGGCAATATCTCACATACCCAGCGCGGAGCATATGGCACATTAATTTTACAGCTGAAGGGTTCTTCAGCAGAAATTGAAGAAGCACTGGCATTTCTTCGCACGGAAGATGTTCAGGCGGAGGTGATGCACAATGATTGATTCTTTATTTCCGAATGTAGATTGGGACAGCATGTGGGAAGCAACACTTGAAACCCTCTATATGACAGCATTATCAACTGTGTTTACGTTTGCAATCGGTTTGGCTCTGGGAATCGTATTGTTTTTGACGGCGCCGAAACAATTGTGGGCCAATAAAGTGGTCAATTGGCTGACAGGAGCGTTCGTCAATATATTCCGTTCGATTCCTTTTATCATCCTGATCATTCTTTTAATTCCTTTCACTTTATTCCTGATGGGCTCGATTCGGGGACCGAATGCGGCTTTGCCCGCCTTGATCATCGGCTCGGCTCCGTTCTACGCTCGCATGGTACTTATTGCATTGAAGGAAATTGATAAAGGGGTCATCGAAGCGGCCCGCTCAATGGGTGCGACGACGGGCACCATCATCTGGAAAGTCCTGTTGCCGGAATCGAAACCGGCGTTGATTTCCGGTATTACGGTAACAGCCATTGCACTCGTTGGCTATACGGCTATGGCAGGCATTATTGGTGCTGGCGGTCTTGGGACATTAGCTTTCCTGGATGGCTTCCAGCGCAGCCGTGAAGACGTTACGTTGATGGCGACGATCTTAATTCTGATCATCGTCTTCGTAATCCAATATATCGGCGATCTAGCCACTACAAAAGCAGATAAACGGTAACAGCGGATTTTTCCGTCCTATATATAAAACACATCATAAGGGAGAGATTGAACATGAAGAAATTTGTAGTAGGAACAGCATTGACGGCTTTGGTGCTTGCAGGATGCGGCAATGGCGGAGCAAGTGAAGAAGAATCCCAAACATTGCGCGTAGGGGCTTCCAACGTGCCGCACGCTGAAATTTTAGAACAGGCTCAACCGATTCTTGAAGAACAGGGAATCGAACTGGAAATTGAAACCTATCAGGATTATATCCTGCCGAATGAAGATTTGGAGTCCGGCGAAATTGATGCCAACTACTTCCAACACGTTCCATATCTTACATCGCAAGTTGCGGATCATGGCTATGAGTTTGAAAACGCTGGCGGTATCCATATCGAACCAATCGGTGTCTATTCACAGGATTATGCATCTCTTGATGAGCTTCCAGAAGGCGGAACCATCCTGATGAGTAATTCGGTAGCAGACCATGGCCGTATTCTTTCTTTGCTTGAAGCTGAAGGCCTGATCACATTGGCAGAAGGCGTCGATAAGACGGCTGCTGAAGTGAGTGATGTTGTTGAAAATCCGAAAAATCTTCAGTTTGATGCTGACTACGAAGCAGCTTTGCTGGTTCAGATGTATGAAGCTGGAGAAGGCGATGCAGTATTGATCAACTCGAACTACGCAATTGATGCAGGCATCAGCCCATTGGAAGATTCAATTGCACTTGAATCATCAGATTCGCCGTATGTAAACATTATTGCCGTACGCGCGGGTGACGAAGAAAACGAAAACATTACTGCCTTGGTCGAAGTATTAAAATCTCAGGAAATCCAGGATTTCATCTTGGAAGAGTGGGGCGGTTCAGTAGTACCAGTAGACTGAGTAGAAAAGCATCCTTTTGGATGCTTTTTTATTTTTGTCTAAATAATAGAAATATTTCGCGTTTTATTGTATACCTTACATTCAAGGAAAGTCTGTGCTACTTTTGAATAATAAAAAAGAAGCATTTGTTCACATGAGGAGGACATATTTATGAAGTTCAATTTTGGTTTATTGCCGCGCATTGTGGTAGCGATTATTTTGGGAGTGCTTATTGGCTTGGTGGCACCAGAAGCTTTAGTGCGTGTATTTGCAACATTTACGACGATTTTCGGTAACTTCTTGAACTTTGTCGTGCCGTTGATTATTCTGGGATTCATTGCGCCGGGGATTGCAAAATTAGGCAAAGGCTCGGGCAAACTGCTGGGTATGGCTACCGGTGTTGCCTATGCATCCACTGTTACAGCTGGGGTTTTCGCGTTTTTCGTAGCAACAACAGTGTTTCCTAATTTTATGCAATCTGGATCTTTGAGCAGTTTGGAAGACCCGGAACACGCTTTGGCGACAACGTTTATTGCCCTTGATATGCCACCAGTTTTTGGTGTCATGTCTGCGCTGATTTTGGCTTTTCTTTTAGGGATCGGAATGGCCTCTACAGGAAGCAAGACCATGTTGTCGTTTTTCGATGAGTTCCAAGCGATCATTGAGAAGACAATTTCTTACATCATTATTCCTTTATTGCCGTTTCATATCTTCGGTATTTTTGCCAATATGGCATATGGCGGTGCAGTATTTGAAATCCTATCATTGTTCGGAATCGTCTTTGTAATGATCATCATCCTTCATTGGGCTATGCTGCTGCTTCAGTATTCAGCGGCAGGAGCTTTAAAAGGGAAAAACCCATTGGTGATCCTGAAAACAATGATGCCGGCTTATTTTACAGCCTTGGGAACTCAGTCTTCTGCGGCGACAATTCCTGTCACTTTGCGGCAGGCCCGCAAATCCGGTGCTAACGAGCGCGTCGCGGACTTTACGGTTCCATTATTTGCGACGATTCATTTGTCAGGCAGTACGATTACCCTGGTTTCATGTGCTATTGGTGTAGTATTGCTGACAGGCGGAATGCCCACTTTCGGAAGTTTCTTCCCGTTCATTTTAATGTTGGGTGTCACCATGATTGCAGCTCCGGGAGTCCCGGGTGGCGCTGTCATGGCGGCAATTGGTCTGCTTGAAATTATGCTCGGTTTCGATCCGACAATGGTCGCTCTTATGATCGCACTTTACATGGCTCAGGACAGTTTCGGTACGGCAGCGAATGTCACCGGTGATGGTGCATTGGCGCATATTGTCGACCGTTTTACAAATGGACGCAAAAGTATTGAATAATTAAACGATTTTGTAAATTACAACTTTTCCCAAATGTCTATTCTATTGGTAATTTCTGTGCTATTATAGCGAAGATATTACACAACAGGGGGAAAAATCATGAAAAAATTATGGGCAATTGGTTTATCGGCAACCGTTTTATTGGCGGCGTGCGGAGCGGAGGAATCAGCTGAGCCAGCGGAAGCAACAACTGGTGCAGAGGGTTCTGAAGACAACAAAGAAGTAAAAAGGGAATTGATGAAATTCTATATGTCCATTCCAAATGCCATCAATGCAGTAGATGGGGATCTAAATACATTTGAAATGAATCAGGCAGAAGGCACGTTGCCGGAAGGTGAAGAATTGCAGGCGATGAAAGACGCAGCAATCACTTCTGCAAATGAAGCGGCAGGAGCAGTAGATGCACTGGAGATTCCGGAGGTATTGGAAGATCAAAAAGAACAAATCGAAACAGCATTTGCTTCTATTCGTGAATCTTATGAGATAAAAGCCGAGGAATTGACAAAAGATGCGTCATTTGAAGCTGCTGATGTGAAGTTCAGCGAAGCGGATGCACAATTGAACGAGTTACTGGAAGAGCAGGATTTGGCTGCATCCAGCATCTATAACGAAGTTTCACAATGATAAATGACCCTTCTGACTGAACGTTGTCAGAGGGGTCATTTATTGTACGGATATACGACAATAGTTCTATTTTCAGACTAGTTAGATTATTTTTATGTTTATCTGCCATTCAATGGGGTATAATAAAAAAGTAATCTTAAAAATTACAAGTTTGAAAGGAATGGTTCAATATCGAATCGAACGGAATTGAAAAGACGGAGAAAATGGAACAAGCATTCAGAAACGCACATGGTTTCGGAATTGACGAGTATCAAAATGACCCTGGTAAAATACTTGAAGTAGAACAGCGCCGTGAACAGGATTATCAGCTAGGCCAAAAAGTAGCCAGCCAAATCGAACGGCAGGTTCATCGAGACTGATTATAAATATAAAAACGGAGCCAGCATCCTCGGATGCTGGTTTTTCAATGATATGAATTCTCAATTAGCAATCTTTTATTGAAAATATGAATCCATGACAGTTATCATATCAAGCTTTTACAAAATAGTAAGGAATCCAGTATTCTAAAATGTTTTGAGCCAGCTTTTGAAGCGGTTTAATGATTTGCCAGTAAGGTGAATATGCGTTAAGATTAGAATGATACTAATTAAGAATGGTTTGCCATTCAACATTAACTTTATGGAGGTATTTACATGTCAACTTTGGTCATTAAAGATTTACACGTTAAAATCGAAGACAAAGAGATTTTAAAAGGTGTAGACTTAACAATTAATACAGGTGAAATTCACGCAATCATGGGGCCTAACGGTACTGGTAAATCAACATTGGCATCAGCTATCATGGGCCATCCGAAATACGAAATCACGCAAGGATCCATCACTTTGGACGGCGAAGACGTCTTGGAGATGGAAGTCGACGAACGCGCACGCGCAGGTCTTTTCCTTGGCATGCAATACCCAAGCGAGATTTCAGGAGTGACCAATGCTGACTTTATGCGTTCTGCAATGAACGCACGACGTGAAGAAGGCGATGAAATTTCATTGATGAAATTCATCCGTGAATTGGACAGCAAAATGGAAGTTCTAGATATGGAACAGGATATGGCACAGCGTTATTTGAATGAAGGCTTCTCAGGCGGAGAAAAGAAACGCAACGAGATTCTTCAATTGATGATGATCAAACCAAAAATCGCAATTTTGGACGAAATTGACTCCGGATTGGATATTGATGCTTTGAAAGTCGTTTCAGAGGGCATCAACCAAATGAGAAGTGAAAACTTCGGCTGCCTGATCATCACTCACTACCAGCGTCTACTGAACTACATCACGCCTGACCATGTTCATGTAATGATGCAAGGACGCGTCGTTAAATCTGGCGGGGAAGAACTTTCCCACAAATTGGAATCAGAAGGCTATGACTGGATCAAAGTTGAACTTGGCATTGAAGACGAGACTGTAGGACAAGCATAATTGAAGGGAGAGACTAGCATGACGGTTGAAACAAATTTAAAAATGACCGAGCAGGACGTGCGCTCCTTTTCAGAAATGAATGGTGAACCTTCATGGTTTACTGAGCTTCGTCTTCGTTCGTTTGGTGAAGCGCAAAGCTTGCCGCTGCCAAAACCAGATAAAACAAAAATCCTTAGCTGGAATTTCACTGATTTTCCAGTTCATACGGTAGAAAGTTCGACTTTCGATTCTATGGAAGATTTAACGGAAGATGTTAAAGCCATCGTGGACCTAGAACAAAAGAACCTCTATATCCAACACAATAACACGCCTGCATTTTCACGGATTTCTGATGAGCTTGCAGCTCAAGGCGTTATTTTGACGGATATTTTTACAGCTCTACGTGAACACGGCGATTTGGTGAAAAAATACTTCATGACTAACGGTGTAAAAACCGATGAGCATAAATTGACAGCATTGAATGCTGCATTGATGAACGGCGGAGCTTTCTTATACGTTCCGAAAAATGTTGTTGTGGAAGAGCCCGTCCAAGTGGTCTTTTATCACGATGACGCTGAAGCATCATTGTTCAACCACGTGATTGTGGTTGCTGATACCAGCAGTAAAGTGACATATGTGGAGAACTATTACTCTACTGTGCCTCATGCCAATGGTTTGGCGAATATCGTTTCAGAAGTATTTGCTGAAGATAATGCGCAAATTACTTATGGTGCAGTTGATACACTGGCAGAAGGTTTCATCACGTATGTCAACCGCCGCGGTGTAGCAGCTCGTGATGCACGCATCGAATGGGCACTTGGAATGATGAATGACAGTGACACGATTTCCGAAAACACGACAAATCTGATCGGCGATAATTCTTATGGCGATACGAAGAGCGTAGTGGTTGGACGCGGAAAACAAAAACAAAACTTCACGACTAAAGTTGTCCATTGGGGCAAAGATTCCGAAGGCTTCATTTTGAAGCACGGTGTTATGAAAGATTCTTCTTCAGCCATCTTCAACGGCATTGGCAAAATCGAACACGGTGCAACAAGATCGAACGCAGTGCAGGAATCGCGTGTGTTGATGTTAAGTGAGAAAGCTCGCGGAGATGCAAACCCGATTCTTTTGATCGATGAAGACGATGTTACGGCTGGGCATGCTGCTTCAGTCGGACGTGTAGATCCGCTTCAATTGTATTACTTGATGAGCCGCGGTATCACAAAACAAGAAGCTGAACGTCTTGTTATTCACGGTTTCTTGGCACCGGTTGTTCGCGTACTGCCAATCGAAGGCGTTAAAAAGCAATTGACGGAGGTTATCGAAAGGAAAGTCCGCTGATGATCAACAAAGAGATAAAAAGCTATTTTCCGATACTCAACCAAGAAATAAATGGTAACCCACTGATTTATCTGGACAGTGCGGCAACTTCTCAAAAGCCGGTTCAAGTCATTGAGGCATTAAAGGAATATTATGAACATGATAATGCCAATGTGCACCGAGGCGTCCATACGCTCGGCAACCGTGCCACTGAAAAGTATGAAGGCGCACGTGAAAAAGTCCGTAAATTCATCAACGCCAATTCATTGGAAGAAATCATTTTCCTGCGGGGGACGACAACAGCCATTAACCTTATATCGCAAAGCTACGGAAGAGCCAATGTAGGAGAAGGCGATGAAATTGTCATCACCTATATGGAGCATCATTCCAATATTATTCCATGGCAGCAATTGGCGAAAGAACGTGGAGCCATCTTAAAATATGTTGAACTTGAAAAAGACGGTACGATTTCTTTGGAACAGGTTCGGGCGGCCGTGACGGAACGGACAAAAATTGTTTCAATGGTTTATGTCTCGAACGTTCTCGGCACAATGAACCCGGTCAAGGAAGTTGCACAGATCGCCCATGAAAATGGAGCGGTCATGGTGGTTGACGGAGCTCAGGCTGCACCTCATCTGAAAATAGATGTCCAGCAGCTTGATTGTGATTTCTTTGCATTTTCCGGACACAAAATGTGTGGACCTACTGGAATCGGTGTTCTATATGGCAAGAAGGAACTATTGAACAATATGGAGCCGGTTGAATTCGGTGGGGAAATGATCGACTTCGTCGGATTGTATGATTCGACCTGGAAAGAGCTGCCGTGGAAATTTGAAGGTGGTACACCGATTATTGCAGGTGCGGTCGGATTAGGCGCAGCGATTGATTTTCTTAACGAAATCGGCTTAAATGAAATTGAAAAGCATGAACATCAAATGGCTGCTTACGCAATGGAAAAAATGAGCACGATTGAAGGATTGGATATTTACGGTCCGGCGGATCCTCAGCTGCGGGCTGGCATCGTGACATTTAACCTGAATGATGTCCATCCGCATGATGTGGCAACTGTCCTGGATATGAGCGGCATTGCGGTTCGTGCAGGCCATCATTGCGCACAGCCTTTGATGAAATGGCTGGAAGTTTCAGCTACAGCACGCGCAAGCTTCTACTTATACAATAGCGAATCTGATGTAGACCGCTTAGTGGAAGGTCTGCGTTCGGCAAAGGAGTATTTCAACGATGTCTTCTAATAATTTAGACCAATTATACCGACGGGTTATTATGGATCATTATAAAACACCCCGAAATAAAGGGACAATTGAAGAGAACAGCGTCAATATCGAGATGAACAATCCGACCTGCGGAGATCGCATCCTGTTGACTTTACAGGTCGAAGACGGCATCGTCAAAGATGCGAAGTTTGACGGTGAAGGATGTTCGATTTCAATGGCTTCTGCTTCCATGATGACGCAGGCTGTCAAAGGACAGGAAATTGATACGGCATTAAAACTTTCCGGCATCTTTTCTGATATGATGCTTGGCAAAGAGTACGATGATTCGATTGATCTCGGTGATATTGAAGCATTGCAAGGCGTCTCTCAGTTTCCGGCCCGTATCAAATGCGCTACTTTAGCATGGAAAGCCATGGAAAAAGGCGTTCAAAACGAAGAAAAATCGTAACAGAGAACGGAGGAACGACGATGGCGAAAAAAATGCCAGAAATCGGTGATTATAAATATGGGTTCCACGACAAGGATGTCTCGGTTTTCAGATCTAAACGAGGACTGACAGAAGGAATTGTACGGGAAATTTCGAAAATTAAAGAAGAGCCGGAATGGATGTTGAATTCCCGTCTGAAAGCATTGAAATTATTCTATTCAATGCCGATGCCACAATGGGGCGGCGATTTAGGTTCATTGGACTTTGATGAAATTACGTATTACGTAAAACCATCAGAAGCAAGCCAGACTTCATGGGATGAAGTTCCTGAAGAAATCAAACGTACATTTGACAAATTAGGGATTCCAGAAGCAGAGCAGAAGTATTTGGCTGGTGTTTCAGCTCAATACGAATCTGAAGTTGTCTACCACAACATGAAAGTGGAATTGGAAGACATGGGTATCGTCTTTAAAGATACCGGTGCTGCTCTTCGTGAAAACGAAGACCTTTTCAAAGAATATTGGCAGTCCGTCATTCCGGCAGCTGACAATAAATTTGCTGCGTTGAACACGGCGGTTTGGTCTGGTGGATCTTTCATCTACGTACCAAAAGGCATCAAAGTAGAATCACCGCTTCAAGCTTACTTCCGTATCAACTCAGAAAACATGGGTCAATTTGAACGTACGCTGATCATCGTTGATGAAGGCGCAAGCGTCCATTATGTAGAAGGTTGTACAGCTCCTGTCTACACAACGAATTCACTTCACTCCGCTGTTGTTGAAATCATTGTGAAGAAAGATGCTTATTGCCGTTATACAACGATCCAAAACTGGGCAAACAACGTCTATAACCTGGTGACGAAGCGTGCATTTGTTGACGCAAACGGCACAATGGAATGGATCGATGGCAACATTGGTTCTAAATTGACGATGAAATACCCAGCTGTTTACTTGAAAGGCGAAGGCGCACGCGGCATGACTTTGTCGATCGCAATCGCTGGTAAAGGACAGCATCAGGATGCTGGAGCGAAAATGATTCACTTGGCTCCGAATACATCTTCTTCAATTGTTTCGAAATCCATTTCGAAACAAGGCGGGAAAGTTTCATACCGCGGAATCGTGCACTTTGGCCGCAAAGCTGATGGTGCCCGTTCAAACATCGAGTGTGATACATTGATTATGGATAATCAGTCTACTTCTGATACAATTCCATACAATGAAATCCTGAACGATAACGTTTCTTTGGAACACGAAGCGAAAGTTTCAAAAGTGTCTGAAGAGCAATTGTTCTACTTGATGAGCCGTGGCGTTTCGGAACAGGAAGCAACAGAAATGATCGTAATGGGCTTTATCGAGCCATTCACGAAAGAACTTCCAATGGAATATGCGGTGGAAATGAACCGTTTGATCAAGTTCGAAATGGAAGGCTCTATCGGTTAATAGATTACTGCCAAACCCTTGGTATGACTTTGTTCATGCCAAGGGTTATTTTTGTGGATTTTTATGTATATAAGTTGAACTAACGATCTTCGTGATATTCCACAAATCTGCTCCGCTTTCCTACGGGCTTGCGCCGAACTAACTCGGACTTTTGGCCCGAGTGGATTTCGGCACTTCGCTATCCCGCGGGAGTCTCCGCTGATTTGCTCCATATCTTTTATGGATATAATGGAAACACAGGGGCCCACTTCGAATTCACTATATCTCTTAGCGCCGGCGCGCCCAAAGCGTCGTGTAAAAGCTGGTTTCTTTAGTTCAACTTATATAGAAAGGCAGACGATCTCCAATCTATAGAAAGGGTTAGTTAACCCAGTGCAGGTTTAGAGTCTTCACAAAGGGTATAGTAGTAAGAAGATAATTTTAAAGGAGGAATGCTGAACATGAGTCAAACATTCGATGCATTAAAACAAAAGCTTAGTAACGCGGACCTGGGTCAAGCAAAAGAAGTCATGGAGCAAGCCAAACAAGCTTACGATGATGGAAAGATCGATGAAAATGAAAGAAATGAACTTCTGGAATCTGCAAAATCCGTCATTGGCGGCGGCAAAGGTCTCGGCGGGTTATTCTAAAACACTAAATTGAAATGTTCTTTTGGTTAGATCAAATAATCTTTGGCGTACTGCATGTATGCTAAAGGTTATTTTTTTCGGTTAAATTACGGATCCACAAATAAAAGCGAAGATAGACTGTGTTCCATGCTTAGCTTATAGGGGAAGCATATCCATAAATTTTATTCTTTTATATTTTTCAGAGCCTCCCGTTTGCTGAGCGGCATCAACGCATGCTCCAGAACAAATGCTCGGACCCACTCGCCATCAGTTTTCGCATATTCGCGCAAAGCCCAGCCGATTGATTTTTGGATGAAGAAATCTAGAGATGCAGCATGCTGCAGGATGATCTCGCTCAGAACAGCTGTGTCCGTCTGTTGTTTATACTTCAATTGATGAAGAATAGCGGCGCGGTTTGTCCAGATGTTCGGGGCTAGAGACCACTCGATCATGGCATTTGTACCGGCAGTCCGCTCTGTCTGGATAAGGTACCCAAGTGTTCGTGGGGCAATGGAATCGACACTGTCCCACCAGGACTTTGTTTCAATCAACTGGCGAAGAAAAGGCAGCACTTCAAGACTTAACTCTCTTTTCATTTTTTCAAGCAATGCAATGGCCGCATACTGGTATTCGCGTTCCGGAAACCCGTAAATCTTCCACACTTCTTCTGCAATACATTCCGGTTTTGGAAGTTCATACTCCGAAAAAAACTCTTTCAGCAATGCTTTCCGTAAAGGCGTTTTAATGCCGAGAAAGTCAAAGTGATTTCTCATATAGGCGGCCATCGGAATAGCCAATGCTTCGTTTCGATGAACTTCAAATTTCTGGATGAGTGCTTTGTGATCCCATGTTTTCTTCATTGTCGTTTCATCTCCTATTCTTTTTAAAAAGTGCAGTACAGCCTAAAGTACACTATGAAGGAGCAATTGTCTTATTTCTTACCAAAGCGCTTTAAAGTATGTGCTCTATTGCTGTTCCCTGAATTTTAACGTCATATCTGCTAAAGGAATTCTCTTAAAAAAAGACGTTCCTTTTTTTCTATGCTATCATAAAATAATAAAGAAAAATGGAGGCGGGACAATGATTTATGTAGGTTTGACGGGTTGGGGAGACCATCCGGATGTCTATAGCCCAGGCTCAAAGAAAACAGAAAAATTAATTGATTACAGTGCTCATTTTCCAATCGTCGAATTGGATTCTTCTTTTTATGCGGTTCAACCTGAACGGAATATCCGTAAGTGGATCGAGGAGACACCGGAACAGTTTCAGTTTATAGTAAAAGCCTACCAAGGGATGACAGGCCACCAGCGTGGAGAAAACCCCTTTGAAACGCGTGACGAAATGTTTGAAGCATTCAGTAAATCGATACGGCCATTGAAGGAAGCTGGTAAGCTCGGGATGGTGCTGCTTCAGTTTCCGCCTTGGTTTGATTGCCAAAAGGACAATGTCGACCAGCTCCGGGAAATTACCGGACGCCTGGAAGAATTTGATCTGGCGATTGAGTTTCGCCATCAGTCCTGGTACGCCAATGGCATGAGCGAAAAAACGCTGGATTTTCTGCGGGACAATAATCTGATCCATTCGGTCTGCGACGAGCCGCAGGCAGGTGACGGTTCTATTCCGCTGGTTCCGATCTCGTCAAGAAAAGATAAGGTATTGCTGCGTATACATGGCCGAAATGTCCATGGCTGGCTGAATCCAGGGCATGGGCAGAAGTGGCGGGAAGTCCGTTATCTGTATGATTACAATAAAGAAGAGCTTGAGGAAATCAGCCGAGCGGTAAAAACATTGGCTGACACGACTGAACATGTCTATGTAATCTTCAATAATAATTCTGGAGGGCATGCAGCAGGCGATGCCAAAGAGTTCCAGAAAATGAATGAACTGTCGTTTGATGGGCTTTCGTCCAAGCAGATGGATTTATTTGAAGGAGGATTTTGATGGTTTTTTTGATCATGGCGCTTGTCGGAGTGATTTCCGGCATTGTTGGCGCTTTGATAGGTCTTGGTGGAGGCGTTATATTGGTACCGGCTTTACTGTTTCTGGGTACCAGCTTTGCATTTTTTCCCGAGCTTTCACCTCAGAAAATTGTCGGCTTGTCCGTCATCATGATGATTTTTACTGGCCTTTCTTCTACATTAGCTTATATGAAAGTCCGGACGGTCGATTATAAAAGTGGACTTATTTTCTTTGCAGGCAGTGCACCGGGCACAGTGATTGGCGCTTTCGTCAATAAAAACCTGGATTTGCCTTCATTTAATTTGTATTTTGGTATTCTGCTCGTATTGCTGTCCTTGCTGTTGCTTATGCGCGATCGCCTTAAGGCTGTCCGCTGGTTCGTAGACAATGGACGAAAGACAACGTTCACAGATAAACAGAATAAGCAATTCATTTACGGCTATCCCATCTGGTTTGCCTTACTGCTGACCTTTTTTGTGGGATTCGCTTCAGGATTGTTCGGGATCGGCGGCGGCTCGATTATTGTCCCTGCCATGATTCTCTTATTTCTCTTCCCTCCGCACGTGGCAATCGGCACTTCCATGTTTATGGTCTTTTTATCAGCCATTGTCAATTCTGCAACGCATATTTCGCTGGGGCATGTGCCGTGGGTCTATACGCTTGCCGTTGTTCCCGGCGCGTATATCGGTGCAAAAATAGGGGCCAAATTAAACAAACGCCTCAATTCGGAAATGCTGGTGACGATTTTGCGCCTGGTGTTGCTGATACTGGGATTGCGATCGATTTACGAAGGAATATTCAGTTCTTAAAGAGGTGTTTTCATGAGCGAAACTATTCATATTTACCATACGAATGATCTGCATAGCCATTTTACAAATTGGCCGCGCATCAAGTCTTTTTTAGCTGAGCGGAAAAGATGGCATGAAGAAGAAGGGGACGTCTGTCTGATTTTGGATATTGGTGACCATGTCGACCGTTCGCATCCTTATACTGAAGGCACGGCAGGAAAAGGCAATGTGCTGCTATTGAACGAAGCGGAATATGATGCCGTTACGATCGGCAATAATGAGGGCATCACCCTGTCTAAAGAAGAGCTGAATGACTTATACGTCCAGGCCGATTTTGAAGTGGTAGTATCGAATCTATTTGATTTTCAAGGCAACCGTCCGATATGGGCAAAGCCTTCCCATATAATTCGTACGATGAATGGAACCCGTATCGGGCTGGTCGGTGCGACTGCAGAATTTACTCCATTCTACCGCAAATTGGGCTGGCAGATAACAGACGCGAAAGAGTCGATCATCCAGGCAGTAAAAGAAATTGAAGGACAGGTCGATCTGATTATCTGTCTGTCGCATCTTGGCATCAAAGAAGATGAATTGTTGGCAGAGCTTTGCCCACAGATCAACATCATCCTGGGAGCCCATACGCACCACGTTTTCCATGAAGGAAAATGGCTGGGAGATACACTGCTTGGTGCTGCGGGGAAATTCGGCTTTTACATTGGCCAGATTACTGTAGAGGAGAAGTTCGGTAAATCCTCAGCGCAGCTGATTGAGACTTCCAGGTTGCGTGAAGTGGAAAAAGGCTTTGATGATTTTTTGGTGGAGCAAGGGAAAAACCAGATGGATGAGCTGGTTTTTCAAAGTACAAAACTTCTGAAAGCTGAGTGGTTTAAGGATTCCGAACTTGGTGCTTTATTCGGAAAAGCGCTGATAGAGTTTGCCGGAGCAGACTGTGCTTTGTTCAATGCAGGAATCTTTATGGAAGACATGCCGAAAGGTGCCCTGACACGCTATGATTTCCACAAAATGCTGCCGCACCCCATTAACCCCTGCCTTGTCGAATTAAGTGGAGCGGAATTGAAGGAAATCTACCTGCAATCCCTGAATTCGGAATGGCCACAGCTCGAGTTGAAAGGAATGGGATTCCGGGGTGTAGTATTCGGCAAAATGATTCATATGAATATGGAGATCATCGAACACCGATTTTACATCAATGGACAAGTGGCGGTGCACGATCGAATTTATCGCTTGATCACTTTGGACATGCTGACGTTCGGCTATTTTTTCCCAAGCTTGAAAAGAGCTGCGAAAACGTATTTCATGCCTGAGTTTCTGAGGGATGTCTTCAGTCAGTATTTTCATAGCAAAGCCTTGAAGTAGAGGGAATGTTCAGAGTATATCCGCATTTGATTTTGTTTTAATTTTGAGCTATGCTAACAAAGAAATATATATTGGTGGGTAGAGGCTGCAGAACTGATCAGTAGGATGCGCGAGTTTGACCGCGTTGAACGCATCTGAAAGGGAGTTTTGCCGAAATTCATTTTCCGAGGTCTAAGGAAATGGATTGGGGTCATTCTGAACAAGAATGTCACTGTCATTTAAGCGCAAGCTAAAATGGAGAGCTACAGGGTTGTTTGATGTTTACCGCACAGACGAATTGTAGAAGGCTGACTTATCCAACTGGAGAGGTCGGCTTTTTTTTTCTCATTTTTCACCCATCAAAAACTAGGAGGAAGATTCATGGAGAATACGATTTTTTCGATTTTGCCGCCGATCATCGCCATCGTAATGGTGTTGCTGACTCGCCGCGTATTGTTATCGCTCGGTACGGGTATTGTTGCGGCAGCAGTAATTCTGACATGGTTTGCACCAATTGCAGCCTTGCAGGAGCTAGTCACATCATTCGCTATCATTTTTTGGGACGGAGGCTTTAACGCCTATAATGTCTTTATCATTCTTTTTCTGTTATTGCTGGGCATCATTACAGCATTCGTCAGCCTGTCGGGAGGAAGCCATGCTTTTGCTGAATGGGCTTCTACACGCATTAAGTCCCGCAGAGGAGCAAAAGTTCTGACAGTGGTTTTGGGCATGGCCATCTTCATCGATGACTATTTCAATGCACTCGCAGTCGGGCAAGTAGCGCGTCCGATTACGGACCGTTACAAAGTATCACGTGCGAAACTTGCATACTTCATCGATTCGACTGCTGCACCGGTCTGTGTGGTCTCTCCAGTATCGAGCTGGGGTGCTGCCATCATCGGTATCATTGCAACCATCTTAGCCGGCCAGACCTTCGTGGAATATTCCGCGCTGGAAGCTTTTCTTTGGATGGCACCAATGAACTTCTATGTTGTCGCTTCATTGGCTATCGTCTTCTTTGTCGCTATACGTGATGTCGATTTTGGAGAGATGAAGAAACACGAAGTGTTGGCGATCACCAAAGGACAGCTTTTTGATCCTGAAAAAACGATCCCCGGTGAAATGAAAGAAGATTTTCCGTCGCATACTCACGGACATATGAGAGACTTGTTGCTTCCGATTCTTTTGTTGATTATCGGAACGGTAGGTGCGATGATTTGGACTGGCTATCAAAATGCCGGACAAGTATTCGATATCTGGCTGATTTTCGAAAATACCGATGTACCTGCTTCTTTATTGGCCGGAGGGATATTAGGGGCACTGACTTCGATTATCCTTTATGCGATGCAAATCAAGAGCAATAAAAAAGCCAATGCCGGTTGGATCGGTAAAGGTATTTGGGCAGGCATTAAATCAATGATGGGCGCAGTGCTGATTTTGATATTTGCCTGGTCGCTGACTTCTTTGATCGGATCGCTCGAAACGGGTACGTATTTGGCTGGAGTGGTTTCTGAAGGTAACGTTCCTACAGCCATTCTGCCGGTGCTATTATTTGTCTTAGCTGGTGTTATGGCGTTCTCTACAGGAACATCATGGGGATCATTCGGTATCCTTTTGCCGATTGCTGGGACAATCATGATCGAAGCGGAACCATCATTGCTGTTGCCTGCTTTATCAGCTGTTCTGGCCGGTGCTGTCTTTGGAGATCATTGTTCACCGATTTCCGATACGACGATCCTGTCATCAACAGGAGCCGGAAGCAATCATATGGATCACGTGTTGACACAGATCCCTTATGCTTTAACGGCTGCTGGAATTGCTTCTATAGGGTATATAGTCATAGGTTTCACTGGTTCCTTGCTGATTTCTTTAGGCGTAGTCTTAGTGGTACTTGCAGTGCTGTTCCTCGTCTGGTCACAACGGACAACTATTATTGAAAAACAACAAAATGCATAAAGAAAACAAGGCAGAGAAGCTAATTCTCTGCCTTTTTACTTTTGTCGCAATAGTTTTTTTGAAATATATCGCGAATTCATCTTTACTTTGAGGGGACTGCTCGGTATACTATTTTTAGATTAACTAATAATCTGAAAACATTCAAAATTCCTATTTTTATGTAAATAAAATGGGAGAAAACAAAGGGGGAAGAGAGATGGAACGTTCGCAATGGGGTACACGTGCCGGCTTTATTATGGCTGCCGTCGGCTCTGCAGTAGGTTTAGGGAACATTTGGCGTTTTCCATATGTTGCGTATGAAAATGGCGGGGGTGCATTTTTCATACCGTATCTTTTTGCATTATTGACTGCAGGGATACCGATTCTAATACTTGAATTTACCATTGGCCATAAGTACCGTGGCTCAGCACCGTTATCATTCTTCAGAATGGGCGGAAAGAAATTGGAATGGCTTGGATGGTGGGCCGTTTTCGTGTCCTTTGTCATATCTGTATACTATGCTGTTATTATCGCCTGGGCAATGCGCTATACTATATTCTCATTCAACCAGGCATGGGGTACAGATACACAGGACTTCTTGTTCAATGAATTTCTTCAGCTGACAGTTCAACCAGGACAAACTGGCGGAATTGTGTGGGGTGTATTTATTCCTTTGGCTCTGGTATGGATCATTACATTAGGAATCCTGCTTGCTGGAGTCAAAAAAGGTATCGAAATGGCTAACCGCATTTTCATACCGACCTTACTGATCATTTTCTTCGCAGTAGTGGTTCGGGCTGTTACATTAGATGGAGCTTTAGTAGGATTGGAAGCGTTCTTCCAGCCGAATTTCGAAGCTATAATGGATCCATCGGTTTGGGTGGCAGCCTATGGGCATATTTTCTTCAGTTTGTCTGTAGCTTTTGCCATCATGATCACTTACTCCAGTTATCTGCCTAAAAAGTCGGATATCACGAACAACGCATTCATCACTGGATTTGCCAACTCGAGTTTTGAGCTGCTTGCCGGTATCGGTATTTTTGCCGCCCTTGGTTTTATGGCCTCTCAACAGGGAGTGGCGGTCGGTGACGTTGCTACAGCTGGTGTAGGATTAGCATTTGTGGTTTTCCCACAGATCATCAATGAGTTTCCCGGCTTTAACGGCTTGTTCGGATTCTTGTTCTTCTTGTCTTTAACGCTGGCCGGATTGACATCACTGATTTCAATTACGGAAACCTATGTTGCTGGATTCTCTGAGAAGTTTGGTATTTCCCGTAAAAAGGCAGTGCTTTTCGGAGGCGGTATTGCGGCTTTGATTTCCATTCTATTTGCTACACAGGGTGGTTTGTACTTCTTGGATCTTGCGGATTACTTCATCAACCAATTCGGTGTTGCCGCGATCGGTCTTGTGGAAGTTGTGCTGGTCATCTGGGTATTCCGTAAAGCGGATCTTCTCAAGGGACATGCCAACGAAATCTCAGACATCCACTTGGGTGCTTGGTGGAAGTTCAGTCTGGGAATCATCACGCCAATCGTTTTAGGCTACATGATGTTCGGGTTGCTTAGACTCAATATCCTGAAAGAGTTTGATACAGAAACCGGAAACTATGAAGGATATTCTGATATGTTCACTTTATCAGGCGGTGTGGCAGTAGCTGCAGCTGCACTGATCTTCGGAATTATCATCTCTCTTGGGAAATGGCATAAAGAGCAGGGAGAATACGACGAACGCAATTAAAAGGAGGAGCTTCATATGACTATGAGTTCAATTGTAGTAATGATTATCGGTATGGTCATCATTTGGGGCGGCTTAGCTGCCAGCATCATTCATGCAATCAGCAGCAGCAAAAAGAACAAAGCAAGAGACGCTGCAGATAACGTATAATTTACAAGCCCGGAAACCTCAAGTTTCCGGGCTTTTTCATGTTTTTAAAGCTATAGGGGAACTTGTGAGGAGTAGGTTTATATGATACATTTGGAACAGAACCGGATTCCATACATAAATCAGATAGATAGGGGACGATGTGCGTGTCAACAAAGCAGGAACATCTCAGAAAGCCCGATTGGTTAAAGATTAAACTCAACACCAATGAAAACTATACGGATTTAAAAAAAATGATGCGGGAAAACAATCTCAATACGGTTTGTGAAGAAGCGAAATGTCCGAATATCCATGAATGCTGGGGCACTCGGAGAACTGCTACATTTATGATTCTCGGCGCTGTTTGTACGAGAGCCTGCCGTTTTTGTGCAGTAAAAACAGGATTGCCGAATGAATTGGATCTCCAGGAACCGGAACGCGTGGCGGCTTCTGTAAAAATGATGAACCTGAAACATGCAGTCATCACTGCGGTAGCGAGGGACGATTTGAAAGACGGGGGTTCAGCGGTCTTTGCCGAAACCATCCGGGCGATCAAACGCGCCAATCCGTTTACAACTGTTGAAGTCCTTCCGTCTGATATGGGTGGAATCTACGAAAATCTGGAACGGTTGATGGATGCAAAACCGGATATTTTGAATCACAATATCGAAACAGTCCGTCGCTTGACTCCAAGAGTAAGAGCACGCGCTAAATACGATCGTTCACTTGAGCTTTTGAAGCGTTCGAAAGAGCTGCATCCGGAAATTCCGACGAAATCTTCTCTGATGATCGGTTTAGGCGAAACGAAAGAAGAGATTATTGAAGTTATGGATGACCTGCGTGCAAATGATGTCGATATTATGACAATTGGCCAATACCTCCAGCCTTCTAAAAAACATTTGAACGTACAAAAATATTATTCGCCGAAGGAATTTAAGGAATTCTGGGAAATTGCGATGACTAAAGGATTCTCGCATTGCCAGGCAGGCCCTCTAGTCCGAAGCAGCTATCATGCGGATGAGCAAGTCAATGCAGCTGCGAAAGAGCGCCAGCGCCTCGGAGAAGAGCAAGCAGCTGCTATAAACAGCTAATGGATGGTGAGATAAGTGATCACATTGGATCAGTGGAATTATGACATATTAATCGATTACCGGGAAGGCTTCCAAGAGGAGGCAATAACCGCGCGTTTCAGCGAAATCTTATCCAAATATGATTATATTTTGGGAGATTGGGGCTATGGACAACTGCGGTTAAAAGGCTTTTTTGAAGATACTAACCATAAAGCGACTTACGATACAAAAATCAGCACATTACAGGACTACCTTTATGAATACTGCAATTTTGGCTGTGCTTATTTTGTCATAAAGAAAGTCGGTAAAGCAGCACCTCCGATTGAAGTAATAGAAGAGCAGGCCCCCGAAGCGGATGTTTAATCCGCCGGGGGTTTTTTTCGTGCATTATGATATGATAAAGGAAGTAATGAAAGATTTTCAAACGCCTATTGGAGGGTTTTTTTATGTATTTTATTGACCGCAGCAAAATAACTGAAACGATTCAGTACATGAATTCCTTATTGGAATTTTACGAAAGCAACGAGCAGTGGACAACAGTTGGGGAGCAGCTTGCACTGGAGCGTGCAGGTGCGAACCTTATCGAATCGATGATCGATGTCGGGAACTCGATGATTGACGGTTTCATCATGCGCGACCCTGGAAGCTATGATGACATCATCGATATTTTAGTGGATGAAAAAGTGATTACAGAAGAAATGGATCAACCGCTGAAACAAGTTATTGCATTGCGGAAAATGTTGGTTCGGGAATTTATGAAAGTGGATCACCAGGCAATTACAAATGCAATCGATGAGAATCTGGAGTCGTTGAAGGCATTCGGACCAAAAGTTGAGCATTATCTAGTTCACGAGTTAGGACCGGTTTCGGCATTTATACCGGAAGCGAACGATGGCAACTAGAAAAGAATATCGAGCCTATTGCCTGGATTTGGATGGGACAGTTTATCGGGGAACTGAAGCAGTTGAAGAGGCGGCTGAATTTATCGGACGTCTCCAGAAAAAAGGGATTGACCCTTTTTTCATCACCAATAATGCTTCGATGACCCAGCAGCAATTGCAGGAGAAGATGGCTGGTTTCGGAATCACAGCAAAAAGAGAACGCATCATGTCTTCAGCAATTGCCGCTGCAAAATACATCAACCGCTGGTATCCGGGACGCACAGTCTACATGATAGGATCTGATGGGCTGGATCAGGCGCTGCACCAGGAAGGACTTAAACGAGTAGAGAAGGAGGCAGGGATCGTGTTGATGGGAATCGACCGGAATATCACCTACGATAAATTGGCGACTGCCTGTCTGGAGATCCGAAAAGGTGCCGTCTTCTTATCGACTAACCAGGACTTGGCTTTTCCTTCTGAAAAAGGATTTTTGCCAGGCAACGGGGCGTTTACCACATTGGTGTCCGCTTCGACAGACGTAGATCCCGTCTATATCGGTAAGCCTGAAATTCATATGCTGGAAGCGATCCAGCACGAGTCCGGATTTCAGAAGAGCGAGATGGTGATGATCGGGGACAATTACGATACGGATATCCAAGCGGGAATCCGCTTTGGAATCGACACGATCCATGTCAACACGGGTGTCAGCCGGATGGAAACCGTATTGGAAAAAGAGCATCCTCCGAGCTTCGCGATTGAAAACCTTGGATTTTGGGAATTATAAATAGAGGCAGGCATGTGAAACAACAAAGCCCGGCAGAACGACAAAAAATCGTCTTGCTGGGCTTCGTGTTATCAACAGGCTATAGAGCTGTCTATTCTCCGGACAGCAAAAAAAGCCGTTTTTCAACGGCTTAAAATAAGGGGTTTTCCTCTATGAATTCATAGACTTTTTTTGTCAGCTCTTCAGGGGATTCCGCTTCAACGATTTCTCCATTTACCAAGGCATAAAGAGACTCGGAACATTTTGTGCAATAGCTTAAACAGCCGTATTCCAAAACATCAAGATTTGGGTCCCGTTCGAGTTTTTCAAAAGAATCCTGTGCGCCATTGGCGATATTACTGATGCAAAATTCAACAATCGGTTTCATTCTAAGTCACCTCACTACAACGAAATCCTACCTTTTTTCGAGGCTGGAGTCAATTAATTGATTTCTAGCGAAAGCATTGTGAAAGTTATCACAATCAGCTATACTCATATGTGAGAAATTGATGAGACAGATGAAAGTTAAAGGAGATTTTTATGCGAAAATTAGTCTTACTTGGTGGCGGTTACGGGAATATGCGGATTTTGCTTCGTTTGTTGCCAACCAGCCTTCCACAAGATGTCGAAATTATTTTAATTGACCGTACGCCCTTCCACAGCATGAAGACAGAATTCTATGCTTTGGCAGCCGGTACAGAGTCGGACCAGGAAGTCCGCGTTCCTTTCCCTGAGCATGAGCGGTTAACGGTCGTAAACGGTGAAATACTGGAAATCGGGCTTCAGGAAAAATGTATTTTCATGGAGAATGGTGACCGCATTGCATACGACGATTTAGTGATCGGCTTGGGTTGTGAAGACAAATATCACAATGTACCGGGAGCGGATGAGTTTACTTACAGCATCCAGACAATCGGCAAATCACGTGCTACTTATCAGGCTCTGCTTGGCTTGCCTTCAGGTGCGGTGGTAGGCGTAGTGGGAGCAGGGCTCAGCGGAATTGAACTTGCCAGCGAATTGCGGGAAAGCCGCAGTGATTTGAAAATCAAGCTGTTTGACCGAAGCCCCCGGATCCTTCGTGACTTTCCAGAGCGCTTGAGTAACTTCGTCAAAAAATGGTTTGAAAATCATAATGTCGACGTGGTCTCGAATTCCAATATCACACAAGTGGAGCCGAATATGCTCCATAACCACGAAGAGACGATTTCAGTGGATGCTGTTGTTTGGACAGCAGGTATCCAACCGGTCAAGCCAGTGCGTGATCTAGGTCTTGAAAGTGATGCCAGCGGACGTGTGGTCATCAACCAATACCATCAATTGCCGAACGACGAGCATGTTTATGTAGTGGGAGATTGTGCGGCATTGCCGATGGCGCCTTCTGCACAGTTGGCGGAAGAACAGGCAGAACAGATCGTCAAAGTATTGAAATCCACATGGAAAGGCGAGGAATTGCCTGAAACCATGCCGGAGATCAAGCTGAAAGGTTTCCTTGGTTCTCTTGGCAAAAAGCAAGGCTTCGCTTATTTGGCGGATCGTACCGTTACAGGCCGCATTGCCCGTCTGATGAAATCAGGCGTATTATGGATGTATAAATGGCATAACGGATAATAAGAAAAAGCGCTCAATTAAGAGCGCTTTTTCTTATTTTACTTCTGCAAATCCATGCTTTTCAAGTTCACGGTAGACTGGTTTCAATTGTACGTAGCCTTCACCGACAACTTCTCCTTCGACCAATACCAGCGGATAAAAGAATTCGTCGTCCAATATACGCTGCGCATAGTCTTTCTGGTGCTCAAGTGTGAGAGATTTCTCAATGTCGATATAGGTAATTGAAAATGGCTGATCCTTGTATTTCCTTGAGATGGCGGCTTCCAGCCATTCATATGTGTCGATTGAAGAGGGTGCATTGACACAACTAGCACAGATTACATCGGTTCCGTAGACTTCAATGGATACTTCTTTCTGCATAATTTTGAACCTCCTGTGAATTCATTAGTGGCTTTTTCTTTCTAATCACATTATAATGATTATAATGAAAGGAGTCGATATAAATGACTGAAGCTTTGATTGAAGATCAAGTAATGGAAGTCTTAGATAAATTACGTCCATTCCTTTTGCGTGACGGGGGAGACTGTGAACTTGTTGATGTAGAAGATGGTATCGTAAAACTTCGTCTGCTCGGTGCATGCGGAAGCTGCCCAAGCTCGACAATTACATTAAAAGCAGGGATTGAACGTGCGTTAGTGGAAGAAGTTCCTGGTATAGTAGAAGTAGAACAAGTATTTTAATGCCAAGGGACCTTTTAAGGTCCCTTTTTCTGTATAAAGTAAACGTACTCGTGCTATAACATTAGATTTTATGGAGTAACCAGGATGATGCAGCTCCAAATTAAATATTTCACTTTACCTGGCTGTTCGAAGGTGGACGACTTGAATAATAGTGGAAATGATTGCTATGATAAATGATAAGGATGGTGATTGAATTGACAGAAGTAGTTGAAATTACAGAAGCAGCCTCATTCCAGGTAAAAGAGATGATGCGCCATAACGAGGAGGAAGGATCCTTCTTGCGTGTTGCTGTAAAAGGCGGTGGATGCAGCGGTTTAACATATGGTATGGGATTTGAACAATCTAAAGGTGAAGAAGATGATCTTTACGAGCAGTTCGGAGTCCCGATACTTATCGCGAAAGAAGATGCTCCGATTTTAAAAGGGACAGTCGTTGACTATAAACAGTCATTGATGGGAGGCGGCTTTACGATTGAAAATCCGAATGCCATCGCTTCATGTGGCTGTGGAACTTCATTCCGTACCGCCAAAAAAGCAGGAACTCCAGAGAATTGTTAAAAGTCGGTCACAAACCGGCTTTTTTGTTGTGGATAAGTCTGCGATAAACGCAATAACCGGTTGAAATCATATGGTATAAGGTCTAATATAGAGTGTAGATGTTTATCGGTGCGTCAAGGTTTTACCGCTTTGTCGATAATCGATTAAAAAATGACTTGAAGGTGGTTGCGATTGTATTGAAAAGACCGTCAATATTAGTATTAGGAGCAGGTTATGGTGGATTGACTACTGTAGTGAACCTGCAAAAAGTTCTTGGCACAGATGCTGCGGACATTACATTGATCAATAAAAACGAATACCATTATGAAAGCACATGGCTGCATGAAGCAGCAGCAGGAACTTTGCTTCCTGAACAGGTGCGTTACGATATTAAAGACGTTATCGACAGCGTTAAAGTGAAATTTGTGCAAGCAACTGTTGAAGCAATCGATGTAGTCGGCAAGAAAGTCACTACAGACAATGGCGAATTTACATACGATTATATTGTCATTGCACTAGGCTTTGAAGGCGAGACTTTCGGCATTGAAGGCCTCGACAAATATGCCTTGTCAATTGCGAACGTAAAAGCTGCACGTTATATCCGTGAGCACATTGAATTCCAATTTGCTACATGGTCTGCAGAACCAGTAAAAGATGACAGCCGTCTGACAATTATCGTCGGTGGAGCTGGATTCACTGGAATCGAATTCCTTGGGGAATTAGCTAACCGTGTACCTGAACTGTGTAAAGAGTTTGATGTGCCACGTGAAAAAGTTCGGGTTGTTTGTGTGGAAGCTGCACCAATGGTATTGCCTGGCTTCGATCCGGAGCTTGTCAACTATGCAGTGGGCCATTTAGAGTCTAAAGGAATCGAATTCTCCATCGGTACACCGGTTGTTGAAGCGACTCCAGAAGGCGTTAAAATCAAAAAAGGCGATGATGAGTTTGAATTCATCAAAGCTGGTACAGTCGTTTGGGCTGCAGGCGTACGCGGCAACCGATTGATTGAAGCGACTCCGATCGAAAACATGCGTGCCCGCGTGAAAGTCGAAAATGATTTACGTGCTCCAGGATACGATGATGTTTTCATTATCGGTGACTGTGCATTGATGATCAACGAAGAAACGAATCGCCCGTACCCACCAACTGCACAGATCGCTATGCAACAGGGTGAAAGCGTTGCGAAGAACTTAAAAGCATTGATTAATGAGGAAACAACTATTGAATTTGTTCCTGACCTCAAAGGAACGGTTTGCTCCCTTGGTGATGATGATGCTATCGGTGTTGTTTTCGGTAAGAAAGTTACAGGCAAACGAGCGTCATTCATGAAGAAAATGATCGATAATCGTGCATTGCTCATGATCGGCGGACCTATGCTGGTATTGAAAAAAGGTAAATTCAACGTTCTGTAAGCTGGATGAACCAAGCTCCCTTAGCGGGGAGCTTTTTTGATAGCTTCAGTACGATATATTAAATCGCTTCATAATTTACCATTCAAGCCTCCGGTGCATTTGCTGGAGGCTTGTCTGTTTTAAAAGGGGGATATGGTGGTGGCAAATACGAAACGTGGAAATGTTTGGTTGGGAGCAGCTGGGCTGGTGGTGAACTCCAAAGGGCAATGGCTGGTGGTCAAAAAAAGGTATGGCGGCTTGCATGGGAAGTGGTCGCTGCCCGCTGGATTTGTACAAGGTTTTGAAACGATTGACGAGGCGGTTCTAAGGGAAGTAAAAGAAGAAACCGGGATTGACTGTGAGCTGAAGGGAATGATCGGTTTTCGTTCAGGAGTCATCCGCGAAGAAATCAGCGACAATATGGCGATTTTCTTATTGAAGGCAGAGAGCGAAGAGCAACCCATTGTTGCGCAATTATCTGAACTGTATTTGGCGGACTGGGTGTCGCCGGCAGACTTATCAAGCGATACAGAAGCTTCCGTCATGCTGCATGAAATGGCTTCTTATGTTCTGGAAGAAGGGTTGGAGGCGATCGAGGATGTAGATCCCGGCAAACTCTTCGGCTATTCCGCATACAAACTGTTTTTTAAAAAATAGAGGATTAAAAAGAAATAAAGAGTAAATAACAGAAAAAAGCGCTTGTTACCGTTTACATTTCTTTCTTTTCAGTTGCACTCAAAAGGGTCATATGCTATATTATCAGAATATTACAAACAAGAACAAAAGGAGGTGTTTCGGATGACGATCTTCAAAAAGGTTAAAAACGTCAATCAATGCCCTTATTGCTCAGGACAAGGATATTTTCAATTGCGACTGGGCGGTTCAGAAACGTGCTCCTGCTGTTCGGGTTCGGGGAAAAAATAAGTTAATAAGTTAGAAGCAATCGGATTAAGTCATGCCGATTGCTTCTTTTTGTTCGGCTGGCTCCGCTTTTCCATGTGTCCAGCTCCAACGGCCAACTCCTCGGGACATAAGCCACTCTGGCTGTGCAGCTGAAAAAATGCTGCTTCGCCAGACCGTCTTATGCCTGTCGGAGCTGAACGGCCGTCTCCGCTTTTCTAGTATAAGTGACAAAGCGATGAACTCTGTTCTGCTGGATTGAAAGCCTTTGTTTTTTCGGGTAAACTGATGGAAGGAATAACGGAGGTTAGAGTTCATGAACAGTTCATTCACGATTGTGCAATTGATTATTTCCATGTTGCTTTTTTATGTTATGTTTTTCGGAATCGGTTTTTTATTGAATATGTTGCTTCGGATGACTTGGCTGATGGCTGTGGTTTATCCGGTCGTTATCTTATTGGTAGTGGATGATGTAGGCGTTTTCGATTATTTCACGAATCCTGGGGAATCCTTCTCGATGTTGGGGGACACCATTACTTCCATGACAGGCAGTGATATCGCCGTCTTGCTTGCTGGCTGGGCTGGTGCTATCACATCAGGTTTTGTCATGAAAATCCTTCGCAAAATGGGTTATCAGATGTTTTAATGAAAAACGCCGATCCGGTCATCCGGGTCGGCGTTTTTTTAACTTTTTTTATCAGGCCATCTGTGCCTTTCTTTGTTGTCCAGACTCCAGCAGCCAGCCCCTCGAGTCGCTTCAGACTTACCAGCAATGGCAAGGAACGCCATTACCGGCAAGTCTTCCAGCGCTTGTCGGAGCTACATGGCTGCTTGCGCTTTTCTCACAGCATACCGTAAAAAATAAAGGAAATGGCTATACCTGTTAAAGCCCCCATAAAAACTTCACTCGGCTTGTGGCCAAGTAGGGTCTTCAGTTCCTGGATCTTTTCTTCTTCCTTTTTCTTCGGCCATTTTCTGGTTTCATCCATAAAGAGATAGATGTCCTGGCGCATCTTGTTGATGGTCAAGGCTTGCTGGCCTGCCTGAAAACGGACACCGGTGGCATCATACATTGTAATAACGGCAAACATCGTCGAGACCGCGAATATTGTGGAGGAAACACCATGTTCAAAAGCTACGGCAGTCGTTAAAGAAGTGACCGCTGCTGAATGTGAACTTGGCATGCCGCCGGTCGATGAAAAAAGCTTCCAGTCGAGCTCACGTGTTACGGCATACTGGATGGGGATTTTGACGAATTGGGCAAATACGATCGCGAACAGGGCAATCATAAGAGGAAGGTTAGAGAAAATTTCCATACGGGGCCACAGCCTTTCTGTCTAAATATGCCCCCATAGTATAACATAGACGGTAAATTTTCCATGCTTACATATTCCTTCGTCACCCGAACTACTCGAACTTCGGATTAAATGCTACACTTAAAGAGAACAGACTAAAGGAGGGGTTATATGCAAATCAACCTACAACAGCATTCACAGGAAAGCACAGCTGAAATCCTCATTGTCGGCCTAAGCCGGCATCCGGAAAACAGCAAAGGGTGGGGCGAATTCGCCCAGCGTTTTGAAGGCAAACTGGAAAGCTGGATCAAGCAGGACCTATCATTCGATTTAAAATCACTGATTACCTATCCAACACTTTCCGGAGATATTCCACGGGTCTTGTTCATCGGGTTAGATGACCGTAAAAAATTGACCGAGGAAAACCTTCGCTCCTGCTTCGGATTGGCAGGCAAAGAATTGGCGAAGAAGAAAGTGAAGCATGCAGCAATCTACATGGAGTCGTTTGAAAATGACAGAATCACGTCAGAGGATGTCGCTTTTTTGGCTGCAGAAGGCATCACGATGGGCGGCTACCGCTTTGACGATTACAAGACTACGTCCAACGAGACGCAGGTGAAACTGGAGTCTCTGACTTTATTGGCAGAAGAGGCAGCAGAGGATGTCGAATCGGCAGCGATCGTCGGCTCTGTTTTCGGTCAGTCCGTCAATGAAGCCCGGACACTTGTCAATATGCCGGCAAATATTCTAACTGCAACTGCAATGGGGGAATATGCACGTGAACTTGGCGAAACCTATGGCTTTGAAACGGATATCTTAGGGAAAGCGGAGCTTGAAGAACTGGGTATGGGCGCAATTCTTGCAGTCAACCAGGGCTCTGTCGAAGAGCCGCGCCTGATTGTCTTGAAGTACAAAGCGACAGAAGGCTTTGAAGACCCGTTGGCGCTTGTCGGTAAAGGAGTCACCTTCGACACTGGAGGTTACTCGATCAAGCCGAAGGACGGCATTGTAGGCATGAAGGGCGATATGGGAGGAGCCGCTGCTGTGCTGGGCGCTATGAGAATTATCGGCGAACTGCAGCCGGAGAAAAACGTGCTGGCAGTTATCGGCTCGACAGACAATATGATTTCCGGAAACGCTTTTAAGCCGGATGACGTCATAATTTCCATGAGTGGAAAAACGATTGAAATCCTGAACACTGATGCTGAAGGCCGTTTGGTGCTGGCCGACTGTGTCAGCTACGCGAAGCAGTTGGGAGCAACCAATGTTGTGGACATCGCGACGTTGACCGGCGGCGTCATTGTGGCTTTAGGCAAAGACAAAACCGGGGCTTTGACTAATGATGAGGCGTTTTTCGAATCCTTCCTTGAAGCTTCTGTGGAAAGCGGGGAATTTGTCTGGCGCTTGCCATTGACGGAAAGCGATAAGAAACGCATCCGGAAAAGTGAAGTCGCTGATTTGAACAATTCACCAGGCCGTGATGGCCATATGATTTTCGGCGGTGGATTTGTCGGTGAATTTGCCGGTGACACACCATGGATTCACTTGGATATTGCCGGTACCTCCGATGCGGACGGCCCTCATGATTTGGGGCCTAAAGGCGGGACTGGTGCCATGGTCCGAACATTGGCGATGCTGGTTGAGAAGATGGCGGACGAACAATAGAATGAAAAAAACCTGCAGACAATGTGTCTGCAGGTTTTTTTATTGTTCAGTGGTTTTATTGTCCATCAATTTTTTCTTTTGTTCTTTTAACGCACCTTCCATGTCGTCACGCACTGTTTCCTCGGCGACTTTGATGCCGGACATATAGGCTGCCCGTCCAATCAAATGTCCCCCAACGGGTGCGGTGATGAACAGGAATACGATGGCGATGATCATCTGTGTATTGAAGATGCCTTCGATCAGCCAAAAGTGGATGAAGGCGGCCAACAGTACACAGAGAACTCCAAGCGTCGAGCTCTTAGAGGCCGCATGGGTACGCGTATAGACATCGGGCAGGCGAATAAGCCCCAAGGCCGTGACAAGGCTGAAAAGAACCCCTGTGCTCATTAATAGGATGATGAGGATGTTAACGATTGTTGTCTCGATCGAAAATCTCTCCTCTCTCAAGGAATTTTGCAAAAGCAATGGTCCCGATGAATGACAAGATGCTCAATAACAAGATGATTTCGAGAAAAAACTCAGTCTCGATGATTAAGGACAACAGGGCAACGATCGATACCAACGAAATCCCGATGGCGTCGAGTGCAACTACACGATCGGCAATTGTCGGTCCTTTGACGAGCCGGAACAGCAGTCCGGTAAATCCTATGCTGACGATGATAAGTGAAATCCAGTAAAACATCATCATGGGCGGCTCACCTCCAGAATGGCACGCTCGAACGTGTCTTTGATCGAACTGACAGCATCATCGATGTCTTCAAAGTCGAGCGCATGGATATAGAGCCTTTTCTGATCGTTTGAAATGCCGACAACCAGCGTTCCAGGCGTCAACGTGATCAGAGCGGACAAGAGGGTAATTTCCCAATCCTCTTTCAGCTCGGTTTCCAGTTCGAAAATAGCGGGCTTCAAGTTCATGTTCGGTTTAAGGACGATCCGCAGAACCTGGATGCTCGACAAGAAAAGCTCTTTAAGGAACAGTAGGATCAGATAAATGATTGCCCATGCCCGCGAAGTATAAAGTCGATAAGAAAAGAAACGGCGCATCAGGATGATGATGCCGAGGCCGACCAGGAAGCCGATGGCGAATCCTGCGGGGCTGAAGGAAACGGTCATGAACATCCAGACAAAGGCCAGGAAGAAATTCAATAAGATTTGTAAAGCCATATGTCATCTACTCCTTTAAGACCGCATCAATATAGATGGATGGATTCAGCAGCACTTCACCTGCGCCTGAAATGAACGGCATGAAGAGTTCCGCACCGACCCCGAATACCACTGTAATGGCAACAAGGATGACCGTCGGGATAAACATTTGATTGAAAACGGATTTCTTTAAGGGAACGGTTTCAACCGGTTCTCCCCAGAAAGCATAGATGAAGATGCGCACAGCACTCAACAACACGATCAGGCTGGTTGCAAGAATGACGATGCTGCCCCAGAATTGCGGGCCTTCAAATCCACCCTGGACAATCAGCAGTTTGCCCGGGAATCCACTGAGCGGCGGTATTCCCGCAAGTCCAAATGCGGCAACCAGATACGTCCAGCCAAGGAATGGATAGGTTTTGATCAATCCGCCCATTTTACGCAGGTCTGATGTGCCGAACAATACGGCGACAATTCCGACCAGGAAGAACAGGGAAGCTTTGATCAGCATATCATGAAGCAGATAGAAGATGGATCCATCGACACCTGGCTGATTTAATTGAGCGATTCCGAACAGGATCACACCGACAGCAATGATGATGTTGTAGATGATGATCTTTTTAACATCGAAATAGGCAAGTGCACCGACGCAGCCGGCAAGAATGGTCAGGATCGCGATGATTCCCAGCAACTCGTGGGTAAATGCGATGTCCATTGTAAAGAACAATGTATATGTACGCATGATGGCATAAACGCCGACTTTTGTCAGCAAAGCTCCAAACAGCGCCAATATTGGAATAGGTGGTGAGTAATACGATCCCGGCAACCAAAAGTATAACGGGAAAATAGCAGCTTTAAAGCCGAAGACCATCAGGAACATGACAGCTATGACAGTCAGGATGCCGGTCTCTTCAATCTGTGGAATCTTCACTGCCAGGTCGGCCATGTTCAACGTTCCAGTAACCGAGTAAAGGAACGCGACAGCGGCAACAAACAAAGCAGATGAAATGATGTTCACCAGCAGGTATTTGATGGATTCACGCAGTTGAGGTTTTTCCCCGCCATGGACAATCAAGGTATATGAAGCCATCAGCAATACTTCGACAAATACGAACAAGTTGAAGATGTCGCCTGTGGTAAAGGCACCATTGACGCCGACCATCAAAAATATGACAGCCGGGTAGTAATAGGATTGCTCACGTTTCACACCGATGGTCGGGAAACTGTAAAACACGACAAACAAGGTAATGATCGAAGTCGTAGCTACCAATAGGGCGGACAGTGGATCCGATACCATGGAAATGCCGAAAGGTGCAGGCCAGCTGCCAAGCGTCACGGCCTGTACGCCATCTGCATTGACTTTAGCCAATAGGAACAATGCAGCGATCAAAGTCGTGCCCGCGGCAATCGCGGCAATAATGCGCTGAAGTTTCAGTCGCTTCGGAAAAATCATCAGGATAGTAGCGAAAAACAAAGGGATGATGATCGGAAATAGAAGTAAATTACTCATAATCTTCAGTTCCTCTCAGCAGATCCATATTATCGGTACCGAGCTCCTGATAAGACCGGTAGGCGAGCACTAGGAAAAATGATGTTACAGCAAATGAAATGACGATAGCTGTCAAAATCAAAGCCTGGGGAAGAGGGTCTGCGTAATCGCTGACGCTGACCCCTTCGGCCACGACGGGCGGGGAGTTTCCGCCAAGCCCTCCCATGGTCAACAGCAATAGATGGGCGCCATGGCTCAGCAGCCCTGTCCCGATGATGATGCGTATCAGGCTTTTCGAAAGCATTAAGTAAACAGCTGCCATAAAGAGAAATCCAATGGCAACCGACATAATTATTTCCATTATTCATCCTCTCCAATCGTTTGAATAATGGTCATCGTTACACCGACAACAACCAGGTAAACGCCTATATCGAAAAGTAAAGCCGAATGTAGGGACGTTTTACCGAAAAGCGGTAATTCAAAATAATCATAAGCATGTGTGAAAAAAGGAACATCGAAAATGATGGATGCAGAGGCGGTGGCAAGAGCCAGCAGTAAGCCGACAGCTGTCATCGTGACATAATTGAGCGGCAATATCTTTTTGACCGTTTCAATGTCGAACGCAAGCATCAGCAAGACGATTGCGCTGGTAGTCAATAACCCGCCGACAAATCCGCCACCCGGCGTATAATGCCCTGCAAAGAAAATGTGGACAGCAAACATCAAAATGATGAAGGTCACTACTTTTGTGGCCGTTTGAAGCATGACATCATTTGTTCTCATGTTGACCCTCCTTTTTGGTCAACCGCAATTTGATCATGGTGATGATGCCGATACCGGCAATGCCCAGTACAGCAATTTCAAACAATGTATCAAATCCACGATAATCGACTAAAATAACGTTGACGATATTTCCGCCTCCCGCTTCCGAGTAGACCGTTTCCTTATAAAACTCGGAAATGGAAGGGAGGAACTTTTGCGAATGTGCAGACAAGGCGACCAAAGTCATCGTGAGTCCGACACCGAGCGCAATCACTGCATTCCCAAGACGGAAACGCATACGTTCTTCTTTCCGGCTGATCTGCGGCAAATGGTAGAATGCCAACAGGAACAGCGCGACAGAAATGGTTTCGATCACCAGCTGGGTCAATGCCAAATCCGGTGCACGGAAAATGACGAAGAACAAGGCGACTGAATAACCGACTGCACCTAACGCGATAATGGCGGTAAGCCTCGATTTCGAAAACAGAATCGTCAGTGTCGAACCGATCAATGCCATTAGAATGACAATTTCATAAAAACCGATCGGCGCCAAGTTGGTGACGTCATAAGCGAATGCCTCGGTCAGGAATAGTGTTCCGAGAACGATAATGACGACAAAGCTGAACATGTAGACCAAGTAGGAGCGGATAAAGCCGGTCATGTACAGTTTAGAGAAACGGTTCGCACCGCTGTCGCTCAAGAACATCAAGTTATCGTATAAAGCGTTCAACGACACGGAATCCGGGAACCGGTCATAGCTCTTCTGCCATTTGTGCAATGTCCAGAACATCAAGCCGCCGACGGCAAAGATGCCGAGGGTCATAAAGAGTTCGGTATTGAACCCGTGCCAAGCCGAAACATGGACATCCACCTCTCCAGGAGAACTATACAGGAAGGGCTGGATCGCCATAACGGCAGGTTTGACGAGCCAGTCGCCAACGAGGTTCGGGATAAAGAAAATCACGATGACGAGCAGCGCCAGAAACACCGGCGAGATCAGCATGCCGATCGGCGCTTCGTGCGCAGGCTTCGGCAATTGATCCGGCTTATGTTCACCGGCAAATGTATGGAAGACGAAATAGAAGCTGTAGATAAACGTGAAAACGGAACCGAGCCACGCGACGATCGGGAATAGCACACCCCAGACATCCATGGAGAATAAATCGAATTCAGTTAAAGAAAGCATCGCGGTCAGGAACATTTCCTTGCTCAGGAAGCCGCCGAATGGGGGCAAGCCTGCCATGGAAAAGGCACCGATCATGGCAACAGTGAAACTGATCGGCATCAAGCTCATGAGTCCGCCTAATTTGCGGATGTCCCGCGTACCGGTTTCATGGTCGATGATCCCGGCAATCATGAACAGACTGCCTTTAAAGACTGCATGATTGATCAAATGGAAGATAGCGGCGAATCCGGCATATTTGAATGTGGTTTCCGCAATATTATCGATATGGTACCCGGCAGCCGAAGCTCCTAGCAGAGACATGATCAAGCCGAGCTGGGAAACCGTGGAAAATGCCAGAATGCCTTTCAGGTCCTTTTGTTTCAATGCGAAGAAGGAACCCCAGAACATCGTGAACAATCCAACCCCTGCAACAAGCCACATCCACGTTCCGGATATCGCAAAGACAGGAGTCAGGCGAGCAACCAGGTAAAGGCCGGCTTTGACCATCGTTGCAGAGTGCAAGTAAGCACTTACAGGAGTAGGAGCTTCCATTGCATCCGGAAGCCAGATATAGAATGGGAACTGGGCAGACTTCGTAAATGCACCAAGCAGAACAAGAACGAGCGCCCAGATAAAGAAATCATGAGACGCGAGTTGAGGTGCTTGTGGGATCAATTCACGTATTGAATATGTATTCCCCATGATGCTCAGCAGCACAAAGCCCCCGAGCATCATCAATCCACCAAAAACAGTGATCATCATAGATTTTAATGCACCGAATCTCGAACGGTCGCGGGTATACCAATATCCGATCAACAGGAAAGATGAAATCGATGTCAATTCCCAGAAAAGGTAGAGCGTAATCAAGTGGTCACTTTGGACAATGCCGAGCATAGCCGTCATGAACATCAATAAATAAACGTAGAAATTATGTAATTGTTCTCGGTGTTTGTCCAAATAGAAAATGGAGTACAGCACCACTAAAGCTCCGATGCCTGTAATCAGCAGCGTGAACAGCAGGCTCAGCCCATCAATATACGCAACAAACGCGATATCAAGTGAAGGGATCCATTGGAATTCAGAAACCAGATTGCCGCCAGCGATCGTGGTGGGGAGCAAAGAGGCATAGTAAATGAATAAAATAACGGGAACAATCAAAACAAACCAGCCCGTATGGATCTTTCCGACTTTCTTAAATAGCAGCGGGATGAACAGAGCTGCAAGCAAAGGTAAAAAGATTAAAAATACAAATGACAAATGAATCCTCCTTCCAGCATAAACGTGATGAGTTTCTAATTAGAAATTATAACGTAAATCTGATGGATTTGCACCGTTCATCGATTAACGTCGTTGAATCCCTGTAGATTTTCCGGCGCTTTTGAAATAGGAAGAAACCTGATTATGTTTATTTTGTGAATAGGAAAAAAAACAGCAAAAAAGCAGGCTTTCGGATGAAAGCCTGCTTTTAAATATTCTTCAATTCCTGCTCGAGCAGTACATCTTCGAAATCCTGTTCGGGTTTTGCCAAGGTATAGCGGAGGAAGGCAAAAGCGAGGACGAATAGGACACCTGTCACGATAAAGACGGAAGAGATGCCGATAAAGCCGCTGACAATCCCGCCGAACATGGGGCCGATGATATTTCCAAGGAAACGGAAGCTGGTGTTATAGCCCATGATTTCCCCTTGGATTTCAATCGGTGCCTCCCGGCGCATCAAAGCGGTGGTCGTCGGAATCATTCCGCCGACTGCAACCCCGAACAACAGCCGCAAAATGATCAATTGCCAAAGTTCAGTGACGAAGGCCTGTGGAATGATGAAAACAAATGCCAGCAGCAGCAGGAATCCGAGAACTTTCTCGTAGCCGATTGAATCACCCAAGCGGCCCCAGCGACGGGCGAACAGAAGATTTCCGACTCCCGTTGCGCTGAAAGTGATGCCGGCCAGGAATGCCACTTGTCCGCTGCCTTCCGTCAAATGCGCAACATACAGCGACAATAACGGCTGGATGCTGAAATTGCCGATTTGAATCAACGCCGTGATGATCATGACATTCAGTATCAGTCGATGGCTCAAAATACCGGTGATGATGGTTCTGGGCGCATAGACATGGGCATCTTTCTGTTTAACCCGTTTGATTTCATGCAGCCCGAAGACCACAAATAAGGCAGCAATCGAAATGACGCTGGCTGTAATCAGGAAAGTGTATTGGAAGCCGAAAGCGTCGGCCATCAAGCCGCCGAGAACCGGACCGAAAAGTGTGCCGGAGACGCTGCCCATCTGAAGTGTGCCAAGCGTTTTTCCGGCTGTCTCCTTAGAGGTCTGTGAACTGACAAAAGCAAGTGAAGTCGGGATGAAACCCGTCACAACGCCCATGAACAGACGGATCAAGAACAGTTCTGTTACAGAATCTGCGGTCCCCATCATGAAGATGCTGATGGCGATGCCGAATCCATTGATGATTAAAATCGGTTTGAAGCCATATTTATCAGCAATGCGGCCCCAAATCGGCGACATGATCAATGCAGCGACAAAGGTGATTCCGAATACGAGGCCAGACCAGCGCTGTACGTATTCATCAGTGAAGTTGCCGAGTGATTCGATATAAAGAGATAAGAATGGCATAATCATTGTGGTACTGCCGGCCACCAGGAAATTGGTGAACATGATGATGAAGAAATTCTTTTTCTGAGTATCCAACTGGACCCCTTCTTTCTTAATGGAGCAACTGTTCTTATTATAAGATATTTCGCCTTACGAAGAAAGTGTTGTATCTTACAAGTGAATTCAAAAATATTCTATGCTAAAATAAGGCGGGGTGAAAAGGATGAAAAAAGCAATTATAACGCCGATTTTATTGGCATTATTCCTGAGTGCATGCTCAGGAGAAGAAGCGGAGACCGGAACAGAAGATGCCGCAGCACCAACCGAAAGTGAAGCGGTTGAAGTGGACGGTTATCCTCAGCTTTCTAAAGAAGTCGCTGAAAACGAAGCACTTGTTGAACTTACGACTTCCATGGGACCCATGCAGATTAAACTGTTTCCGGAGATTGCACCAAAAGCCGTAGAAAACTTTTTGACGCATGCAGAGGAAGGATATTACGACGGATTGACTTTCCACCGTGTGATTGAAGATTTTATGCTCCAGACAGGAGATCCGACGGGCACGGGCGGTGGTGGTGAAAGTATCTATGGTGCTCCATTTGAAGATGAATTCAATGACCACCTCTTCAATATCCGCGGTGCTTTGTCGATGGCGAATGCAGGTCCTACGACGAACGGCAGCCAGTTTTTCATCGTCCAGGCACCTGCTGTTGCAGAAGCGGATTTGACCGGCGAATACCCGGAGGAAATCCGGGAAGTTTATCTGGAACAAGGTGGTGCGTTTTGGCTTGACGGCAAGCATACGGTGTTCGGCCAAGTGATCGAAGGGATGGATGTCGTAGATGCCATCGCGGCAGTTGAAACGGTGCAGGATAAACCGGTCGAAGACGTAACCATCGATTCCATCGAAATACTGGAGCAGTGACAAAAAAGGGCAAGTGCCAGCTACTCCGGCAGATGACTGAAGAAGTGAACGGCCATCTCAATACTTAAAATGAATTGCAGAAGCTCCTTTTTTACCTGGTTCTTCTGCTTTTCTTTTTGTGTTTCTGTGCTATTATAGCCCTTAACGATGTAGAAATGTTAGGTGAAAACAAATGAATACAAGTGAAATGAACAGAAGAGCCGTTGCAGTCCTGGAAGAATGGGATCCTTTTGCAATCGGTTCAGAGATGTATGGCGCCGAAATCGAAGAAGTCATCGCCCAATTACATGTTCTGGATCATCCATCAGAGCTCGCGAAGCAAATCCAGAGCATCTATGAAATCTCCTTCGATAAATGGATTCCATTGGAGAAGTGTGTGGAAATTTCCTACAAGTTGATTGCATTCAAGTATGAAGCGAAACACATTATCTGAAAACAAAAAGAGCTTTCGGCGACTATTCGCTGAAAGCTCTTTTTTGATGAGGGCTTATTTTGAACCTAAGCCATCTACTAAGTTAGAAGCGGGTACTTCCAATGCATTTGAAAGGATTAAAATAGTTTGATTGGAAGGGACTTCTTCGCCACTTTCGTAGGCTTGAAGCTTGGCGACGCCAATTCTTGTCTTTAAGGACAATTCGTCCAATGATAAGTTACGCTCTACGCGAAGCGCTTTTAATTGGTCGTGTAACTCATTTTTCATTTTCCTGCACTCCTTCTTTAATGGAACTTTCTTCTATTTATATACTATCATGCACAGAATTTTTCCGATAGGATAAGTTATGGCATTTTTCGAACAGTTTCATCATTGGAAGATAGCAATGATGCCTTGGATAAAGACAACGATGATTGCAATCGGTGCCACATAACGGACCAGTATACGCCAAATATCAACCCATAGATTTTGCTGGGACAGCTCTTCGTGCGCATCTTGCTTCGTCAGGACATAGCCTGCAAATAGTGACGTGAATAAGGCGCCGAGCGGCAAGCCGATTCTGCTCGTCAATGTGTCGACGAAATCGAAGAATGTCATCCCGAAGAATATCTCCTGCGGCATAACGCCGAAAGACAAGGCACTCGGAATTCCGACGATGAAAATCATCAAGCCGAAAATCAACGCGACACGGCGTCGGCGATCGTATTTATTCTTGACGCCGATGGAAACCGTGATCTCCAGCATGGAAATGGAAGAAGTCAAGGTTGCAAACAGCAACAGGATAAAGAAGATGATCATCAGGAATTCACCCATGAACAATTGATCGAAAATAGCTGGAAGAATGATGAACACCAGACCAGGCCCCTGATCGGGTGTATAGCCCAAAGCGAATACAGCAGGGAAGATGATCAATCCTGCCATGATTGAAATGATGATGTTCAAGGATACCACACTGACAGAAGATCGAGTCAGATTTTCAGATTTCGACAGGTAGGATGAATAGGTGATCATTCCGGCAACACCGACGCTTAACGAGAAGAAGGCTTGGCCAAGTGCCACCAATGCTGTTTCAAAATTAAAGAATGACCAATCAGGAACGAACATGAAACGTACGCCTTCCATTGCGCCGTCCAGTGTCAACGAACGAATCATCAACACCAGGAAGAAAATCAATAATGCCGGCATCATGATTTTGCTGGCGCGTTCGATGCCGCCCTTGATGCCGCCTTGTACAATCCAAATAGTCAATCCCATGAAAGCGGCCTGCGCAAGCAGAACTTCCCATGGATTAGTAATGATGCCGGTAAACAGCTCGGCAAATTCAGCGTCCCCTAAATCGGATAACTGGAACAGGATAGAACGGCCCAAATACGATAAGACCCAACCGCCAACAACACTGTAAAAAGACAAAATCAGAAACGAAAAGATAAATCCGGACCAGCCGATTAAATACCACGGTTTACCGGGAGCTTGTTTTTTCAATCCGCTGACTGCGTCAGCCTGGCCTCTGCGGCCGATGACAAATTCAGCCAGAAGAATCGGCAATCCGATGGCTACTGTACTGATGATAAACAGTAAGATAAAGACACTGCCTCCATTAGCGCCGGTTTCGTATGGGAATTTCCAAATGGCCCCCAAGCCGATTGCGCTCCCTGCAGCCGCAAGAATAAAGCCTAGCTTGGAACTCCATTGATCACGTTTTTTCAACTTCTTCACTCCTATCTCATGTAGATTTCCTCATTTTACACGAGCAGCACTAAAAAAAATAGCAGTATTTGAAACGCTGGGAAGATTAGGGCGTATAATACTTAGTAAGTGAAAAGAGTGATTATTCCAAAAGGTTGAGAGGTGGAGCAATGGCTTCTGCAAATGATCATTATGGACAAGGCCAAAAAGGGGAAGAATCCGCATTCTCTTCTTGGGCGGGTGAAATCCAGCCGGATCTCGGCCGCTTTGTCTACCAATTAGGTGTAACTATAGAAGAACTGCCGAATTTCCAACAGCTGGTCCTGCTCCAACTGTATGAACAATTCGAGCAGCTGACACCAGAGCAGGCAAAAATTCAGCTATACAAAATAACGGTTCAACAAGTACAGGAGCACCCTCTCCAACTTGAAAACAACAGTAAACCTCAAGTACTTGGGTTTCCGGAGGATCAGGAACTGCACACGCAGCTGCAAAAAATGGACTTGGTTAAGCGTGTCCCATTTGCTTTAGCTCGCTTTCACAGCTTGTCGCCAGCGGATATCTCTATCATTACAGAAATGCAGGACCATCAGATACGTCAGGTGTTGGAAGAAGGAACGCGGGAGTTGCAGCAGCATCTGCAAGTGGACGAACGACAGATGCAACAGCGGCTGGTTCTGCTTGAAAAATCCTATCGCCGCTTTCTGCCGCCTTTGCCAGCTGATCGTGAGCTTCAGCGTGTAGATAGAAACCTTTCTTCTCCAGAAGAATCCGCTAAAATCACAGAGCCTCCACCGCAGAACCGAAAAAAACCGTTCATTGTAATGGGAATGGCGGGCCTGTTTCTGTCAGCGGTCATCGGAGCCAGCTTTATGGTAAATGACCAGCAGTCCGAAACAGCAGGAACAACAGAATATCAAAAAGCTGAGAAAGTGACGGATGAAATGGTTGCCGATTGGCAAAGTCAATACGAAACCATCAAAGAAACCTCGCCAAAACGATTGGGAATGTCGGTTGAACAATATAGTCAGCTGAATTATGTCAAACAGGCAGATGCCGAAATGGCAAGGATGTTCAGTGATGAATCACTCCGTTCGCTGGAAGATGATCCCATTGAAATGCAGCTGGCCATGGATCACCTTTTCAGGCAAATTGAAACGCCGAGAGGCATGACCGAGTCCTTAACGGGTCCCAACACAATGCCGAGCAGCGAAATAAAAGACTTTCTCCGCAATTATGCAGCCAAAACAGGCGAGCTCCGTGTGTTTGCGGACAGCGTGCTGTTGAAGTATCAGGAGGAATTGGAATCGACGATCGTGATGGACCAGTTATCTCCCGAAAAACTGTTGGCGGAGTCAGAAAACTATCCTGAAGAATTGCGTTTGCTTGTGCAATCCCTTCCCGAATACAACTTGTTCGCAGTTGTACATCCAAACGGTGAAAAGTTCAGAACGGTCCGGGATGTCCATATCCTTAATCAGCAGCAGCCGATCGCAAGTGACCCTTATGCCTGGCAATATTTAAACCTCTTGAGCAATGAACCTTATTTTGATGACAGCGGATTTTTGATGCCTGTCGAAAGCGTACCTCAGCACTTGATCATCATGGAGCAGGCTTTATTGGAGGAAGGGGATGGGACTTCCTTATTTGGTGGAATCGAAGTGGCCTATCAGCAAGTCTTTTGGCAGTTGGTGAAGGGGAGCGAAAGCTCTTCGGTCTATAATGATGAAGGAAAAGTCAAAGACGATTACCGCAAAGCCTGGAATGGCTTGGCTACATCCAATCCGCTGGCCTTTTTGATGCTGCCGATCCTTGAGGAGATGGAAGCCAGTGATTGGACTGCCTCGGCTCATTACGATGAATTGGAATTCCAGGATCTCTCGGATGCTTTGGCGATGGAAAAGTCAGGTGACCTTGCCGAGAAGCTGCCCAATGGCAATTTGATGATTGAAGATGAATTTGTCGACATGCAGGATTTTGACTGGAGCCGCATACAGCCTTTATACGAATCATTCAAATCTACTCACGACCTAGAGCTTTTAGCGGACGTCCCGCCACTGGACGTTTTGTTCATGTACCACTATGCCAATAAACTCGGAGATACCGAAACGCTGTGGCATCTGTTGGCGGAAAGTCCGTTAAAGCCGCCGCTTACGGAATTCGAAAAAGAGTGGAAGCAAATTCCCGATATTGCAGAAACCGCACAATGGGTTGAACTTTCGGGGGGCTTCTTTAAACAGCGGGTAAAGGACAAGGTCTATATCTACCCTCAAGTTCAATTGGATGAACACGATCAACGATTGGATGTCCTGTTGGTGACTGAGAAAGACCGGATATGGCAAGTCGACTACCAGCAGTACGAAAGTTACGACCTGCTGGGTGAAGATCAGCAGTTTAAAGAAGTTGTCGACTCTTTGTATACGGCATTTACAGCAGATAAACAGGAACAGCTTCCTGCTGACACCAAACCTGGAGAAGTGGCAGGGGTGTTTTTCAAAGCCGTGGAAAACAAAGATATCCAAACGATGAGAAGGTTGAGTACAGAAACTGAATGGACAGATGAAGAATACGTGTATTTTTTGGAATTGCATAGTTTTCGCCCATTTTCCGAATTGGCACATTTGACGTTCGCGACCAATTTCAGTGCATGGAATTCAGGAGACTTTACTGGCAGAGCCGAAATAGAATACGCTTCCGGCCCTCAGGACAGTCTGTTTAAGGAAAGCTTTTTGATGAAAAAAACCGAGGACGGATGGCGTCTGGCTATCTTAAATAATTACTGATTTTACTCTAGGCATATACCTGTGCTATAATATACAGATGCCAATAGGTGTACAGGACAATTAGATATGACTAGGAGCGGGTAAACATGACAAAAACATACCAAACAGGCGATACGGTTTCAGGTAAAGTAACAGGAATCCAGCCATACGGTGCATTCGTAGCTTTAGACGACCAAACACAAGGCTTGGTCCACATTTCAGAAATCACTCACGGTTACGTGAAAGAAGTAAGTGAGTATTTGGCAGTAGGACAAGAAGTTGACGTGAAAGTATTGGAAGTTGATGAGAAATCTAAAAAAATCAGCCTTTCAATCCGCGCACTTCAAGAGCAGCCACCAGCAGCTCAAAGAACTGAAAAACCAAAACAATCTCTTCAGTCACACGTGAACGAAAGTGATTCTGAAGGATTCAACTCATTGAAAGACAAAATGCAAGAGTGGATCAAACGTTCTGGACAGTAAGAAAAACCAGTAACAAAACAAAAAACGAAGCGCAGACCTCATGTCTGCGCTTCGTTTTTTTTGATTTTCCGTAACCGGTATTGCAGGTTTTGCCGGCTCATCCCAAGGGCAGCAGCTGCTTTCGTGACGTTGCCGCCATGAAGATCCATCGCTTTTTGAAGATAATACATCTCGGCCTCGAACAAATATTCATCAAGCGGCAACAGGTCCGTATTGGATTGGACGATAAAATCCTCAGGTTGATGATCACTCTTCAGATCTGTCTTCAGCTTGAAGTGATGCGGCAGCATGTCGACCGTCACAATTTCCTGTGTCGTCAACATCGAAGCAGTTTCATCGAGCAGCAATTCGAGTTCTTTTAAATTGCCTGGCCAATCATATGTGTGAAGCAAATCCGTGACTTCCTGATCCAACCCTTGGACGATCGAACCGACCATCATCCGATGACGTGAAAAGTAATCGTTTACAAACGGCAGGATGTCTTCTTTTCTGGACCGCAGGGGTTCCACTTTGATGGTCATCGACGAAAAGAAATAATACAGATCCTTCAATAACTGATTTGAAGCGATCAATTCCACGGGGTCGTCACCGACACTTGCGATAAAATACGTATTTCCCTTCGAACGTTCTTCAGCCATCTCTAATAATTGCTTCTGCAGCGGCAGCGGCAACAAGTCGATTCGCTCACAGTATATGGTGCCATCGTCAATTTGCTTGATGTCTTCCCCTAATTGATCGATGATCATGCCATCCGTTCCATGGCAATAGAGTGTGTACATTTGCCTGTCAGAGGATTGGGCAGAGTGCATCGCTTCAGCAATCAATTCCTTGCCGGTCCCCGATTCCCCAACCAGCAGTACCGGCAATTTTGCTGTGGCCGCTTTTTCAGCAGTTGCAATGACTTTCTTCATACTTTTGGAAACTGCGGTAATCGTCGAAAAGGTGATGGGTTCTTCGTATTTTTTCAAGGGTTGATAAATCACTTTTTCGAGCGTCGTGACATCCCGTGATAACTCGATGGCCCCAATCAGTTTCTTTCCATTGAAGACCGGATACGTATCATTGATGGTGGTGATTTCCTGGCCTTTTCGGTTCCAATAAGTTTGTTTAACGTTGAAAACAGGCTTACCACTTTGCAGAACTTGCAGAAGGGTGCTCTCGGATTGGTCGAAACGGAACATTTCCAACAGGGAGCGGTCCGCCAGCTCATCAAAATCAAAGCCTTCAATTTCCCTCATCTTTTTATTGTAAAGAATGGTTTTCCCTTTAGTGTCAACTGCGTGAATCCCAATGGCCACGTGCTCTCCGGCAAATTTATAGAATGGGGATAAATCGATATCTTCCGGTTTCAAAACGCTCACTCCAAAATTATTTTGATTTTTTAAATAAAAACACTTGAATTATGCAACAATCTTTTGCATTATTATATATGGAAGCAGATATAAAGTGCAAATTTTTTTTGCGCTTACTTAAAACTCAAGGAGGATTTACATGATTCCCTACAAACACGAACCATTCACAGATTTCTCGATCGACAAAAATCGCACAGACTACCTGGAAGGCTTGAAAACAGTTGAAGCTTACCTGGGTCAGGACTATCCGTTGATTATTGGTGGAGAGCGTGTAACCACTGAAGATAAAATCGTTTCATTCAATCCTTCAAATAAAGAAGAACTAATTGGCCGCGTGTCAAAATCAAATAAAGAATTGGCTGAAAAAGCAATGCAGTCAGCTGACGAAGCTTTTAAAACGTGGAAGAAAGTAAAACCTGAAATTCGCGCTGATGTGTTGATGAGAGCAGCTGCGATTGTCCGCCGCCGCAAACACGAATTCTCGGCACTATTGACGAAAGAAGCAGGCAAGCCTTGGAATGAAGCAGATGCGGATACAGCAGAAGCCATCGATTTCATGGAATATTACGCTCGCCAAATGCTGCGCCTGAAAGATGGCATGCCAGTGGAAAGCCGTCCAGGCGAAGACAACCGCTACGATTATATCCCCTTGGGAGTAGGCGTCGTTATCTCGCCTTGGAACTTCGCTTTCGCGATCATGGCTGGAACAACTGTTGCAGCAATGGTTGCAGGAAACACGGTTCTATTGAAGCCAGCTTCAACAACCCCAATCGTTGCCTACAAATTCATTGAAGTCCTTGAAGAAGCGGGCATGCCACCAGGCGTTGTCAACTACATTCCAGGACCAGGCGCAGAAGTTGGGGATTACTTGGTCGATCATCCGAACACTCGCTTCATCTCATTTACAGGTTCAAAAGAAGTTGGCCTGCGCATTGCAGAGCGTTCTTCTAAAGTGAATAAAGGGCAGATTTGGATGAAACGTCTGATTGCTGAAATGGGCGGGAAAAATACAATGGTCGTGGACAAGGAAGCGGATCTTGAGCTTGCTGCACAATCGATCGTGAAATCTGCCTTCGGCTTCAGCGGACAGAAATGTTCAGCTGGATCACGTGCTGTCATCGTTGAAGATGTATACGACACTGTTCTTGAACGCGTCATCGAATTGACAAAAGAATTGACGATCGGCGATCCGACAGATCAATCCAATTACATGGGACCGGTCATTGACGGAAACTCATACAAAAAAATCATGGACTATATTGAAATCGGCAAAGAAGAAGGCCGACTGGTTGCAGGTGGAGACGGAGATGATTCTAAAGGCTTCTTCGTAAATCCGACTGTCTTTGCTGATCTAGATCCGCAGGCACGCATTATGCAGGAAGAAATCTTTGGTCCAGTCGTTGGTTTGATGAAAGCGAAAGATTTTGACCATGCAATCGAAATCGCCAACAACACGGAATATGGTTTGACTGGCGGAGTTATTACAAACAACCGCGCGAACCTTGAAAAAGCCCGTGAAGATTTCCATGTTGGGAACTTGTATTTCAACCGCGGCTGTACAGGCGCAATCGTTGGATACCAGTCATTCGGTGGATTCAACATGTCCGGAACCGACTCAAAAGCAGGCGGACCAGATTACCTTGTTCTTCACATGCAGGCACAAACCACTTCTGAAATGTATTAATTCAACATTCTAAATGTATTAACACAACAAGAAATGGTATAATAATTCATTAAAGGGGCAGACGAATGTCTGCCCTTTTTAAAAAAGGAGGAATTTAGATGACGCAGACACAGACTATTATTGAACAAACAGAGAAATTCGGTGCGAATAACTATCACCCGCTGCCGATCGTAATTACAGAAGCAGAAGGCGTATGGGTAAAAGATCCAGAGGGCAACAAATTCATGGATATGCTGTCAGCTTATTCAGCTGTCAACCAGGGACATCGCCATCCGAAAATCATTCAAGCACTGAAAGATCAAGCGGACCGCGTTACCTTGACTTCGCGTGCATTCCATAATGATAAATTGGCTCCATGGTATCAAATGATCTGCGACATCTCCGGTAAGGAAATGGCATTGCCGATGAATACGGGTGCTGAAGCTGTTGAGACGGCATTCAAAGCTGCACGCCGTTGGGCATATGATGTAAAAGGTGTCGCGGATAACCAGGCAGAAATCATCGCTTGCGACGGAAATTTCCATGGCCGTACGATGACGGCTGTTTCATTGTCATCAGATCCTGAATACCGCAAAGGGTTCGGACCGATGCTTCCTGGCATCAACTTGATTCCATTCGGTGATTTAGAAGCATTGAAAAATGCAATTACACCAAACACTGCTGCATTCCTGATCGAACCGATTCAGGGTGAAGCGGGAATCATCATGCCTCCAAAAGGTTTCCTTAAAGCAGCGAGAGAACTTTGCCGCGAAAACAACGTTCTTTTTATTGCGGATGAAATTCAATGCGGACTTGCGCGTACAGGCAAAATGTTTGCCTGCGAATGGGAAGATGTTAATCCGGATATGTATATCCTTGGCAAAGCGCTCGGCGGCGGGGTATTCCCGATTTCTTGTGTCGTAGCCGACAAATCCGTACTGGGTGTATTCAATCCGGGATCACACGGTTCCACTTTCGGCGGAAATCCGCTTGCATGTGCAGTTTCCGTTGCTTCTCTGGAAGTCTTGCTAGATGAGAAGCTTTCAGAACGCTCTCAGGAACTGGGCGAATACTTCATGGGGAAATTGCGTGAAATCGACCATCCGTCTGTTAAAGAAGTCAGAGGCCGTGGATTGTTCATCGGTATGGAATTGACTGAAGCTGCTAGACCGTATTGCGAACAATTAAAGGAACTGGGCCTTTTATGCAAGGAAACGCATGATACGGTTATCCGTTTTGCACCGCCCCTAATCATTTCAAAAGAAGAACTTGATTGGGCGATTGAACGCATTCAAAAAGTATTCTCTAAATAGCATTCACATGGCACATAAATATTGACATGTGTTACACTAGATGCTGAGTAATTACTAAAATATAAAGAGGCGAACTAATACAATGGCTGAAAACTTGAACTTGTTGACGTCAACGCAGAATGTTATTAAAACTGCATTGGATAAGCTTGGATACGAAGATGCGATGTACGAACTTCTTAAAGAACCGATGCGGATCTTGGAAGTGCGGATTCCGGTGCGAATGGATGATGGCAAAACAAAAGTCTTTACCGGTTACCGTGCTCAACACAGTGACGCGGTCGGACCAACAAAAGGTGGAGTCCGTTTTCATCCGGATGTAAATCGTGATGAAGTAATAGCTTTATCAATGTGGATGACATTAAAATGTGGGATTGTGGAATTGCCTTACGGTGGAGCAAAAGGCGGCATTATCTGCGACCCGCGCGAAATGTCCATGCACGAAATTGAGAAATTGAGTCGTGGATATGTCCGTGCGATCAGTCAGATTGTCGGACCGAACAAAGACATTCCAGCGCCGGATGTGTTTACTAACTCTCAGATCATGGCATGGATGTACGATGAATACAGCAAAATCGATGAATTCAACTCTCCGGGCTTTATCACAGGTAAACCAATTGTTCTTGGGGGATCTCAAGGCCGCGACAAAGCAACAGCTCAAGGTGTGACCATCTGTATTAATGAAGCTGCAAAAAAACGTGGGCTGGATATGCAGGGTGCACGCGTTGTCATTCAAGGTTTCGGCAATGCAGGGAGTTTCCTCGCGAAATTCCTTCATGACGCTGGAGCGAAAGTAGTCGGCATTTCGGATGCTTACGGCGCTCTTCACGATCCGGATGGCTTGGATATCGATTATTTATTGGACCGCCGTGATAGTTTCGGAACGGTTACTACTCTATTCGATAACACCATCACAAATAAGGAATTATTTGAATTGGATTGCGATATCCTGGTACCTGCAGCTATCGCAAATCAGATTACGGAAGAGAATGCCAATGATATCAAGGCTTCCATCGTCGTCGAGGCAGCAAACGGCCCGACTACCGCTGAAGCCACTAAGATGCTGACAGATCGCGGAATCCTTTTAGTTCCTGATGTTCTGGCAAGCTCTGGCGGAGTTACGGTTTCTTACTTTGAATGGGTACAAAATAACCAAGGTTATTATTGGACACAAGAAGAAGTGGACGAAAAACTCAACAAAAAATTGGTTGATGCATTTGAAAATGTCTACAACGTTGCCACTACACGCAATATCGACATGCGTTTGGCAGCTTATATGGTCGGCGCCCGCAGAACTGCTGAAGCTTCACGCTTCCGTGGCTGGGTTTAAGACAATAAGAAAACCGCCTGGATTCTGTTCCAGGCGGTTTTTCTGTCTCAATCTTTTGCATTTTGTTTTAAGAAACTACATAATATAACCTGAATAGAGGAGGATGATTGGATGAATGCATTTTCATTTTACAACCCGGTAAAACTAATTTTTGGTAAAGGCCAGCTTCAGGCGGCCAAGAAAGAGTTGCCGAAATTCGGTAAGAGGGTATTGCTGGTATACGGTGGCGGTAGTATTAAAAAGAATGGTCTTTATGATGAAGTCATTCAAATGTTGTCAGAAGCAGAGCTTGAAGTTTTCGAGCTTTCCGGAGTAGAACCGAACCCACGGATTTCGACTGCCAGAAAAGGCATTGAAATCTGCAAAAAAGAAGGCATTGAAATGATTTTGGCAGTAGGCGGCGGTTCCGTCATCGATTGCACCAAGCTCATCGCTTGTGGCGCCAAGTATGACGGGGACGCATGGGATTTCGTTTCCCGTAAAGCACAGCCGAAAGAAGCTTTGCCTTTCGGGACAGTTTTAACAATTGCGGCAACGGGTTCTGAAATGAATGCCGGTTCCGTTATCACAAATGAAGAAACGCAGGAGAAATATGGATGGGGTAGCCCGCTGTCATTCCCGCAATTCTCAATCCTTGACCCGACATATACATTGTCGGTCCCGGAAAACCATACGGTCTACGGAATTGTCGACATGATGTCCCATATTTTCGAACAATACTTCAACGATGCGAGCAACACACCTGTTCAAGACCGGATGTGTGAAGGTGTGTTGAAAGCAGTCATTGAAACTGCACCGAAATTGATGGACGACCTTCAAAGCTATGAAAACCGTGAAACGATCTTGTTTGCCGGAACAATGGCTTTAAACAAGTTCCTTGAAATGGGTTATAGAGGAGACTGGGGCTCACATAATATCGAACACGCCGTGTCGGCTGTTTATGATATTCCCCATGCCGGTGGATTGGCGATTCTCTTCCCGCAATGGATGCGCCACAATGTGAAAGTGAATCCTGCTCGTTTTGCTCAAATGGCAGTCCGTGTCTTTGATGTGGATCCAGAAGGCAAATCAGAAACGGATATCGCCAACGAAGGCATCGATCGCCTGGTAGCGTTCTGGACTTCTCTTGGTGCACCTACACGTTTGGACTATTACGACATCGATGATTCGAAAATTGATATGATGGTTGAAAAAGCCATGGTCTATGGTGAGTTCGGCAACTTTGCAAAATTAAAAGATGAAGACGTTAAAGAAATTCTTCAGGCGTCTCTATAAGAAAAAGGCTCAGCATAAAGCGCTGAGCCTTTTTTCTTTGGTCATTTTTTATCGAGAGATGCGGGGCGGCTGCTGAGATGCGTCCAATGAGGAAGGCCGTCATCGGCATCCAGGGAAACAATCACATCATCGACACTTGGTTGGCTGAGGATAAGTTCTGCCAAGCGTTCCTGCAAGGCGTCTGCTTGTGTAACATCCAACTTAGGGTCAACTTCGATTTTTGTTTCGACATGAAGGAATTCTCCTTCTTTAACAACTTCCAGTTCCTTGATATCCCGAACATCAGGATGGTCGCTCAATAGATGGGCAATATGGTTGACCATCTGTTCATCTGTTTCACCGATGGCACCACGTGCATTGTCCATGAAAACTTTCCCGACAACGTACAGCATCATAAAGCCGATAGCGATGGATGCCGCACCTTCGACTTGCAGGAAGCCTGTGTAATGTGCAATCAGTACCGCGATCAAGGCCAATACACCACCTGCAGTTGCTACCAGGTCTTCCAGGAATACTAATTTAGTTGCCGGCTTCGCCCGGTTCAAATGGGTAAAGCTTGTAGTGAGCGGAGCCATTGCTCCACCTTTAACACCGGCTTCATGTAAAATTTCTTTGCCGGCTTTATATAGAACAAAAAATTCAAGAATGATTGCAATGGACAGCACCACAACACTGATGATAAATCCTTCTGCTTCTACAGGATGAGTCAGCTGGTGCCAGCCTTCGATGATCGTTTCATAAGCCATGATTCCAACAATCAACACCGCCCCGAGAAGAACAATATTCAATAGACGGCCAAAACCATTTGGAAATCGCTTTGTCGGAGCTTTCTTAGAGAGTGCTGAACCGATGAAAACGAAATACTGGTTGGCTGCATCGCCAATAGAGTGCATCGTCTCAGCGAACATAGCGACGTTGCCGGTAAAAAAGAAAGCGACGCCTTTCATAATAGCGATAAATGTATTAATGACTGCTGCCGTCAATGACGGCTTATTGCCGTTTTTCAATAATCCGAAAAATTCTTTCATCAAAATTCCTCCTCGATCAAATCAGTTCAATTTCAACTTGCTTAACCTTTTCCATATCCGATATCTCTTGATACAGATCGATTGTGTCTTTCTCATGTGAAAATGACATGCGGATCGTCAGTTTCTGAAAAGAAGAAGGACCCTCCAAATCTGAATGGGTGATGGATATGCTTTCAATAAGCGAACCGCCTTTTTTTAATTCATTCAACACCTCTCGTATTGATGCTCGGTCAGCCACAATTACTTTTAAGTTCGCTTCGACCATCTTCAAACGCTTTGGCCCAAACTTAAAGAGAAGGAGAGGTAACACTTCAATTCCAATCAGTACGAGCAGCACAGCAGTCATGGCTTCAATATAAAAACCTGCTGCAACTGCAATTCCGATTCCTCCAGCACCCCAAATCATCGCTGCAGTAGTCAATCCTGATATGGAATCGTTGCCGCGTTTTAAAATCACTCCGGCTCCTAAAAAACCAATGCCGGAAACAATTTGGGCAGCTAGGCGCAGCGGATCCATTGTAATATTAACATTATCATACTCGCTGCCTTGCGCAATATAAGCAGATTCAATCGAGATGATAGTCAACAGACAACTGAAGGTGGAAATGACGACACTCGTTTTAAGTCCAACCGGCTTCCTTTTTAATTCCCTTTCTAGCCCAATGACTAAACTTAAAAGAGCAGCTATAAGAAGTTTAAAGAAAGTTTCCAATGAAGATATTTGTAAGGCACTGAAAAACTCCATATTGTTAACCCTCCTTATTTGAACTTATATTGATTCTTTTGGCTGGTAATGGCAAACTTATAACGTGCATTGTCGGTGTAAATGAAGTAAAGAAGAGGTGTTTGAATGGAGAAACCGGCTATTCATCCGTATATCCCTATTATAGTAGGAGTTTTCTCGGTAGCGTTGTCAGCGATTTTTGTTAAGATGACATCTGCCGATTCAGGAGTAACAGCTTTTTATCGTATGTTATTCTCGATTTTGATTATGAGTCCTGTCTTCTTCCTGAAATATACCCATGAAATCAAAGAGCTAAGCAGAAGAGATTGGCTCTTCACATCGATAGCTGGAGTATTTTTAGCGTTTCATTTTATTTTATGGTTTGAATCACTTAATTATACATCAGTGGCCAGTTCAACAGTACTTGTGACGCTGCAGCCATTATTCGCTTTTGCGGGTACATACTTCTTCTTTAAAGAGAAACTCTCTATTAAGACCCTTGTTGCGGGAGGGATTGCGATTTCGGGAAGTGTACTGATTGGTTACGGAGATTTTAAGGTAAGTGGAAGTGCGCTTTATGGAGACCTGTTGGCTTTGATTGCTTGTGCACTGATCACAGCTTACTTGTTATTTGGACAGGATGTTAGAAAGAGATTATCATTAGTGACTTATACGTTCGTTGTTTACGGAATCAGCACGATAACGTTATTCTTCTATATTGTATTCAAAGGAGAATCCTTTGGGCCTTATCCGGCTTCCGAATGGATGTGGTTTTTATTATTGGCACTCATACCAAATTTGCTTGGCCACACCTTATTCAACTGGGCGTTGAAGTGGGTTAGTACCAATGTCATTTCAATTGCGATTCTTTTTGAGCCAGTAGGAGCTGCTATTCTTGCTTACTTTATACTTGGTGAGTATTTGAGCGTATCTCAAATAGTGGGCGGAAGTGTAGTGTTGGCGGGGATTACGCTGTTTATTACAGACTATCAAAAAATTAAAATGTTCTTTTTAAAAAGAAAGGCTTGATTTTTCGCTCGTGGCGGTTTATATTTATATATGTCCTTAAGACAACCCAGAAAAAATATTTTGAAATAGTATTGACACTGAAGTTGAAGTAAGGTATATTAATAAAGTCGCCAATGAGCGCGGCAATCAAACTTGAACCTTGAAAACTGAACAGCAAAACGTCAACAAACAGCAACGGCCGCGCAAAACGGCCCGCGCAAAACTTACTG